>JAURNW010000007.1 GCA_030829985.1 Gammaproteobacteria bacterium | reverse complement strand
GGTACGTCGACGAATATCACGTACGGTTTGTTCTGCACTTCTTTTATTTGTCATCATCGTTTCCTCTTCGGTTAACGATGAACGAAAACTATCTCTTAGGCAATTAGGCTAATTGGTCCACATGGGGCTGACGGGGTACAGATACAAATGTATGGTTTTGGATAACATACGTTGCATCTAAGGATATGAGTATTCCAAATGCGCCTGAAGAGTATCAGATAAATGAATACTCACAATTTTTAGAAAAAATCATTAGTGATGGCGCTGAATTATGCCATAGCGTTTTAACGCTATCCGAGTTAGCGAATATTGTTGAAAAAAAAGAGTTGGAAATCTACAAAAAAAGCGAAAACTTAGAATCATTCGATAAAAAAACGTTTAGAAAAATTAAAGATTCACGGAATACTGTTGTAGAAGAAATAAAGATGGCATGGATGACGATTAATTCTATGTCAACGTGTCTCCCTGTAAATCTAGACTTAGACTTTGCTGAAAGTACTATATCTGTAATAGAAGAGGGAGTGCTTGACTCATATGATTCATTTTTTGTACAGGTAATGAAAAATTGCAAGATTGATTGCTTGATTACTGATGATGACGATTTTTGTTCCATTAATAATCAAATAGTAATTACAGCAAACAAAAAAGCTATAAAATAGAATTAATTGCCTAATTACATAAACGCCAGAAGATTTATTCTTTAATATTGATATAAATAAACAATATGGGGGCATATTTGGGGGCATTTATAAAAATAGAATTATAAATAATCTATATTTATCAGGAATATAGAGATAATTATCAACTCCGCCCATCGCACCAATTAGAAGTATTCAGATAATCTAAAAAAGACCTCACTGCTTTAACGCTTTTCGCTTTATTCATTTCCAGTAAATTACAAAATTATTTATTTTCAATTGCTTACTCGCCCGAGCATTAAGCGAGCTCGCATATATATACAATACTTATCTCTTTTCACTTTGATTACTTGAGCCTAATAAGGCAAAGTAAACCCTTGTAAATCGCCATATATTACGATATAAATAATTTCTGCTTATTAAATCGTCAAATATTACGACTATGAGAATAACAAAATTACTAACTGATGATACGATTCTTGCCGAAATTGGGCAGAGGATTTCAACTCGTCGCGTTGAATTAAATATGACGCAAGCGGCAGTAGCGAAAAAGGCGGGTATGTCTAAAAGGACGCTTGAGCGTATTGAGGGTGGTGCTTCCGGTCAAATGTTAAGTGTTATCAGAATTTTCCGAGTACTGGATTTGATGGATAACCTGGATCGTATGCTACCTGAGCAGGGTCCCAAGCCCATGGAGTTATTAAAACAAAAAAGAAAAATCAGAATTCGTGCTTCAAGTAAAAAACAAAAACCAGATCCAGTAAAAAAATGGAAATGGAAGGAAGATGAATGACTAGCATTGCAGAGGTGAAACTGTGGGGCGACACCATCGGTGCAGTTACCTTGGAAGAAGGTGATGAATTCGCTTCGTTTCAATATGACTCCGCATTCGCTGAGAGCGGGATAGAAGTCTCGCCCTTGAAAATGCCTCTGATGGCAGGACAGGTTTATACCTTTCGTGATCTTAAATATGAGTCCTTTTATGGCTTGCCAGGTTTATTAGCTGATTCGTTACCAGACAAATTTGGTAATGCGCTCATTGATAAGTGGTTAGCGGGACAGGGACGAACGCCACAATCTTTCAATGCAATAGAACGTCTTTGTTATACCGGTGATAGAGGTATGGGCGCTTTGGAGTACTTGCCAGCTGAAGGACCAAGGCGCACAACATCACATAAAATACACATCGACCAAATGGTTGGGCTTGCTTCTGAGATACTTTCAAAACGGGAAAATATTAATATTTCATTCGATGATGAAAGTAAGGAACAGGCTATGGCAGATATGTTACAAATTGGTACCTCTGCTGGCGGCGCAAGAGCAAAGGCTGTGATTGCGTGGAATCCTGCGACAAACGAAGTTCGATCTGGTCAGGTTAAAACGAAAGAAGGTTTTGAGTACTGGATAGTAAAATTTGATGGCGTTAGTAATAACCGGGATAAAGAGCTTGCTGATCCGGAAGGCTATGGTGTGATTGAATACGCCTATTCGAAAATGGCAATGGATGCCGGGATAGATATGGAAAAATGTGAACTATTTGAAGAAAATAATAGACGGCATTTTATGACAAAGCGCTTTGAACGTTCGTCTGGTGGTGAAAAGCAACATATGCAATCACTCGCTGCATTGGGACATTATGATTACAAAATGGCTCAGGCACATTCATATGAACAAGCATTTATGGTTATTCGACAACTTGAATTACCAATGAGTGATGTAGAACAACTGTTTCGAAGAATGGTGTTTAATGTCATTGCACGAAACCAGGATGATCATGTTAAAAACATTGCTTTTTTAATGAATAAGCTCGGGGAATGGTCATTGTCGCCAGCATTTGATATTACCTACAGTTTTAATCCTTCTGGGGACTGGACTGCAAATCACCAGATGAGTATTAATGGAAAGACAGATGATTTTACTTTGGATGATTTTAAAGCTTGTGCAAAGACGGCTTCGATGAAGCGAGGACGGGCTGAGAAAATCATAAATGAAGTGAAACAGGTTGTATCGCACTGGAATACCTATGCTGATGCTGTTGGCGTCAATCCTTCGCAACGTGATGGAATACAAAACGCACTAAGACTGAATCAATTTTAAAGGGCACAACAATCGAATATATAACGAGTGTTAATATGACGCTAAATCAGATCTCTTACGACCCATTCACGTAAAGTGTTGACAATAGTAAGTGGAAATACAGCAATGAACGCATTATAATCGCTATTTTCGAACAATATGTCGACAATCTGGTTGTTTAGTCCTGAACACACTCGAATTGCCCAAAGTAGTAACAAACCACACTGAGAGTAAACATAGTTATGAATACCAATTACCGAAAACCGCTGCCCAATTCTGATCTCGATTATTTCGATACGCGCGAAGCAGTCGATGCGATTAAGCCTGGTGCGTACGCGCGGTTACCTTATACCTCTCGCGTATTGGCGGAACAACTGGTGCGCCGTTGTGAACCGGCTGCGCTGACCGATTCCCTCAAACAGATTATTGAACGTAAGCAAGATTTGGATTTTCCCTGGTATCCGGCGCGTGTGGTTTGTCACGATATCCTGGGTCAGACGGCGCTGGTTGATCTAGCGGGCCTACGCGATGCGATTGCTGATCAAGGTGGTGATCCGGCCAAGGTTAACCCGGTTGTACCAACGCAGTTGATCGTTGATCATTCGCTGGCTGTTGAACACGGTGGTTTTGATCCTGAGGCGTTTGCAAAGAATCGTGTTATTGAAGATCGCCGTAATGAAGATCGGTTTCATTTTATTGAATGGACCAAGACGGCGTTTGATAACGTCGACGTTATCCCTGCTGGTAATGGCATCATGCACCAGATCAATCTGGAAAAGATGTCGCCGGTGATCCAATCTCGAAACGGAGTAGCTTTTCCTGATACCTGTGTCGGTACCGACAGTCACACGCCGCACGTGGATGCTTTAGGTGTTATCGCTATCGGTGTCGGTGGTCTTGAAGCTGAAACCGTCATGCTGGGTCGACCAACCATGATGCGCTTGCCAGATATTATTGGTGTCAATATTACCGGACAACGTCAGCCGGGTATTACGGCAACGGATATCGTGTTGGCCATCACTGAATTTTTACGTAACGAGAAAGTAGTTTCCGCCTATCTTGAATTCTTTGGTGATGGTGTTGCCGGACTGACCATTGGTGATCGCGCCACTATCTCCAATATGACACCGGAATACGGTGCCTCTGCCGGTATGTTTTATATCGACGAGCAGACTATCGATTATCTGAAGCTGACCGGTCGTGAACCAGAACAAGTAGCGTTGGTAGAAAACTACGCCAAAGTCTCCGGTCTCTGGGCGGATGATCTTAAAGATGCTGACTATAAACGTGTACTGACATTTGATCTGTCTACGGTTTGCCGCAATATGGCGGGACCATCGAATCCACATCGACGTTTAGCTACCTCGGATCTGGTTTCTCGCGGTATCGCGGTGGGATTGGAACAGGCAAACGCAGATGAAGCCGAAGGCAAAATGCCCGATGGTGCGGTTATCATCGCGGCGATTACTTCCTGTACCAATACCAGTAACCCGCGCAACATGGTTGCCGCTGGTCTGATTGCACGCAAGGCGAATGAACTCGGTTTAATACGTAAGCCGTGGGTTAAATCTTCTTTCGCGCCGGGCTCCAAGGTGGTTCAACTGTATCTGGAAGAATCGGGTCTGTTGCCCGAGCTAGAAAAACTGGGTTTTGGCATTGTGGCTTTCGCTTGTACCACCTGTAACGGTATGAGTGGCGCGCTGGATCCTGAAATTCAAAAAGAAGTGATCGATCGTGATCTGTATGCGACGGCCGTGTTATCGGGTAACCGTAACTTCGATGGTCGTATTCATCCTTATGCCAAGCAGGCTTTCCTTGCTTCACCACCACTGGTGGTTGCCTATGCGATTGCCGGCACCATTCGTTTCGATATTGAAAAGGATGTACTGGGTAAAGATAAAGAAGGCAATCCAATAACGCTGAAAGATATCTGGCCTAGCGATGAAGAGATTGATGCGATAGTGAAAGAAAGTGTTAAGCCTGAACAGTTTAATAAGATCTATACGCCGATGTTTAACCTTGTTAAAGGCGCAGCCGCTAAAAGTCCATTGTATGACTGGCGTCCACAGAGTACTTATATCCGTCGTCCTCCTTATTGGGAAGGCGCATTGGCGGGTGAGCGTACGATGAAAGGCATGCGTCCGTTGGCAGTACTCGGTGACAACATTACGACAGATCATCTGTCGCCTTCTAATGCGATCATGTTGAACAGTGCTGCCGGTGCCTATCTGGATAAGATGGGTTTACCAGAAGAAGACTTTAATTCTTATGCAACGCATCGTGGTGATCATCTCACTGCACAGCGTGCTACGTTTGCCAATCCAAAATTATTGAACGAGATGTGTCGTGATGAGAATGGCGAAGTGAAACAAGGTTCGCTGGCGCGCATCGAGCCGGAAGGTAAAGAGAGCCGCATGTGGGAAGCGATAGAAACCTATATGCAACGTAAGCAACCGTTGATCATTATTGCCGGTGCTGATTATGGACAGGGTTCTTCCCGTGACTGGGCTGCCAAAGGTGTACGTTTGGCTGGCGTAGAAGTCATCGTGGCCGAAGGTTTTGAACGCATCCATCGTACCAATTTAGTCGGTATGGGCGTATTGCCGTTGGAGTTCAAGCATGGTGAAAATCGTAATACCTACGCTATCGATGGCACCGAGACTTACGATGTCATTGGCGAGATATCTCCACGTGCCGATCTGACTGTTGTTATGCACCGTAGCAACGGCGAGACGGTGGAAATACCAGTTACTTGTCGTCTTGATACTGCCGAAGAAGTGCATGTTTATGCCGCCGGTGGTGTGCTGCAACGTTTCGCTCAAGACTTTCTTGAATCAAACGCGGCCTAGGCAGGAGTTAATACATGAGTCAGGTTCCTCAAATAAAAATTCCCGCTACTTATATGCGTGGCGGTACCAGTAAAGGCGTGTTCTTTAATCTTGAAGATCTGCCCAAAGCGGCGCAGGTGCCGGGTGCTGCACGCGATGCATTTTTGTTACGTGTGATCGGTAGTCCCGATCCTTATGGCAAGCATACCGATGGTATGGGTGGTGCAACCTCCAGTACCAGCAAGACGGTCATCCTGTCGAAAACCAGTCAGCCGGATCATGATGTCGATTATCTGTTTGGTCAGGTGTCTATCGATAAGCCTTTCGTCGACTGGAGTGGTAACTGCGGCAACCTGACCGCAGCGGTAGGTTCGTTTGCTATTAGTAGTGGTCTGGTTGATGCGAGTCGTGTTCCCGAGAATGGTGTGGCTATCGTCCGTATCTGGCAGGCCAATATTAAAAAGACCATTATCGCGCATGTTCCTGTTACCAATGGTCAAGTACAGGAAACCGGCGACTTCGAACTGGATGGCGTAACGTTTCCTGCCGCAGAAGTGCAGGTGGAATTTATGGACCCGGCCGATGGTGAAGGTGCGATGTTGCCAACAGGTAATCTGGTAGATGAACTGGAAGTGCCGGGTGTGGGTACATTCAAAGCGACGATGATCAATGCCGGTATCCCGACCATCTTTCTCAATGCAGAAGACATCGGTTATACCGGCACTGAACTTCAGGGTGCGATTAACGGCGATGAAAAAGCGTTGTTCATGTTTGAAACGATTCGTGCTCACGGTGCTGTGCGTATGGGACTGATTAAAAATATAGAAGAGGCCGCAGGTCGAGAGCATACGCCCAAGGTCGCTTTTGTTGCCAAGGCTGCTGACTATGTTTCTTCCAGTGGTAAACTCATTAGTGCTGCTGATATTGATTTGAATGTGCGTGCACTGTCGATGGGTAAATTACATCACGCTATGATGGGTACCGCTGCGGTAGCGATTGGAACAGCCGCCGCTATTCCGGGTACGCTGGTGAATCTTGCTGCCGGTGGCGGTGATCGAAAAGCCGTTACCTTTGGACATCCGTCTGGCACTTTGCGAGTCGGCGCCGAGGCTATTCAAAAAGACGGTGAATGGACTGCGACCAAGGTGATCATGAGTCGCAGTGCTCGCGTTCTTATGGAAGGTTGGGTACGTGTTCCTGGTGATGCATTTTGATAAATAATCTATTTGTAGCCTGCATCTCAATCGTTAATTCTGTTACAGGTGCCATGCCAGCGTCCACCGGCAGCGCCTGAAGTATTACTACCAACATAACACTCGCCTGCTTTTTCTATATAGGTTGCAAACTCTCCATAAATTTCACCTTCCCTGTAACGCACGTATTTAAGTAAAACCCCATCGGGTAAATACAAATAATGACCGCCATGTAACAAGCCATTGTTCAGGGGGAAGGTGGCACATATATTTCCGTTTTGATAATTGTAAACCAACGATACGTGTTCAGATTTAAACGCATGTTTTTCTTTAATGGCTGCCCAGTTATCAAGGAACTGTTCTGGATGTCTTAAGAATTTTTTTGCCAGATGCTTACATTCCGTTTTGGAATTACCTTCAAGCGTAGCCTCAAGCTTATATTCAGTATCGAGCGGGATTCCTAATTTACCAGCCACACCAAGCAACTGACCAACCGGGCTATATTCCTTGATTGTTTCCAGTTTGCCTTTCTCATAGTGCGATTCCATTGTTCTGGTGCCATCAATATCAAAATGTTTTATTGTTCCTGATCCTTCGACAAAGACACCCGTAATCTTTTCATTTCCATTTTCATACCATTCATTCCATGGTCCGGAGATAAGACCATTTATATATTCTATATATAATTTCTGTTGTCCATTTTTATAGTTTTCAACCATCTTCCCGGTAAATGGTTCATCATCATCAATCAGGAATACCTTTCCGTTTTTATTCTCAAACATCGAAGGATTATATGTGGACGTTATATAAGCGGTGATTCTGTCTATGAGTTGCTGAGTAGCATCAACACATCCAGACAAGTTGAAGGTTAACAGTAAAATTAAGAGAGCTTTGATGAAAATAGTCATATTATTTTTCCTATTATCACTTAAACGAACAGCTTCTTGTAGGGTTCTGCCAAGCAGGTCATTTTTGATAAAATGACACCCTCTCAATAAGTATAGACCTTGAAATTACATTTCACTAATCACTGGTTTTACTCTCATGCTGATTTATTCACACAGAATTTAATTTTGTAGTCTGTAATTCATTAAAGCTTTTGCTTTAAGGTGTACTCTATCCGTACTGAATTTGCACATATTTACAAAACACTGATCAATTTTTTATCGGTATTAATTTGAACGACATTGCAATATGGTCAGCCTTATTGATTGCTATACATAGTGCTGGCTTTAAAAATATAAAAATTATTAATGTTTTTAGGTGATTGGCTTGAAACTTGTTAGTATAATTACGCTTTATTAATTTCAATTTCTAAGGGTTCTGGAACAGGCAAATGTTGGCGAATTATTTCCCCATATTCATTTTTATTTTTGTTGGCTTGGTTATGGGTATTGTCCTGCTCGGTTTGGGCCTGGGTTTAGGGAAATTAATGGGCCACGCCCGCAAAGATTCAGAAAAACAATCGCCGTATGAGTGTGGGTTTGAGGCATTTGAAGATGCCCGCATGAAATTTGATGTACGTTATTATCTTATTGCCATTCTTTTTATTATCTTCGATCTTGAAATAGCCTTTTTGATTCCATGGGCTGTTGCTCTGGACAGTATTAGTATGGCGGGTTTCTGGTCGATGATGATATTCATTACTGAACTCGTTGTGGGATTTATTTATGTGTGGCGCAAAGGTGCGCTGGAGTGGGAGTAGGGAGTCGAATGGGCGCAGAAGAAAAAATTCACGAATCCGGTATTGTCACCACTAGTGTCGACAATCTCATAAATTGGGCCAGAACCGGCTCAATGTGGCCGATGACCTTTGGCCTTGCCTGTTGTGCTGTTGAAATGATGCAAGCAGGTGCGTCGCGTTATGATCTGGATAGATTTGGTATCGTTTTTCGTCCTAGTCCTAGACAATCTGATGTCATGATTGTTGCCGGTACATTGGTGAATAAAATGGCACCGGCCTTACGCAAGGTATATGACCAGATGTCAGAACCACGCTGGGTCATTTCTATGGGGTCATGTGCCAATGGTGGTGGTTATTACCATTATTCCTATGCAGTAGTCAGAGGTTGCGATCGTATTGTACCGGTAGATGTTTATGTGCCGGGCTGTCCACCGACTGCTGAAGCCCTGCTGTTTGGGATAATACAGCTACAAAATAAGATAAAGCGAACTAATACCATAGCTCGATAAACTCACTAATAATTATTTAAGGATATGACGGAATCAACCGCCAATCTCGCGGCTAAACTTGAAGAGCGATTCAGCAATGAGTTGTTGAACTGTATTGTTGATCGTAATGAGGTCACACTCGAGTTGGCTGCTGAACATCTTTTGTCGGTATGTAAGGTGTTGCGAGACGATGAACAATTTGCTTTTGCTCAACTTTCTGATGTGTGTGGCGTCGACTATTCGGCCTATGGGCAAAGTGATTGGTCTACTCAGGATTCAACATCGACTGGTTTTAGTCGTGGACGTCATGGTAAAGACAGTCCGTCAGACTCAAGCAGTAATGAGGCTGGGCAAGGTTTTGCTGTTGTTTACCACTTACTATCTTTAACCAACAATATACGTTTACGACTCCGCTGTCATTTAAGCGGCGAATACCCTCGCATACCCTCGGTAACCGATATCTGGAGTTCAGCCGACTGGTTTGAACGAGAAGCCTTTGATTTATTCGGCATATTATTTGATGGCCATCCGGATTTAAGACGTTTATTAACAGATTATGGTTTTATTGGACATCCTTTTCGTAAGGATTTCCCGTTGGAAGGTAATGTAGAAGTACGTTATGACCCGGACAAGAAACGTGTTGTCTATCAACCGGTGACTATTACTAATAGAGTCCTGGTTCCTAGAGTTATTCGAGATGACAATCGTTTTTTCACACCGGAAGAGGAACAGAACGATGCCTGAAATTCGTAATATGACCATGAATTTCGGCCCTCAGCACCCTGCTGCGCATGGTGTGCTCCGCTTGATTCTTGAAATGGATGGCGAGGTTATTGAGCGCGCCGATCCACATATTGGTTTATTACATCGCGGAACAGAAAAACTGGCTGAGAGTAAGCCTTTTAATCAGAGTATCGGTTATATGGATCGGCTCGATTATGTTTCCATGATGTGTAACGAACATGCCTATGTTATGGCAATAGAAAAATTACTGGGTGTGACACCGCCAATTCGTGCGCAATATATAAGAGTCATGTTCGCCGAGATTACCCGTGTGCTAAATCATTTGATGTGGTTAGGTGCACATGGCCTGGATATTGGTGCAATGACTATCTTTCTATATTGTTTTCGTGAACGCGAAGATTTGATGGATTGTTATGAGGCGGTATCTGGCACACGTATGCATGCAACCTATTTCCGTCCTGGTGGTGTTTATCGGGATCTGCCTTCCATGATGCCGAAATACGAAGCCTCTAAATGGCATAATCAGGTTGAAGTAGATCGCCTGAACGAAAATAGACAAGGTTCATTACTCGATTTTATTACATCGTTTACGGATCGATTCCCGGGTTGTATAGACGAATATGAAACCCTGTTAACGGATAATCGAATCTGGAAACAGCGTACTGTAGGTATAGCTGAAGTTTCGCCGGAAAGGGCGCTGCAACTGGGTTTTACCGGTCCGATGCTGCGCGGTTCAGGAATTGAGTGGGATTTGAGAAAGAAACAACCTTATGATGTTTATGACCAACTCGACTTTGATATTCCGGTCGGGACTAATGGCGATTGTTATGATCGCTATCTGGTACGCGTAGAAGAAATGCGTCAATCAAACCGGATTATTCAGCAATGTGCTGAATGGCTGAAACAAAATCCAGGTCCGGTGATGATTGATGATCATAAGTTGGTGCCACCAAGAAGAGAAGAGATGAAAGACGATATGGAATCACTCATTCATCATTTTAAATTATTTACCGAAGGTTATTGCGTACCAAAAGGTGAAGTCTATTCGGCAGTGGAACATCCAAAAGGTGAGTTTGGTATTTATCTCATTTCGGATGGTGCGAATAAACCCTATCGTTTAAAGATACGCGCTCCCGGATTTGCGCATCTGGCCTCAATTAATGAAATGGTTAAAGGTCATATGCTGGCGGATGTTGTTGCGGTGATAGGTACACAAGATATAGTCTTTGGCGAGATAGACAGATGATTATAACTTCGTACTTTCTTCCAATATTTCGTTGCTGCACTTTTTTAGATGCTCACATATTAAACATATGCTCCGCGTCAAAAAAAGCACAGCGCCTCATCTTGAAAGAAATTACTCGTTCTAATCCATTAATTAGTTTGGTATTAAAGAATGACTGAAACAGCAAAAACTATTTTGACAGAACACACGCGATCAGAGATTGATGTGTGGTTAAAAAAATATCCTGAAGATAGAAAACAGTCTGCAGTGCTGGCTGCTTTGCGTGAAGCACAACACCAGAACCATGGTTATTTGACCACAGAATTAATGGATGCGGTTGCCGAGTATCTGGGTATGTCGAATATTGCTGTTTATGAAGTGGCTTCTTTTTATTCTATGTTTGAAACACAACCAGTAGGTCGCCATAGCATTTCCGTTTGTACCAATATTTCCTGCTTGTTGATGGGTTCGGATGACATCGTTGAGCATGTAGAAAAGAAACTGGGCATAAAGACCGGCGAAACTACCGCTGATGGAAAATTTTATATCAAGTGCGAAGAAGAGTGTCTGGCAGCTTGTTGTGGCGGGCCAATGATGATGATCGATCATAAGTACTATGAGAATCTGACACCGGAGAAGGTGGACGAGATTCTGGATGGACTGGACTAATATTATGGAAATAAATAGCGTTTGTTTTTCTACGCTCAAGTTTGATGAGCCCTGGACCTTTGAAAATTATTTGCAGGTCGGTGGTTATGAAGCGTGGAAAAAAATAATTAATGAAAAAATACCGCCTGAAAAAATTATCGAAGAAGTTAAGACTTCTGGTCTTCGCGGTAGAGGCGGAGCGGGTTTTCCTACTGGTTTGAAATGGAGTTTCATGCCACGCAATGTCGAAGGTCAGAAATATATTGTATGTAATTCTGATGAGAGTGAACCGGGCACCTGTAAAGATCGGGACATTCTGCGTTACAACCCACATTCAGTCGTTGAAGGTATCGCGATTGCCTGTTACGCAACAGGTTCAAGTGTTGGTTACAACTATATTCGTGGCGAGTTTATGGATGAGCCGTTTCCACGTTTTGATAACGCGTTGAAAGAAGCTTATGAGCAAGGTTTATTAGGCAAGAATATTCTAGGCAGTGATATCAGTATCGATATTTACGCCAGTTTGGGCGCTGGCGCTTATATCTGTGGTGAAGAAACAGCCTTGCTTGAATCGTTGGAAGGCAAAAAAGGGCAACCCAGATTTAAACCGCCATTCCCCGCGAACTTTGGTTTATACGGTAAACCAACCACCATAAACAATACTGAAAGTTTTGCATCAGTGCCCAACATTATACGTAATGGTGGAACCTGGTTTGCTGAGAAGGGTGTGCCCAATAGCGGCGGCATGAAATGTTTTTCCGTTAGTGGCCACGTTAATAACCCCGGCAATTTTGAAATTCCACTTGGGACACCGTTTGCGAAATTACTGGAAATGGCGGGTGGTGTGCGTAACGGTCGTGGTTTAAAAGCCGTGATCCCCGGCGGATGTTCAATGCCGGTTGTGCATGGTGATGTCATGCTGGATACGAATATGGATTACGATGCTATTGCCAAGTCTGGATCGATGTTGGGTTCGGGTGCAGTTATCGTAATGGATGATACGACTTGTATGGTTAAGGCTTTACAACGGCTTTCACGATTCTATTTTTCAGAATCCTGCGGACAATGTACGCCATGTCGTGAAGGCACCGGGTGGTTATATCGTGTTGTAAAACGAATTGAAGACGGCAAGGGTGTTCAGGGTGATTTGGACAAACTGGATGATGTCGCCAGCAAGATTGAAGGCCGAACAATTTGTGCCTTTGGAGATGCTGCGGCATGGCCGGTAAGAAGTTTTATCAAACAATTTAGAGATGAATTTCAGTATCACATCGATCATAAACGTTGCATGGTTGATACAGGCCATGCGCATGACACTGAAGCCGCATAATAAACAGTATAAATAGAATGTCAGACGATCAAATAACAATAGAAGTTGATGGCAAGTCCTTAAAAGCAAATAAAGGGCAGATGCTGATTGAGATAACAGATGCTAATGACATCTATGTGCCACGATTTTGTTATCACAAAAAATTGACTGTGGCTGCTAATTGCAGAATGTGTCTGGTTGAAGTTGAAAAAGCACCAAAACCTTTACCTGCCTGTGCTACACCAGTCATGGATGGGATGAAAGTTAAGACGCGTTCGAAGCTGGCTGTTAATGCACAAAAATCCATCATGGAATTCTTGTTGATCAACCACCCGCTTGATTGTCCTATTTGCGATCAGGGTGGTGAATGTGAATTACAGGATTTGGCCATGGGCTATGGCGGTGATGTGTCGCGTTATCAGGAAAAGAAGCGCGTTGTTAAAGATAAAAACATCGGTCCATTAATCCAGACTGATCTTACCCGATGTATTCATTGCACACGCTGTGTTCGTTTTGGTGAAGAAGTCGCAGGTTTGCGCGAGATGGGTGCAACCGGTCGCGGTGAAAACATGGAGATAGGCACCTATATTGAAAAAAGTGTCAATTCAGAAATGTCAGGCAATATTATCGACCTGTGTCCGGTCGGTGCGCTTACCTCAAAACCATTTCGTTATTCTGCAAGAACCTGGGAACTGGTAGAAAAAGACGGTATCGCTCCACATGATTCTGTCGGTTCAAATATCCATATACATATAAAAGGTGATCGCGTTAAACGTGTCGCGCCTGCTGATAATGAGGCTATCAATGAAGTCTGGTTGTCTGATCGTGATCGGTTCAGTTATGAAGGGATCTATAGTGAAGACCGTTTACAAAACCCGATGATCAAGGAAGAGGGTGTCTGGAAAGAAGTTGATTGGGAAACTGCATTGGATGTAGTTAAACAAAAACTCGGCAGCGCACTGGAAAGTCATGGTGCAAATCAACTTGGTGTACTGGCCTCACCATCTTCAACTCTCGAAGAACTCTATCTACTACAAAAAATAGCACGTGCTGTTGGAACTAATAATATTGATGCCCGTTTAAGGCAGGTTGATTTTTCAGATCAGAATTCAGTATCACAATTCCCCTGGTTGGGCACGTCTATTGCGGATCTTGAAACATTGCAGTCAGCATTACTGATTGGAAGTAATGTAAGAAAAGAACAACCTATTATTAATCATCGTTTACGCAAGGCAGCACTTAAAGGTGCGGCAATAATGATGTTGAATCCGGTTGATTATGACTTCAATTATCCTGTCGAAACGAAAACTATCGTTGCGCCTGAGAAAATGCCAATGGAATTGGCAGCTATTTTAAAAGCCTTAATTGAAACAACAGGCCAATCTATTGATGAGCAGACAAAACAGTGTATCGATAACATCGATATAACAGACGCACATAGAAAAATGGCTGACAAACTGGCTAATGCCGATGATGCAATAGTATTGCTTGGTAATATAGCGACTGCACATCCACATTTCTCATTGTTACGTAGCCTTGCCGGACTTATAGCAAAACACAGTAATTCAAAGATTGGCTATTTATCAGAAGCGGCTAATAGTTCGGGTGTCTGGTTGTCCGGTGTATTACCCCATCGTCTTGCCGGTGGTGTTGAAAGCACGAATGTCGGCCTGAATACGCATGCGATGTTGCAGGAAAAATTAAAAGCTTATGTCCTTATGGGTGTTGAACCCGAGATGGATTGTTGGGATAGTCGCGCCGCACGTACTGCCATGAATGAGGCAGAGCTGGTCATTTCATTGACTGCGTATAGAAGCGATGAAATTGAAAAGTATGCAGATGTGATGTTGCCTGTTTCAGTGTTTGCTGAAACTTCGGGTACCTTTATTAATAATGCGGGTAGTAGCCAAACCTTTGCCGGTGTTGTTCCACCAGTAGGGCAAGCCAGACCTGCATGGAAATTTTTAAGAGTGTTGGGTAATTTATTTAATCTCGATGGTTTTGATTATGAGTCTTCGTCAGATGTGCTTGATGAAGTAATGCAAAGCATCGGTGAAATCAAAACGAATAATATGGATCAATGGCAATCACCAACAAGCCTGGAACCAGCATCGAACGATTTACAGCGCATTACTGAAATACCGATGAATATGATTGATTCAATTTGTCGACGTGCTGTCTCATTACAAAAAACAGCCGATGTTTCTGATGGTGCGATTCATATTAATACCGCACTAGCTGGAAAAAATAATTTAACAGATGCCGATAATGCCAGAGTAGAACAAGATGAAAACAGCGTCACTCTGAAAGTTGTTGTCGATGACCGGGTGCCTGATGATTGTGTGCTGATTCAAGCTGCACATATCGCGCAAATTGATCTGGGTGCTTCCTTTGGTTCGATAAGGATTGCCAAGGCCTAGAATATGTTAGAAATAATCTATCAATTCATAAGCCAGAATCTGTTGTTACCCATAACAACGTTGTTGTTGCCTGTGGATTATCAGCCGCAAGGGTTGTTGATGTTACAAACGGTGATAAAAATTCTTGCTATCCTGATTCCAGTATTAGTAACAGTTGCCTACTTTACTTATGCTGAGCGTAAAGTTATCGGATTCATACAGGGTCGTATTGGTCCTAATCGAGTTGGCTTTTTCGGTTTTAGTCTTTGGGGTCTTGGACAACCTATCGCTGATGCGGTCAAACTCATTGTAAAAGAAATTGTAATTCCGACGGGTTCAAATCGTTTTCTGTTTGTGATGGCGCCGATATTATCTTTAGCGCCGTCGCTGGCAGCCTGGGCTGTAATCCCGTTTGATGATACCAAGGTATTGGCAAATATTAATGCCGGTTTGTTATATGTGTTAGCCCTGACATCATTGGCTGTTTATGGCGTAATCATTGCCGGTTGGGCTTCTAATTCAAAGTATGCTTTTTTGGGCGCATTACGATCAGCAGCACAAATAGTGGCTTATGAAATTGCAATGGGTTTTGCTTTGGCTGGTGTATTAGTCGCATCAGGGAGTTTAAATCTGGGTGATATTGTTAATTCACAATCAGGCAGTATTATTCATTGGTTCTGGATTCCACTGTTTCCTTTATTTGTAATCTATTTCATATCAGGTCTTGCAGAGACAAACCGTGCGCCGTTTGACGTGGCCGAAGGTGAATCTGAAATTGTGGCCGGTTTTCATGTTGAATATGGTGGTATGGCATTCTCGGTATTCTTCATGGCTGAGTATGCGAACATGATTTTGATAGCAGTACTCTCGGCGCTTATGTTTTGTGGTGGTTGGTTATCACCTTTTCAGGGAATCCCTGGTCTTGAAGGACTGTTTGCATGGGTGCCGCCGATGTTTTGGTTGTTAGCCAAGACTTCCTTCTTTATGTTTTTGTTCTTATGGTTCAGGGCAACGTTCCCACGCTATCGTTATGATCAAATTATGCGTTTAGGCTGGAAAGTATTTATTCCGATTACAATCTTTTGGTTGGTAGTCGTATCAGCATTAGTTATCACAGATACTCCACCCTGGTTTAATTAAAAATAATGGCTGACAAAATTAAAAAGTATATAAACAGTTTATTCCTTTGGGAGTTACTAAAAGGTTTGCGTCTGACAGGTCGTTATATGTTCAAGCGCAAGATCACAGTGCAATATCCCGAAGAAAAAACACCGCAGTCTCATCGCTTTCGTGGACTGCATGCGTTACGACGTTATCCTAATGGTGAAGAGCGTTGTATTGCCTGTAAATTATGCGAAGCAGTGTGTCCCGCTGTGGCAATTACAATTGAATCGGAACCTCGGGATGATGGTAGCCGCCGTACTACTCGTTATGATATTGATCTGACGAAATGTATTTTTTGTGGATTTTGTGAAGAATCCTGTCCGGTAGATTCTATTGTTGAAACCAGAATATTTGAATACCACGGAGAGAAGCGTGGTGATTTGTTGATGACTAAACCAAGGTTACTTGAAATCGGAGACATGGTAGAAAAACAACTTGCTGAAGATCGGGCAAAAGATGCTTTATACCGTTAATTAACTACATACTAACAATTAATAAAAGTAAGAAATAAAGTAAATGATAGAACAAATAGTCTTTTATCTTTTTGGCGGAATATTACTGCTCTCTGCGTCTATGGTCGTGGTGATGCGTAATCCGATCCATTCCGCTTTATTTCTGGTCTTGTCATTTTTCGCATCGTCTGCAATCTGGCTGTTGTTACAAGCAGAATTTCTGGCCATTGCGCTGGTACTGGTTTATGTCGGTGCAGTGATGGTGCTGTTCCTGTTCGTTGTCATGATGCTGGATATTAATATAGCAACAGTGCGCGCAGGCTTTGCACGGTTTTTACCTGTTGGTATTACCGTTGCAGTACTGATGGTAACGGCTATGGGCCTTGTTGTTGGTGCAGATTATTTTATGTCAGATACCTATATGGCAATCAAGTCAGTTGGGTCTGACTACAGTAATACCAAAGAATTAGGTATTACGTTGTATACAGAATATCTTTTTCAATTTGAAGTCGCTGGCGCAATATTACTGGTAGCGATAATTGCTGCAATCTCGCTCAGTATGAATAAGTCAAAGATAACCAAATCTAAAAACCCTCAAGATCAGGTGTTTGTTAAAAAGCAGGACAGGTTACGCGTCGTTAAAATGCAGTCTGAGACAAAGGGAACCGAATCATGATTACCTTACCCGAAGTTTTATCACTGGGCGCATTGTTATTTTGTATCAGTGTTGCGGGCATATTTTTAAACAGAAAGAATGTGATTATTCTTTTGATGTGTATTGAGTTGATGTTGTTATCAGTCAATATGAACTTCATTGCGTTCTCACATTTTCTTGGCGATATACACGGACAAATATTTGTCTTCTTTATTCTTACCGTTGCCGCAGCGGAATCTGCTATTGGTCTCGCTATTCTGGTTGTGATGTTTCGTAATAAAGACACGATTAATGTCGATTCGCTGGATAGTATGAAGGGATAGTCGATGATGAATAATATGGAACAAATTTATATCGCTATCGTATTAGCACCATTAATCGGCTCCCTTATTGCGGGCTTGTTTGGTAAATTCATTGGTAGAAGTGGTGCGCATTGGGTCACTATCATCGGTGTGGCGATCTCCAGTATTCTCTCTATGGTGGCTTTCAAACATCATATGTTTGATGGTGCTGCTATCTACAATCAGACTTTATATACCTGGTTGAGTAGTGGCGGAGTGGATTTCAAGATTGGTTTTCTGATTGACCCATTATCCGTGACCATGATGGTGGTCGTAACCTTTGTTTCCTGGATGATTCATATCTATACCATTGGCTATATGCACGATGATCCGGGTTATCAACGTTTTTTCAGTTACATATCCCTGTTTACTTTTGCCATGCTGATGCTGGTCATGTCGAATAACTTCCTGCAATTATTCTTTGGTTGGGAAGCAGTTGGTCTGGTGTCTTATTTGTTGATTGGTTTCTGGTATAAAAAAGAGACAGCTATTTTTGCCAACATGAAAGCGTTTCTGGTGAATAGGGTAGGGGACTTCGGATTCCTATTGGGTATTGCCGCTGTATTAATGACATTTAACACGCTGGATTATGCAGAAATCTTTGCCAATGCCTCTCAATATGCTGATGCGACTATTATCATCTTTAATGGTGAGCCCTGGTCATTAATGACGGTGATATGTATTTGTTTATTTATCGGTGCGATGGGTAAATCTGCACAAGTCCCATTACATGTCTGGTTACCTGATTCAATGGAAGGTCCGACTCCGATTTCTGCATTGATTCATGCTGCGACTATGGTCACAGCAGGTATCTTTATGGTATCGAGAATGTCACCGTTGTTTGAATTATCTGAAACAGCATTAAGTTTTATTCTGGTGATTGGTTCAATTACCGCCTTGTTTATGGGGCTTCTTGGCCTCGTGCAAAATGATATAAAACGTGTCGTAGCATATTCGACCTTATCGCAATTAGGTTATATGACTGTAGCACTTGGTGCTTCTGCTTATGCTGCTGCTATGTTTCATCTGGTAACACATGCCTTTTTCAAGGCACTGCTGTTCCTTGGCGCAGGCGCGGTAATCATTGTTGTGCATCATGAGCAAGACATGAGAAAAATGGGGGGCTTGTATAAAGTAATGCCTATTACCTGGCTTACCTGTTTGTTTGGAACACTCGCATTGATTGGATTTCCAGGCACATCCGGCTTTTTTTCCAAAGATGCTATTATTGAAGCTGTTCATCACTCTACTCTGGCGGGTTCCGGGTTTGCTTATTTCTCGGTAGTCGCTGGTGTCTTTATTACGGCTTTATATAGTTTCCGATTATTTTTCATGACCTTCCATGGCAATCAACGTATGGATGTTGAAACATGGAAACATCTACATGAAGCACCTCCTGTTGTTACTGTTCCGTTGATTGTTCTGGCAATTCCTTCGGTGATACTAGGTGCATTTTTAATTGGCCCCATGTTGTTCGGTGATTATTTTGGTAATGCAATCTATGTGTCTGCCGCTGGTGGCCATGATGTATTGGCGGTGATGGGCGAAGATTATCACGGCATTGGTGGATTCTTATTGCATTCAATTAAGCACCCCATGGTACTTCTCTTGATGAGTTCAGGGATATTTGTAGCCTGGTTGTGTTACATCAAGTTTCCTGACATTCCAGCAAAACTGGTTAGTAAGATTGGTTTCATTTATAAAATACTGCTCAATAAATATGGTTTTGATGATTTTAATCAAGCTGTTTTTGCAAAGGGTTCAAGAGGAATAGGTCAGTTTCTATGGCAGGTTGGTGATATCAATATCATTGATGGTTTTTTTGTGAATGGAACAGCAAGAAGTGTGAGGGTATTTTCAAGCGTAGTGCGTCATGTGCAGTCTGGCTATCTTTATCATTATGCCTTCGCCATGATTATTGGATTATTGGTACTGCTCGCAGTGTTTGTGCATGGCGTTTGAATTAAGCAGCGACTACTAAAAATAAAAGTATTAAGAAGAATATTTTAGACAATGACATTAAATAGTTTACCCATATTAAGCATCCTTATCTGGACACCGATTATTGGTGGTATCTGGGCTTTGATTGCGGGCGATAGACAGGAACAGACTGTAAAATACTTTTCATTTGCTGTTGCTGTTATTACTTTTATATTTTCTGTCATTTTGTATTGTCAGTTTGATCCTACCTATGCCGGCATGCAATTTATTGAGGAAACGGATTGGATAACAGCCTTTAACATTAAATATCATCTTGGTGTTGATGGTATCGCCTTACCATTAATCTTGTTGACCACTTTTACAACGATTCTGGTTATATTGGCCGCCTGGGAAGTGATCGAAAAACATATTTCATATTATATGTGCGCTTTCCTGATTCTCACCGGCTTAATGAATGGTGTATTTCTGGCGCTTGATGCCATTTTGTTTTATGTCTATTGGGAAGCAATGTTAATCCCGATGTTCCTGATTATCGGCATCTGGGGTGGTCCAAATCGAGTCTATGCAACTATAAAGTTCTTCCTGTATACCTTCCTCGGTTCGGTATTCATGTTAGTAGCATTTCTTTATCTGTACTCGGTTGCTGGCAGTTTTAATATTGAAGCCCTGCAACAGGTGCCATTGACCTTAACGGCACAAAAATTAATCTTTGTCGCTTTCTTTTTAGCCTTTGCTGTAAAAATACCAATGTGGCCAGTTCACACATGGTTGCCCGATGCTCACGTAGAAGCGCCTACAGGTGGTTCTGTCGTATTGGCGGCTATCATGTTGAAAATGGGCGGTTATGGTTTTCTTAGATTTAGTTTACCTGTAACACCTGATGCCAGTCTTTACTTCAGTGATGCGATGATTGTTCTCTCGCTTATAGCGATTGTTTATATAGGCTTTGTTGCTTTGGTTCAGGAAGACATGAAGAAATTGATTGCTTACTCATCAATCTCGCATATGGGGTTTGTGACACTCGGGTTCTTTATCCCTTTTAGCATTGTTGCTGCGACAGGTGCTTCGGCTGGTGCGATCATGGGTATGGAAGGAGCCATGATGCAGATGATCTCACATGGTTTTATTTCTGCGGCGATGTTTCTCTGTGTTGGTGTAATGTATGACCGTATGCACAGTCGTATGATTAAAGACTATGGTGGTGTTGTTAATACGATGCCTTACTTTGCAGCTTTCATGATGTTATTTGCAATGGCTAATGCCGGGTTACCCGGTACATCAGGCTTCGTCGGTGAATTTCTGGTGATACTCAGCAGCTTCAAGGCCAGCTTCTGGATTGCTTTTACCGCTGCATTAACCTTGATATTAGGTGCGGCTTATACCTTGTGGATGTATAAACGCGTTGTCTTTGGTGAAGTGACCAAAGACTCAGTTGCAGAATTAAAAGATATTAATGGGCGGGAAGCCTTTATTTTATTCTTACTGGCTGTTGTTGTTTTAACGTTCGGTATTTGGCCAGCACCGATATTCGAAATTATGCATGTGACGATTGAGCAGTTGATCGAGCATGTATTACAACCAAAGATCTTATAAATAATGATGAATGCTGATTTAATCATAGCCATACCTGAAATAACGCTGCTAGCACTGGCTTGTCTGGTGTTGATGGTGGACGCGTTTAGTAAAGATCCTTTACATCTTTTAACCTACTGGACTACCCAGGCAAGTTTGTTGGTTGTATTAGCACTGGTCTTATATTATTTTCCTGAAAATGTTCAGGTTGCCTTTAATGGCAGTTTTGTCAGTGATTCGATGAGCGCCATTCTAAAAATATTCATGTGTGGCATTAGCTTCGTGGTATTTCTATATTCACATGAATATCTGAAAGAGCATAAATGCCTGAAAGGTGAATATTTTGTGCTTGGCTTATTCGCTGTCCTTGGCATGATGATTATGGCTTCTGCTTATAGCCTTCTATCGGTTTATCTTGGTCTCGAATTGTTATCCCTTTCATTATACGCCATGGTTGCCATGCAGCGTGATTCAAGTTCAGCTTCAGAAGCCGCGATGAAGTATTTTGTACTCGGTGCATTGGCATCTGGCATGTTGTTATACGGTATTTCCATGATCTATGGATTAACCGGCTCACTACAATTGGTCACGATTGCAGACAAGATCAATCTGGACGATACAAACAGAATGTTCCTTGTCTATGGCATGATTTTTATGATCATTGGCATTGCATTTAAACTGGGTGCGGCTCCATTTCATATGTGGGTGCCGGATGTTTATCAAGGTGCTCCGACTTCTGTTACTTTATTTATTAGTACGGCACCTAAGCTGGCTGCCTTCGCCATGTCAATGCGAGTTCTGGTCGATGGACTAATGCCTTTGGTAGAGGATTGGCAATCGATATTGATGATTCTGTCAGTGTTATCAATGGCTACCGGAAATATTATTGCTATAGCGCAAACCAATATTAAACGTATGTTGGCTTATTCAACGATTGCGCATGTCGGGTTTCTATTTTTAGGAATGATCTCCGGTACAAGCTCCGGTTTTTCAGGTTCAATGTTTTACATTATCAGTTATGCATTAATGAGCATGGGTGCATTTGGCATGATTATTTTACTTGGCCGAAATGGTTTTGAAGCCGATATGCTGGATGATTTTAAGGGGCTGTCAGAACGGAGTCCGTGGTTTGCATTCATCATGTTATGTTTAATGTTTTCAATGGCAGGTGTACCACCTTTTCTGGGCTTCTGGTCAAAATGGTTTGTGTTGAAAGAACTGGTTGCATCGGGTTTTGTTGAACTGGCAGGTATTGCCGTTATCTTTTCAATAATCGGTGTTTACTATTATCTTCGTATCATTAAATTAATGTATTTTGATAAACCGGAATCTATGACAGCAATAAAATCATCAAAGCAAATGCGCGCAGTATTAAGTTTGAATGGTTTATTGATTTTGGCATTGGGACTGTCGCCAAATATATTGATGAGTCTGTGTCTGACTGCAATAGCAGGTTAACAATCTTTATTTACAGTTTGCTAATATCTGTCCTACCTGGATAGCATCATTTTCTTTCAAATCGTCAAGCCAGTTTAATTTGTCTTCTTCAAATAATAAAATTACAGTTGAACCCATGTTGAAGTGACCAAATTCATCGGTTTGATTAAGTTTGATGGTCGCGTCTTTATATTCCTTAATATTGATTTCACGATTCTTCGTCGGAGTGATTTGGCCTAACCAGACAGTATCCATGCTGCCAACAAAAATAGCACCCACCATGATTTGTGCCATTAATCCAAACTCTGTTTCAAACAGGCTAATAAATCGTTCGTTTCGTGCAAACAATCGGTCTACTGTTCTAACACTGGCAGTATTCACCGGAAACAAATCACCGGGCACATAGAGTGACCTAATCAGTTTTCCGCTAACCGGCATATGGATCCGATGATAGTCTCGAGGTGAAAGATATAAAGTGGTAAAACTACCCGACTTGAATTGACTAGCGCTGGCATCATTCGCCAAAAGGCTGGATAAATTATATTTCTTTCCCTTGGCCTGTATTAAGCGTCCTTCGTCTATATTTCCTATTTGGCTGATAAAGCCATCGACAGGAGAAAGTATGAGTTTACTATCTTGCTTATTATTACGTGCATCAGGTTTTAAATTTCGAGTAAAGAAAGCGTTAAACGAAGCATAATCTTCCGCGTTTGAACATATTGCCTGCTCCATATCTATTTTATAAAAAGCGATGAATTGTTTAATTAAGAAATTTTTCCATGCTTTATTTTCGATTCGTGTCAGTTTATAAATAAGCGAAGATAGAAAGTGTTTTGGCAAACAGTAAAGTGGCCAAACCTTAATAGCGTCGGAAATCAGTGTTGTTATAGATGTAGACATATTTAATGATGGTGATGTTGAGGATTATCATTCTGTCGTTTGAGTACGGGAGCCTCTACCGACAATGATGTGCCATCAGAAAAGTTAAAGCTTATGCTTACACTATTTCCAGATCGTAATGGTTTATCGGGGTTAAATAGCATTAAGTGATAGCTGCCAGGTGCTAATTCGATAGACTCTTTCGGGTTTATTGTTAGAGATGATTGTTTCTCCATGCGCGCAATTCCATCGACTATATTACTCCGGTGTATCTCAATACTGGAAAATAGCGGGCTAGAGACAGATGCTAGCGTTATAGTCTCACTAGAACCGTTATAAATAGTTGCATACGCAGCCAGTGTAGTCACGCTCGGTGGTGCTTCACTAATCCAAACGTTGTTTATGCTTATATCCTGATTATCATCAGCAAAAACCGGATATGAAACGAGTTGTGTAAACAAAAAAAGCAGGGCAAGTACTGGTCTATTATTGTGCATCGATAAATTGTCTAATGTTCTTAAATTGATTAATTATTTTTTCTGTCTCTTGGGGCGGTGAAAATTTTCCGACCATACGCGCTTTTGGATCAAACAGAAAAATTGAAGCCGAATGATCGACCAGATAATTATCTGACGTCTCTTCATTATTCAGATAGTAAGCTATGCCAATTTGCCTGGTGAGACTATTCACCATCTCGGTGCTACCGCCCAGACCAATAAAATCTTCATTAAAATAGGTAACATAAGCAGCCAATTTTTCAGTGGTATCACGAACCGGATCAACGGTCACAAATATGATTTGCAAATCCTTATATTCCGTCTTTAGTTGTTTATAAGTTTCAGCCATTACCGACATGGTTATCGGGCAAATATCAGGACAGTGAGTGTAACCAAAGAAGATAAAAGACCATTTATTATTTATCTGTTCAAGACCAAACGATTGCCCGAGTTGATCAACCGATTCAAATGGCTGTATTATTTTTGGTGAAGGCCAGAACAATCCTTCTATGTTCGGATTTTTTAATTTTTGTTGTGATTGCTTCAGCGAAATATAAAAGCCAGTCCCTGCGGCTAACACTGCGAGAACAATCATCGCTGGAATTAGAAATTTACTGCTGCTTAGAGATTTAATCATAGCGTCATTATACCTGAACTCTACGACATCAGAACAAATGAGACAGAATTGAACAACTAAATGATAAACTATTCGAAATAAACAAAGTTTCCAGATAGAAGCCTCTGATTTTTTTAACCGATTAGAATAGAAAACGACTATTTGGCTTTTTCAATAATCGCTTCGACAATGAATTGAAAAAATGGACTGTTAGCTTACCTAGCCGAAAATCACAAGAAGTGCTCTTCATCTAAATTGATATGTCAACCCAAAGTGGTACAAAGACTATAAACTTGAACTTAATATTTAAATAGTCAGCACATTTGTGGCATGATTATCACTTCAAACTAACAATAATAATATGCTGCGTAGCAGTAACAGGGGCAATGTAATGAGACTCTTTGGACAGTTCATGTCTATATCAATTGTATCTATGTTTTTATCCTTTCCAATTAGCGTGCATGCAGCGGAAGGTGGGCATTTACAAGATTTTACTGCGCATTGGGCAGGTATTGTTTGCCTGGTTGTCTTTGTTCTCGCATACAGCCTGGTTGTCTTTGAAGATCAAATTCACCTGCGTAAGTCGAAGCCAGTTATGGTCGCTGCAGGTATTATCTGGGCCATGGTCGCGATTACTTATACACAACATGGTGACCAACATACCGCTGAAATCATGATCAGGCATAACTTGCTTGAATTTGGCGAGTTATTTTTATTCTTGCTTGCTGCAATGACCTATATCAACACTATGGCTGAGCGAAATGTGTTCGACGCATTACGGGCCTGGTTGGTTTCACGAGGATTTTCGCTAAGAAACATCTTCTGGATTACAGGGGGATTATCCTTTCTAATCTCACCAATAGCAGACAACCTGACAACCGCATTATTAATGTCGACCGTGGCGATGGCTGTGGGTGGCAATAACACCAAGTTTATTGCACTTGCCTGTATCAATATCGTAGTAGCAGCTAATGCTGGCGGTGCTTTTAGTCCATTTGGTGATATCACTACATTAATGGTCTGGCAAAAAGGAGTTGTTCCTTTTGCAACCTTCTTTGCCTTAATTATTCCCTCGCTGGTCAACTGGTTGGTTCCCGCAATAATAATGTCATTATTTGTTGAAAAGGCACAGCCGGAAGCGATTGATGAAAAAGTCGCTTTAAAAGAAGGTGCCTTTGTTGTTGTTGGTATGTTTATCATGACTATTACGATGGCAGTTTGTGCACATAACTTTCTACATTTACCACCCGTAATCGGTATGATGACGGGTTTGGGCTTCCTTAAATTGTTTGGTTATTATCTGAAGATGAAGAAAATTCGTGAACTCAAAAAGAAAAAACAAGAGTACGAATACAAACCCGGCGCCGGTCCTTTAGGTGCAGAATCGATTAGTGCCAGTGACCATGGTGAAGAAGAAGCAATTGATATTTTTGATATTTTAGCAAAAGCCGAATGGGATACATTGATGTTTTTCTATGGTGTTATTTTGTGCGTAGGTGGCCTGGGTACAATGGGTTATCTGGCTGCATTATCACATTTCATGTATATCGATCTGGGACCTACAACAGCGAACGTGCTGGTGGGTATCGTCTCAGCTATTATCGATAATATTCCAGTGATGTTTGCTGTATTGACTATGATGCCACATATGGATGAGGCGCAGTGGCTACTGGTGACATTGACCGCGGGCGTAGGTGGTTCGTTACTCTCAGTTGGTTCTGCTGCCGGTGTTGCTGTCATGGGACAGGCAAGAGGTATTTATACTTTCTTCGCACATCTGAAGTGGACCTGGGCTATTGCACTGGGTTATGCAGCCAGCATTTGGGTACATTTTTTAGTCAACGCACGGTTTATTGGTCAAGCCGTATAGCATCTGTTCTAAAACATTAGCTACATCACTTAGAAATCGAATGTCCTGATGGGCATTCGATTTTTTTATGCCTGCATGTTAATTCCAGGCATCCTTCAAAGAGAGTAGTCACCACACAATATATTTTCATCTATCAGGATGATAGAAATCAGACGGCAATCTATTTATAGTCGGAGAAGCAAGGAAGAGAATTTTATAATAGGAGACGTAAGGACACGGTCAAGGAAGATTATGCGCTATGGATGGCGCATCTAATTTTTAACTAGTTATAGTTTTCTGCATTAAACCATGCGATTGCGTCTTCAAGTCCTTCAACACCGGGTCTGGCTTCATAACCCAGTTTATATTTTGCTTTATCACTGGTAAAAAACATCATCTTTTTAGACATTCTGACACTCTCGACCGTTGCTCTTGGTTCTTTATGTGTAACGCTCGCTATTCGTTCCATTATCCAGGCAATTGGCATCACAACATTATGCGGCAGTCGTATAGTGGGTGGTTTCATACCCTGATCCAGACAGATGCACTCTAATATCTTTGCCAGTGACATATTATCGCCACCAAGGATATAACGCTCACCAATAATCCCTTTTTCGAGAGCAAGCAAATGTCCTTTAGCGACATCATCAACATGCACTATGTTCAGTCCAGTATCGACGTAAGCTGGCATACGGTGACGAATTGTATCGAGCACAATTCTTCCTGTAGGTGTCGGTTTAATATCACGTGGACCAACTGGCGTTGATGGATTTACAATTACAACCGGACTCGACATGCCCTTAACCAGTTTATGGACCTCTTGCTCAGCCAGATATTTTGAGCGTTTATAATGCCCGATCATATCTTCAAGTGTTACCGGTGTTGTTTCGTCTGAGGGTGTGCCATCTTTATTAATGCCCAATGTTGCAACGCTACTGGTGTAGATGATCTTTTCAACGTTTGCCCGGGTAGCGGCAATGATTAAGTTCCTTGTTCCATCTACATTTGTTTTATACATGGTATCCGGATCAGGCAACCATAAACGGTAATCAGCAGCTATATGGAAAAGTGTGTTACAGCCGGCTACCGCACGTTCCAGAGAATCAGCATCTTTCAGATCCCCTTCAACAACCTCAAGATCAATACCTTCAAAGTTGCGTCTGTCAGAGCCGGGTCTGACCAGTGCACGCACTTGCTGACCATCATTAATTAGTAGACGTAATACAGCAGATCCAACAAACCCATTCGCACCGGTTATCAATGTTTTCATATAATAGATTTTTGTTTTTCGAGATAATCTTTTGCAACCCATAAACAAAAGCCGGGCGCACCTGATGCAGCGAGTATTAAAAAATAATAATCCAGTTGTAAGAATGTAACTACTGGCAGGAAATATAAAATGTCCTCAATCTCGAACCCGCCCTTGTTTGGTTGTCGTGCTTCTTGCTTTCCGGTTTGTTTTTCTATTTCATGGCGAAGATGAAATATAGTAGCAACGGCAATACCTGCTATTAAGCCCATCACTCCGGCATAAGCCCCTAAATCACTTTTCATTAAACCAAGGCCAATACCGAGAAATAAAAAAATATTAACCAACGCATCAGATACCAGGTCAAAATAATGACCGTTATTACTCATCTTCCCAGTTAAACGCGCTAACTCACCATCGGCATGGTCGAGAAAATTTGATAGTACAAACAAACCTGCACCAATATTACTATAGGTATATTCACCCAGTGATAAAAATACACCGGCAGATATACCACAAATTAATCGTAATCCGGTTAAATGGTTTGGTGTTACGAATGTGTCACGTAATGGGTATATCAATCGATACGCAAAACGTGCATCCCAGGGTTTGTTATTGTTAGTCACGGTTTAATAATCTAGCGGTTAATGAATCTTGCCATATTAAAAAAGCTGGAAGTATTATCATAGTGGAAATCATCATTGAGGCAAGTCCCAAAGACAATAATAGCCCCATACTTGAAGTCCCCTGATGTGATGAAAAGGCCAGGTTCCCGATACTGCATATTGTTGTCAAGGAACTAACAATGACGCCACGAGATGAACTGGTCATGAAAATATTTCTACCCGTCAGATGTTCCTGTCGAAACCGGTCGGCGATATGAATTCCACTGTCTACCCCGATACCGAGTAATAAAGGTAAGCCAATAATATTGGCAAAATTCAACGGGATATTAAATAGCAGCATAAATCCAAAAGTAAAAACACCACCGACAAACACGGAGAGTAGTATAACTAACGCATCTGTCTTTACTTTTATTAATAGAAATAACAGTATTGCAATGGCAATGAATGCGTAGGTGAAAGCAGATTGGAATGCATTGATAACGGCTTCGCCGGCCTCAATGCTGATAATAGGTGAGCCTATAACATTATTATCATACGACTGTAATTCACGCACAAAATTCTTCATCGCCACATTGTCATTAAGATTTTCAACCGGCAAAATTTCCATTTTGTACATGTTGTTACTAAGCCAACGATCACGAATTTCATCGGGTATATTTTCCAGAGTAACTTCGGCGGCATTTAATGCTTCCGCCAGAGAACGCATCCTGCCCGGAAAACTACTTAATAGCTGTTGTTCAATTTTAACAAGCTGCGTTTTATCAGGATTCTTATCCAGTTTTTTTAATAAACCGGCAAGATTATTTCTTAACGAAATCAAGTCTTCATCAATAACATCATCAGTCAGTTCATTAATTTTATTGTTTAATGAAGTAACCGCTTCAAGGCGCTCTGAATTAGTGATATTAACCGGTGACTGATTTGATGTTAGCGAACCTAACAGTAAATTCATGTCATCAATGATAAACAGTTTATCTTCCTGTTCTTCTGGCACAAAATCATTCAGCCAAATGACCTTGTCTACTAAAGCAAGCGATTCCAGTTCCTGTTTGGTTTTTTCAGCTCTGTCTAAATCCTGTTCCAGTAATACCCCACTCCATGGCGAGGTTTTGCTATCCTTTAATAAATCGCGGTAGGTTTGTACAGATTCATTGTTCGGATCTTGAAGATTGAGTGTGTTTGTATCAAAACTAATTTGATTAAATTGAAAAGAAAGACCAAAAACAATCAGTAATGTGATTAGTAATATCGGGTTTTTATATTGATAGGGGATGTTAATTAAGGCATTAACAAAGGGTTTGTTAAGTAGCTTTTGGCTGTTCGGTTTTGGATTGGGCTTGATAAACATTAATAGTGCAGGTAACAGGGTAAAGGTGAATATCAGACTGATGAACATACCACTTCCTGCGATCCATCCCAGCTCAGCTACACCCAGATAATCGGTTGGCATAAAAGAATAAAACCCAATAGCTGTCGTGATTGCACAGAGTACTAATGATTTGAATATATGTTTTCCTGCCAGATTTAATGCGCCGCTATTATCGGATGTTGCGAGTTTCTCCTCTCGAAACCGCAACAACAGATGAATCGCAAAATCTATCCCGAGACCGATGTATAACACTGCGAATGCAACGGAGATAAGATTTAGCTCTCCAATCGTCAATGTAGCAAAAGCAGTTGTAGCGATTAAACCTGTCAGTAGTGTTATAAGGCATGCTGCTACTAACCAGAAAGAACCAAGACCGATGGATAAAATAATAGCGACCAGTAGAAAAGATAATGCAATTGCCTGAATGTTGGCCTCGGAGACACTCTTTAGTTCTTCGAAGGAAAGTACTGTACCGCCTGTTAATCGAATATTAATGGAACTGTTATCAGTCAGGTTTAATGAATTTATGGTCGTTCTGACATGTTCAATAATATCTTCATCAGGTAAGAGTGAGTGACTTTCTCCATCTCTTATTTGCAGCATAATAAATTCACGATAGACATCTTCAATGTCGCTGTCGGGATTCATTAAGCGTTGCCAGGATACCTGATGGTTTTTATCTTCCAGAGCATGATTTATTTCAATCAACAAGGGTTTGATATCAATTTCTTCTCCATCTTGTTTAGCTTGAGTGGCATCGCTGAGCATAGTAAATAAACCGCGCAAGTTTTGATCTTCTACCAGGCTACCTAAAAAAGGCTGAATCTTTGCCAGTCGGTCAGACAAGTCTTGTAATTCATCGAGATCAAGAAATAAAAATGCCGATTGTTGAAAGTAGGGTAAAGCGGATGGGAAATAAATATCATTAAATGCAGCAGCATCTTTTTTCAGCACAGTATATAAAGTGTCTGCGGTATCACTGGCCTGATCAGGCGTTTTGGCTTCAACGACAACAAGAATATTGCTGGAATCTTGCGGGAATAATTTATCGTACTGAATATCGAGTTGTCGCCAGTGCAGTTTTTCTGACAGCATGTCAGTAGTACTGGTACTCATGTCGAGATTATCTTTGATATAGAATACAGAGCATATCGTTAGCACGAGAATACTAATAATTACCGCAAGCCGATATTTTTCAACAAACTGCAACCAGTTCAAGATCATACGTTCGCTTATCGATGTATGAGTTTGATTCATTATTTTTTTATCCGATTAAGACAAGCTGCCCACAGCCTGTTAGTACAAAATTAGACTCTAAACACGTACTCTTTATCGGCTTCGCGTTCGATATCCGGCGGATAACTCAGGCGTTTGTCATCATAATATTTTCTACGATGATCACCTTCTGCTGCAGCATTGTAGGTAACGTAAAGTACTCTGCGTTTTTCATTTGTCATGTTTGGACCAGAACGATGTGGTGCAAATGAATCAAAAAAAATGGCATCGCCAGGATTGGTTGTTACCGAAATGTAATCCAGTGCATCTTCCTCCAATGGTTTCCATGCTTCACCGATTAATCCCTTATTATGCCCGCTGGCCATTTCCAGACAGCCATTTTCAATAGTTGAAGGATCAATACTCACCAGCGCAGTTATATGTAACTTTGAGTATCGGTCCCATCCTGCCTGTACATCCTGATGTGCTTTAAAACCATCACCGCCAGGCATCTTGAAATTGATCTTGTCTTTAAATAACACCGCTTCATCATCGAATAATTGCGAACATATTTTTTGTATTTCGCCGCTAACGAAGAGGTCGCTAAATCCCTGATGGAAAGGTTCTATATCTTCCATGCGTGACAATATGCGTTTACCGGATTCGAGTTTGCTCTCTTCAAAATACATCATGTATTTACCGGGGACTTCAGGGTAGTTTGTCACTTCCTCTGTCCACGCAGTAATTTCCTGCATGCGTTCTGCATTATATAAATTTCGTATGACAAGAAAGCCGGTGTCCTTGAATTCCTGAATCTGTTCGTTGCTTATTTTCATGGTGATAGTGTGTTTAAAGTTAATAATGTGGCTCTTATAAACCAGTTAGTATTTTATGACAAGCGACTGGATTAATTAAATATCTGAATAAAAAAAATGTTCTTTTTTTAAATCAACTCCGATACTGGATAACGTTTTCAAGCTTATCTTATAAGCCCGCGCCAGATTGAACAGTTCTCGTATCTGCGCTGGTTTGAATAGACAAGACCAGACAAATTTAAATATTCTGGGTCGCCCCATATTATCTGTATGATCAAGCACGGCCTCCGGTATAGCAGTATTTGCATTATCTGCTACGGCACGAATGACAAGACAGTCAAGCTGATGGGCCAATGCTGTTTCTACTATAGCCGCGCTTTCCATATCAACGGCAAGTGCCCCGGTGGCGGCCAACAAATTATTTTTATCTGTAACGGTTGCACAGATAGTTTTGCTGGAGGCAATATTACCAGTCAATATTCTCGACGAAGTCTGTTGTAGATAGTCGGATATCCGTTCTCGCCATTCAGTTGATATTAAACCCTGTTTGTCCTGATTGATAATCGATTTCGGCAGGATCAAGTCACCTGAATTTACACTACTATCAATTGCACCGGCAACGCCCCAACTAATCAAGGCATCTACCTTTAATGCCAGTAATTTTTTAGCTGCGATTTGAGCAGAATCATAACCAATACCAGAGAGGCATATAAAAATATCTTTCTGTATTTCAATCGGCAGCGCTATTTTTAATTTTTTGCTATAAAGCGACTTTGCCTCTGCAGGCAGGGCTACAATAATGCCGAGTCTGCTCAAGATTTGTTGCTAAGAATGTTGCGATAACGAGCCAAAGCCCATAAAGGGAAGTATTTGGTATAACCATGATATTTTAAATAGAACACACGCGGAAATCCTGGCGCGGTATAACTATCATCATACCAATGACCATCACTTGATTGATTTGAGATTAAATAGTTTATCCCACGTCTAACCGTTTCTGACTCAGCTTCACCAACGGCTAATAAGGAAAGTAAAGCCCATGCCGTTTGAAAGGCAGTGCTTTGATAAGGTCGATAATGTCGTGGCGGATAGTAACTGTCATTGCTTTCACCCCAGCCACCATCTTCGTTTTGCATATTTTGCAAATACTCAACGGCTTTCCTGATGTAACCCTGCTGTGGATCTTCTTCCGCAATTTCCAGAGCGGTCAGTACCGACCAGGTGCCGTAGATATAATTTGTGCCCCAACGACCAAACCAGGAACCATCATCTTCCTGATCAGATTTTATATAGTTGATAGCATCATTAATATTGCGCGCGTATTTTTCTTTATCGGCCAGACTAAGCAATGCAATAGCACGGCCTGATACATCAGCTGTCGGTGGGTCGAGCAGGGCTCCATGATCAGCAAATGGAATAGAATTTAAATAATACTGGGTATTGTTGACCTCGAAAGACCCAAAGCCACCACCGTTGGATTGCATACCGGCAACCCATGCTGCAGCACGTTGTATAGGTTCTGAATATTTATCATTACCGGTTCGATGCATTGCCCAGCCAATCATAGCCGTGTCATCAAGATCGGGATAATAATAATTACTGTATTGAAATGCCCAGCCACCGCCAGCCAGGTTGGGTCTGGCAATACGCCAATCACCCGGCTCATCACTAAGTTGACGATCTTCAAGCCAATCAAGGGCATGTTCTATTTCAGGCGTAATGTTCGCTTCAGTTTCAGTTTCGATCATCGCCTGGCCGGCAAGACAGGTATCCCAAACGGGTGATAAACACGGTTGACAATACATACTGTTACCACGTTTGACTAATAAGGCCTCTATGGCCTGACGTGCCTGTCTTCGTGTTGGATGTTCTTTCGGGTAACCGAGAATGACCAGAGATTCAAAGACATTGACCATCGCCGGAAAGATACCACCGATGCCATGTTCTTCGTTCATGCGTAATAAAAACCATTGCTCGCATTTTCGAATCGAATACTGGCGTATAAATTTGGGCACCAGTTTTTCTGCCAACCGACCAATTTGATCAAGTAGCAGGAATGCACGACTTAATGGTGTCGTCACTCTAAAATAATGTTGTTCATCTTCAGGCGGGGTAATAAACAGTTCTCTAATATCAATGCCACGTGAATTTACAGCAAGCGGCTTCATGGTACATAAGATAAACAGCGGCACCATTACCGTACGTGACCAATAAGACACCTTATCAATATGAAAGGGAAACCACTTTGGCAAAATAATAACTTCAGCAGGAATAAACGGTACAGCTCTCCAGGGCACTTGTCCGAACAAGGCCATGGTAATACGCGTAAATACATTTGCATGTGATGCGCCGCCATGATTCAGGATCATGTTTTTAGCGCGGACCATGTGTTCTTCATGCGGGTCATCACCCACAAGCTTCAGTGCGTAGTAAGCTTTGACCGAACAGCTGATATCGAAATCACCGCCGGTGTAAAGTGACCAACCACCTTCTTCAGTCTGTTGGTCACGTAAATATTGTGCGATCTTTTGTTCGATCTCATCATCGATTTCACCAACAAAATGATTCATCAAAATATATTCAGCCGGAATAGTGCTATCGGCCTCTAGTTCGTAAATCCAATGCCCATCATCTTGCTGTTGTTCGAGTAACTTGTTTTTAGCAGATTGGATCGCCTCATCCAGATTGTTCTTCTGAGCAGACGGGTGAGAATCATCCGATGGATGACTATCGATACGTTCGTTTTGTGTTTCGAGAGACATTAATTATTTTTGATAATTCGCAGGCTTGTTAAATCGAGAAAGTTAGTTACAGGTAGTAATAATTTATTGAAATTATTGTCTGCAGCCACCGTGTTCCCCTTAAGTTAATCAACGCAATGTTGTCTAATGAGCTGATTTCATCAAAGTTTCTCATGAATATCAGCCATAGGCAAACGCCGGCCACTGAATCGAAACAGGTAGTTTAGAATTAGATTATTGCGAACAAACAGGCTGGTAAAGAAGATAGTCGTTTTGACGCTTCGTCGACTGATTTTTACTTGCTGGCCGGTTGTAAAGTCAGGCTTTTGCCGAATCTTATCCAATGTTAATACCGCCATACCCAGTGCCCACAGGCAAAAGCGACGCAGACCTTTTTCACTGGCTGGAATTTTCAGTGTGTAACGTAAGGCATTGTTTATATGGGCATGTGCAACCCCAAGTAGCTCAATCAATGCCTCATTAAATCCTTCATCCATTTTCCCCGGTGTCTTGTCACGTATATCCACACCATGTTTATTAAAAATATCGCGCGGTAACCAACAAGCCCCACGTTCATGGTCTTCCCAGATATCCTTCAGGATATTAGTCATCTGCAAGCCTTGCCCAAATGACACGGCCAGTGGCATTAGCTCTTCACGCTGGGCATCAATCTCCGGCGAGTAGTCACAAAAGAGCTCAGTTAGCATTTCGCCTACTACGCCGGCAACGTAATAACAGTATTGACCCATATCATTCAAATCGGCCACACCGTCCAGTGTTTCAGCATCCTGATAACGCACCATGCCTTCAGCCATGATTGAGACACAGCGTTCCAAAGCCGCACGTTGACGTTCATTGAAACTGTGGGTAATACGGATCACAGGCGACGTATTCGCGATTAAATCATGTTCAGCCTCGGTTGCAGTAGATGATAACAATGGAAACAGCCCATCAGCAAAGCCCTCGGCAGCTTCGTCACCCCTGACGACGGCGATAAAGCGTTCGGCATATTCCCGCTTAAGCTCAGCGGACATTGATTTATCATCTTCAATCGTATCGGCAATTCGGCATAACAGGTAAGCATTAGCGACAACTTTACATAGCGATTTTGGTAACTGCGGGATAGTCAGTGCAAAGGTGCGCGACACATGCTGCAATATCTCATTTTGGTAGGCAGCATCGTCCATTTTTATTTTAAATTCTTGTTTCGACTTCATTAATTACAATTATCTCTTAAATAACAATAGTTTACATTATTTTTAACGAAGCATGGTCTGCTTTGACCATCTTGCAGCGTAGGCTAGCTGTTTATGCTCGAAAAAATGATACAATTCAATAATTAGGGTGGTTCGGCAGCGCACATTACAACCTGATTTATATGGATGCAAATAATCAATGATGAATCGCCTACATAAAATAACTTAAGTTTATTGTCTGATAGTTCCGGCATATTACATACCTTATATATAACGAGTTAAAACGAGTGAGTTCAGTTCCTGAGATAATAGCGCCAGCAAGTGTAATTCATGCTGATGATTCACCCAGCCTGAGTTATTGGCAAGCGGATGAAAGTGGTCAATTACGAGATTTAGCCGATCTGCCTGAACAGCTTCGTCGCCTTCAAGTTCCTTTTTCATTGGTGCAGCAACAGTCTGAGCTCAATATCGCATTAGCGGGTTCAATCCACTTCAATGCAATCAGTAATACTGAGAGCAGCTATCAATGTCTCGCGTTTGTTCCGACGCAACCGATCAACGCATTGGGAAGTAAACAATTCTGTCAGGACTATGGCATAAAATACCCGTATATGACGGGTTCCATGGCGAACGGGATTGCCTCTACTGAGTTAGTAGAAGTCATAGCCAACGCGAACATGTTGGCATCGTTTGGTGCGGCCGGATTATCTTTGCCGCAAGTTGAAAAAGCGATCCAGCGTTTAAAAGAAGCTTTACCGGAAAAACCCTACTGCTTCAATCTAATCTATAGTCCAAATGAAAAAGGGCATGAAGATGCGGTTGTCGATTTGTATCTTCGCTATGGTATCGATCTGGTCGAAACCTCGGCCTATATGAAACTCACCTTGCCGGTTGTGCGCTATCGTGTGACAGGTATTCATAAAGATGAAGCCGGTACTATTGTTGTACCGAATCGGATCATAGCCAAGGCATCGCGGGTTGAGTTGGCCAGTAAATGGTTTAGTCCACCGCCTGAAAAACTATTGAATGAATTAGTCGCGCAAGGTGCGATTAGTACAGAAGAAGCGGAGCTGGCCAAACATATTCCGATGGCGCAAGACCTGACTGTTGAAGCGGACTCGGGTGGCCACACTGACAATCGTCCGGCAATTACATTGCTACCGACCATGTTGGCCTTACGCGATCAATATCAGAAAACGTATAACTATCAAAGTCCCTTACGTGTTGGCGCTGCTGGTGGCATCGCGACACCGGCATCAGCGCTTGGCGCTTTTGCTATGGGCGCAGCCTACATCGTCACTGGTACGGTGAATCAGGCCTGTAAAGAATCCGGTTCTTCTGACATCGTCAGAGAAATGTTGGCTAACACCGGGCAAGCGGATGTCACGATGGCGCCAGCGGTAGATATGTTTGAAATGGGTGTGAAGTTACAGGTATTAAAACGCGGCACTATGTTTGCCATGCGCGGTAATAAACTGTATGAGACGTATAAAAAGTATGCATCGATCGATCAGATACCGGAAGCCGAAAGAACAAATCTGGAACAGACCGTTTTTAAAATGTCATTTGATCATATCTGGCAAAAGACAGAAGAATTTTTTAATGAACGCGATCCTTCACAAATAGAAAAAGCAAAGGCTAATCCAAAACACAAAATGGCATTGATCTTCCGCTGGTATCTGGGTTTATCTTCACGCTGGGCCAATGCCGGTATTGAAGATCGACAAGTCGATTACCAAATCTGGTGTGGTCCGGCGATGGGTGCTTTTAATGAATGGACGCGTGATACTTTTCTGGCAACGCCGGAACAGCGTGATGCCGTTACAGTAGCGATGAATATCATGTATGGTGCGGCAGTGTTAAGCCGGGTTAACGGCATGCTAAAACAAGGCGTCGAAATACCTGGAGAATTACTTCAGTTCCAACCGATGCAACTAGATGCAATAGAAAAATATCTATCTGAATAAATTTATGTCTAAGAAAACAAAACAACAACTGAGTGCACTTAAAAATAGTGATTTTATCGTGAGTGCAAGAAGGCTGCGCACGGAGAGCCGCAATGTATAAATCATACATGAGGATTCGAGTACGGAGCCGACGCAGCAATCGCGGGAAAAGTGCATTTTTAGGAGTGCTCAAATGAAACCACTCGCCATCGTTGGAATAGGGTGTTTATTCCCCAAGGCCGATAACGTCGAAGAATATTGGGCCAATATCCGGGAAGGTGTTGATGCGATAACTGATATTCCTGAAACACATTGGAAGCCATCTGATTATTTTGATGCAGATAAATCAGCGCCGGATATGACCTATGGTAAGCGTGGCGGGTTTATTAATGCAGTTGATTTCAATCCTTTGTTATACGGCATGAGTCCGAACAATATTGAAGCCACCGATACAACGCAATTACTTGGCATGATGGTTGCGCGACAAGCCTTGTTGGATGCAGGTTATTCAACTGGCAAAGATGCAGGCGACGGTCGTGAATTCGATCGTGATCGTACTAGTGTAATTATCGGTGTGACCGGCACGTTGGAATTAGTGATTCCATTGGGAGCACGATTAGGCCATCCGATCTGGCGTAAGGCTCTGGCCGATGCCGGTGTAGATCCGGAAACGACCGAAGATGTGGTACAGCGTATCGCCGATGGTTATGTCCCTTGGCAGGAAAATTCATTTCCTGGTCTATTAGGTAATGTTGCTGCAGGTCGTATTGCAAATCGTTTTGATCTGGGTGGAACCAACTGCGTGGTTGATGCAGCCTGTGCCAGTTCATTAAGTGCTGTGCATCTTGCCGCCTTAGAACTCAGTGCCGGTCGTGTTGATATGGCGATTACCGGCGGTATGGATACCTTCAACGATATCTTCATGTATATGTGTTTTAGTAAAACACCAGCGCTATCTCCTACTGGTAATAGTCGTCCGTTTGCAAAAGAAGGTGATGGCACAATCCTCGGTGAAGGTCTGGGCGCGGTTATTTTAAAACGTCTTGATGATGCCGAGCGTGATGGTGACAAGATCTATGCCGTATTACGTGGTATGGGATCATCCTCCGATGGTAAAGGCAACGCGATATATGCGCCTAGTGCCGAAGGTCAAACCAAGGCATTGTGGAATGCCTATCGCGAAGCGGATGTCACGCCACGAAGTATTGAACTGGTCGAAGCACACGGCACCGGCACTTCTGTTGGTGATGCGGTTGAAGCGAAGGCCTTATCCGGTGTTTATCGACAGGATAATGATGCAGAAACATGGTGCGCTGTCGGTTCGGTAAAATCGATGATAGGTCATACCAAGGCAGCAGCAGGTATCGCCGGTCTCATCAAGACGGCAATGGCGTTAAAACATAAAGTATTGCCGCCGAGTATCAAGGTTGATGAACCCTTGGAACTCATTAATCCCGGTACTGCACCGATCTATTTAAATTCAATTAAACGCCCCTGGCTAAAAACACAGGCAACACCACGGCGTGCCGCATTAAGTGCGTTTGGTTTTGGCGGTAGTAATTTTCATTGTGTATTAGAAGAAGCGGAAGAAACTAAAACAGATATCGAATGGGACGGACAAGTCTTGATTATTGCGCTTGGTGGCGAGACTAAAGCTGAATTGATTAAACAATTACCCGATGATTCATTATTGCAGTCATGGAATGAACTTCGATTTTTTGCTTATGACTCCTGCCAATCATTTAAAAAAACAGCTGCACATCGTTTGACGATAGTGCTTGAAAAAACAAATTCAGATCTGAAAAAATTTATTGCCGATATTAAAACCAAACTCGAAGCTTCATCTGAACACACCTGGCAAATGCCAAATGGCGTTAGCTATAGTTCAACAGCAACGAATAAAAAGATTGCCTTTGTCTTTCCGGGTCAGGGGTCACAATATGTTGGTATGTGCCGCGATCTGGCTTGCCAGTTCCCACAATTCTTAAATGCGTTGGAACAAGCGAACCAATTATTCAGTGTCGCGACCGGAAAACAAAATTTGCTTGATGTCTTGTATCCTATTCCTGTTTTTTCCAAGGCAGATGAAAAAGAACAGGAGAACACATTACGTCAAACACAAAATGCACAACCGGCCATTGGTGCGGTTAGCATCGGCGCGCTCGATGTATTAAATCATTTTGGTGTCCAGGCAACAGCTGCTATAGGACACAGTTATGGTGAATTAACCGCACTTTCAGCGGCCGGTTATTACGATACTGAAACCTTACATCTATTATCACGACTGCGTGGTGAACTAATGGCAGCGGGTGAAGGCGATCGTGGTTCCATGCTGGCAGTAGTTGCGTCTTATGAACAAACTAAAAAAATATTAACGGACAATAAAATTGATCTTGTTATCGCGAATCATAATTCGCCGAATCAGGTCGTGTTGTCCGGCGCGACAGATCAAATCGATAGTTTTGCCAAATTGGCCAAGGCTGAAAAAATCCGCGCAATAAAACTACCCGTTGCCGCCGCGTTTCATAGTGCGTTTGTTGCGGATGCTGCTAAACCCTTTGCTGAGGCAATGGCTTCATTCACATTCTCCGAAAATGCGTATCCTGTATTATCAAATACAACTACCGAAGCTTATCCAACAGATTCAGAAGCAGCTAAACAATTACTTGCAAATCAACTGGCCGCGCCAGTGCGTTTTGTTGAACAAGTTGAGAAATTATACACAGACGGGTTCAATACCTTTATTGAAGTCGGTCCCGGAAAAACCTTAACCGGTTTAATAAGCTCTATCCTTGCTGATAAAGAGATGACGGCGATGGCTATAGATGCGTCTGCAGGAAAGAAACAAGGTCAATATGATTTAGCGGTTGCTCTGGCAACGCTGGCTGCCAAAGGAAATCAGGCTGATCTGGCAAAATGGGATGAAGCTTGTTCGAAACTCGAACGACCTGCAAAAGACGCAAAGCCAGCCATGACGGTATCAATCAGTGGTGCCAATGTGATGCAGCCGCGCCCGGCACGACCACCAAGCAAACCTAAAAAGACAATAAGCAACATGACAGATGATGTAACCAGGACTGAGCCTGTTCAGGTTCAAATACCTGCAGCACCGCAACAGAATAACCAATTGCTACAAGCGACACAGCAAAGCATTCTTGCCCTGCAAAAAATGCAGGAACAAACAGCACGTCTGCATCAGCAATATCTCGAAGGACAGGAGACTGCACAACAATCGATTCAATCATTGTTAGAACAACAACAACGATTAATGTCAGGCTTGCCTTTAGCAGAGCAGAAGCAACAACAGATAAAATTGAACTCGGTGGTTCAAAAGAATAGTGTCGAGCCAACACCGGTTACAAAACCCGTTATTAAAGAGATTGAAGAAACAAAACATGCAGCACCAGTTAGCACTCAACAATCTGATGTTGATATCAATAACCTGTTGTTAAGTGTGGTATCAGAAAAAACCGGTTATCCATTAGAGATGTTAAGTCTGGATATGAGTCTGGATACGGATTTGGGGATTGATTCGATAAAACGTGTCGAAATTCTTTCTGCACTACAGGAAAAACTACCCTGGTCTGCTGCGGTCAATCCTGAAGAATTAGGAACCTTTCAATTCCTGCAACACATTGTTGAATTTATAGTCGCGGGTAGACCTGTCGTTGAACAAACAGGCAAGGCAGCGATTACTCATGAGACCAAAGTTGATAACAACTTTGAAAAAATATTATTAGCGATAGTTGCTGAAAAAACCGGCTATCCAATTGAGATGTTGGATCTGGATATGAACCTGGATAGTGATTTGGGTATCGACTCGATCAAACGGGTTGAAATATTATCAGCCTTACAGGAAGCAATGCCGGAATTACCAACGGTAAGTCCTGATGAACTCGGGCAACTACAAACACTGCGTTCTATTACAGAATTATTTGTTGCTGAACAAACAACATCAGCAGTAGTTCCAGCAGAGACAAATGTGATTAGTGGTTTTGCAGAAACCTTACTTGAAGTCGTTGCCGATAAAACCGGTTATCCAACCGAGATGCTTAATCTCGATATGAATCTGGATAGCGATTTGGGTATCGATTCAATCAAACGCGTAGAAATATTATCTGCCATACAGGAACGTATTCCTGCACTACCATCAGTCAGTCCAGATGACATGGCCGCCTTGCAAACACTGCAGTCGATTGTCGATGTGTTTAATGTCTCAGCAGAAGTCATCCCGGCAACCACAACGGACACGAACCTTGCAGAAATATTGTTAGAGGTTGTCGCCGATAAAACCGGCTATCCAGTGGACATGTTAAATCTGGAAATGCATCTGGACAGTGATCTGGGTATCGATTCGATTAAGCGTGTCGAAATTTTATCAGCGTTGCAGGATAAGATGCCGGACTTGCCGATGGTTGCTGCAGATGATTTGGCTGCATTGCAGACCTTGCAACAGATCATAGAATATATGAATGAGCAAACGGGCTCATCGGTTTTTACTGAAAGTAAAAGTGAATCGCTTGTTGCTAATGAAACACGAGTAGAGAAAGAATCAAGAATAGTCAGAAGAGTTGTTCATGTTACACAACTTGAACAAGCTGATAAGCGTAATGAGATTGCATTCGATACCAGTAAAGAAATCTGGATCACGAAAGCAGGTGGAAAACTGGCAGAGAATCTAGCAAGCGAATTAAAAGGCAAGGGTTATAAAACAAAACTTGTTGCGAATGACGTCAAACCAAATAATAAGTTAGGTGGTTTAATTGTTTGTGCTTCTGCAAACCCGGATAAACAATGGTTGCTCGAAACCTTCGCGCTGGTGCAAGCCTGCAGTGCAGTACTTAAACAGGCTAATGGCATACTGACTTCGATCACCACACACGGTGGCAGCTTTGGTTTTGCCGGTGATTTGAAAAGCGATGCTACTCAGGCTGGGCTGTACGGCATTATTAAAACAGCCGACAAGGAATGGCCCGAAGTCGCGTGTAAATCTATCGATGTCGATTCAGATACGGCGTCAATATCCTTGCTTAAAAAAGAACTCTTTCTTGAAGGACCACTGGAAGTCGGTTTGAGTGATGAACAAGTTATATGTTTGTCTTTGCTAGAAGAAACTCTGCCTGTGATTAAATCTAAACAGACATTACTCAATCAAGATGATTTGATTGTTATCTCCGGTGGTGCGCGCGGTGTAACCGCTCAGGTTGCCGTCAAGATTGCAGAGACTTATAAATCTAACCTTTTATTATTGGGTAGAAGTCCCGAGCCTCAGGCGGAGCCAACGTGGTTATCTTCACTTGTCGATCCTGCGAGTATTAAAAAAGCGATTCTTGAAAATACAACGGAAAAATTACGCCCTGCTGATCTTGAAAAACACTATCAGTCAATCCTGGCACAACGTGAAATCAATAACAGCTTGCAACGTATCGAACAGACTGGCGTAAAGGTTCAGTATGCCTCGGTCGATGTGACTAACACGGATGCTGTTGCCAATGTTATTGATATGGCGCGGATTGAATTAGGTAATGTTAGCGGTGTTATACATGCCGCTGGCGTTTTGGCCGACCGATTAATAGAAGATAAAACAGAAGAACAGTTTAGTACTGTTTTTTCTACCAAGGTCGAAGGTTTGCAAAGTTTGTTATCCGCGACGCGAGACGATAACTTGAAGTTGCTAGTGTTATTTTCATCTACGACAGCACGTCTTGGCCGAAAAGGACAAGTTGATTATGCGGCCGCCAATGAAGTATTAAACAAAATTGCACAGTCTGAAAATCAAAAAAGAAAAGATTGTAAGGTACTGTCTGTTAACTGGGGTCCATGGGATGGTGGCATGGTTACGCCCGCGTTGAAAAAGTTATTTGAAGATGAAGGTGTCGGTGTCATTGGACTGGATGCCGGTGCAGAGTATTTGATCCGGGAAATAGAATCAGATGGCCCGGTCGAAACAGTAGTCCTTGGTGAATTGGAAAGTCTTTTACAGACGATACCTCTAGCAGATGTCGTTAGTTCGGTATCAGTGATTACTGAACGCGGTGATTTGACTATGGCATTCGAACGCGATCTTTCTGTGAGTTCTTATGCTTTCCTGACATCACATGTAATGAATGGTCATGCCGTATTACCGGTCGCTGTAATTATTGAATGGTTTGCGCATGGCGCATTGCATTTGAATCCAGGAATGCAATTCCATGGCTTTGATGACTTCCGTGTATTGAAAGGGGTTACCTTAAAGTCTGATGAGAACATCCATTGTCGAATACTGGCAGGTGCCATGATACAAAAAGACAATGTTGGCTATGTTCCGGTCGAATTACGCTCGGGTAATCTACTTCATGCCAGTGCGGTAATGGTGTTAGTCGATACCTACGAAAAAGATGTATTACCAAAACTAATAGCCGTTAAGGGTAACTATCAATATCAACAAGGTGAGTATTATCAAAACGGACAGTTATTCCATGGACAACATCTACATGGCATCCGTGAGGTAACACACTGTAGTGATAAAGGTATTGTAGCAAACGTGTCAGCTGCACCACCGCCTACGGTATGGATGCAACAACCGATTCGTTCCAGTTGGTTAACCGATCCGTTGATACTGGATTCAGCATTTCAGTTAATGATCTTATGGAGTTTTGAACAACAAGGCATCGGTTCATTACCAACGGCGATTAAATATTATCGCCAGTATCAACGCAGCTATCCAAAAGAGGGCGCAAAGATAATTGCCGAGGTGCTCGAACATACCGATCACCGTGCCAATGCATCAATAGAGTTTATTGATAATAAAGGCCAGTTAATCGGAATAATGGAAGGCTATGAATGTGTCCGTGACGGGTCATTACTCACCGCCTTTAAAGAAAATGAACTGGGCAAACAGGAAAATGTGTGAACTCGATGGAATGTTTCTATTTATCGATTAAGAAATTGAAAGCTTGTTAAGCAACATGATAGACAGGCATTTCTTCTAGTTCATTTGCAAGCTGGTTTTCTGCAACGTATAAATCATACGATTGTTGCATCCTTAGCCAGATATCAGCACCATTACCTAAAACCTTACCTAAACGAACAGCGATGTTTGGTGTAATTGGTCTGGATTCTTCAAGAATCCCATATAATAGATTTCTTGATATATGAAGATCGCGCACGAATTGAGAGACACTGACACCTTGCTCTTTTAATGCCGGTATAACATCCTCTCTTAAGATAGCACCCGGATGTGTTGGTTGTCTGTTCAATGGTTCTCTCCTAATGATAATCTTCAAGGTCGACATCAATTGTGCCTTTCTGCCAGCCAAATGTAATTCTATAATTAGCACTCACGGTCATGGCATAACGAACGGGTTCACCCTGCAATCGATGAAAGCCAAAACCAGGCACATGCAATTCGGATAGTGTGTCTGCGTTTTCCATTAGATCAAGGCAACGCAATGCTTTAGCCTGATACCGGCTCCCTATGTGGCGACTTGAACCAGTTTCAAATAGTTCAGCAAGTCCTTTATGCTTGAATGTCTTAATCACCTATAAAGTTTAATCATACAGTCGTTATATGTCAACATGTAGTTGACATATGCTATATTGAAAGAAACGATATTTAGTCATCCCATATGAGTTTATCTGATAAAATAAGAACCTTATCAAACAAAAGCTAGATTAATTCAAATGACAAAACGTGCACTAATCACAGGGATAACCGGACAGGATGGTTCCTATCTGACTGAATTTTTATTAAACAAAGGCTATATCGTTCACGGTATAAAACGACGCAGTTCGCTGATTAATACCGACCGTATTGATCATCTCTACCAGGACCCGCATGTCTCCGATAGAAATTTTATTCTGCATTATGGTGATATGACCGACTCCAGTAGTTTGACGCGTATAATTCAGGAATCGCAACCTGATGAAATCTATAACCTCGCAGCACAAAGCCATGTCGCGGTCTCCTTTGAAGAACCAGAATACACGGCTGATTCCGATGCGCTTGGCGCACTACGAATATTAGAAGCGATACGTATCTTAAAGATGGAAAAGAAGACACGTTATTACCAGGCATCGACCTCGGAGCTTTACGGCAAGGTACAAGAAGTACCACAGACTGAAACCACACCTTTTTATCCGCGCTCGCCATATGCTGTAGCAAAACTCTATGCTTATTGGATTACGATTAACTATCGAGAGGCATACGGTCTTTATGCCTGTAATGGTATTTTATTTAATCATGAATCCCCTGTGCGTGGCGAAACCTTTGTAACGCGTAAAATAACTATTGCGCTAAGTAGAATTAAACAAGGCTTACAAGATAAGTTATATATGGGTAATCTCGACGCAAAACGCGACTGGGGACATGCGCGTGACTATGTGGAGATTCAATGGTTGATGTTGCAACAGGAACAGCCGGAAGATTTTGTCGTGGCGACGGGTATTCAATATACCGTGAAAGAGTTCATTGAGTTTGCTGCCAGGACGATTGATATTGAAATTACCTGGAAGGGAGATGGTGTCGATGAGAAAGGTTATGATCAAAATGGCAATTGTATCGTCGAAGTAGACCCGCGCTATTTTCGTCCTACTGAAGTTGAAAGCTTATTGGGCGACCCGACTAAGGCTAAAGAAAAACTCGGTTGGGCACCAAAAACCAGCTTGCAAGAGATGATTGAAGAAATGATGCAGGCCGATATGAAGATGGTTAAAAACGAATTGTTAATTAAAAATAATAAAGATTAAACAACATGCGAAGTGATTCAAGGATATATGTTGCGGGACATAATGGACTGGTAGGTGCTGCCCTCTGTCGACAATTAACGACTGAGGGTTACACCAACCTGATTGTGCGTGATCGAATAGATCTCGATCTGTGTAATCAAGCCGCAGTAGAAGCGTTTTTTAAAGAGACCAAACCCGAATACGTCTTTCTCGCTGCAGCCGTAGTGGGCGGTATACATGCCAATGACAGTAAACCGGTGGAATTTTTAAGAGACAATCTTTTAATCCAGACCAACATCATTGATGCGGCGTATAAAAATGGCGTCAAAAAACTGGCCTTCCTGGGATCTACTTGTATTTATCCGCGTGATTGTCCGCAACCGATCAAAGAAGAATACCTGTTAACCGGACCATTGGAAGAAACCAATCAATGGTATGCCATTGCCAAGATAGCCGGTATCAAACTTTGTCAGGCGTATCGGAAGCAATATGGATTTAACGCCATCTCGCTAATGCCGACCAATCTCTATGGGCCGGGTGATAATTTCGACCTGATGAATTCACATGTCTTACCGGCCTTAATCCGCAGGTTTCATGAAGGTAAGATCAATAATGCTGATGCTGTCGAAGTCTGGGGTTCTGGTAAGCCATTCAGAGAGTTTCTCTATATCGAAGACATGGCAGAAGCCTGTTGTTTCCTGATGCAACATTACGATGATGAATCCATTGTTAATATTGGTATGGGAGAAGATATCAGTATTAAGGCATTAGCCGAGCTGATAAAAGATATTGTTGGCTTTCAGGGTGAAATTAACTTTAATGCCACCAAACCGGATGGTACGCCTAAAAAAGTCACTGACGTGACTAAACTCAACAGCCTGGGTTGGCAAAGCAAAACATCTTTACATCGTGGTATCGAAATGACTTACGCCTGGTATCTTAATAATCTGCCTAAAGAGTTGGTGTGAAGTGCCATTGTGGTTAGGAGTGATGTTTGTCCCAATGTGAAGAATCTTAAGAAATGGACGTCATAAAACATAGCAAAACAGTGCAAATCAGGGCAAAACAGGGCAAAACAGGGCAAAATATCGCATCTATATTGGACATACACACATTATCATTATGAATTCAAATAACCGCACTCACACACCATCCGCTTTCTTTAAGTCGCTCGTATTGATGGCATTAACCCTGTCATTGACACCAGTGCTGGCGAATACCGGCAAGGCGTTCAGTATCGAAGGTGCGGTTTTGTTGAATGGAGTGCCGATGAACTAGGACCTTGGGAGCCGAGTGTGCAACATACCGCAATTGTTATTGGTCTGGCTTACTGGCAATTTCTTTCTGTTGATGATCGACAATTTATATTAGCGATCATGGATAAAAGTATGAAGCATGCAGAACGAGACCATTCAATGCGGGTATTAAATCTGATCAAGCGTTATAACTTCCTTGAAGTATATTGTTTTATGCAAAACGAGGTTGAGCTTGTGCAGAACTTCTGTGAGAAAAATCTCAAATCAGACTAAATAGTCCATCAGAACAGGTTTATCCTGACCAGTAGCAGATAATCAAATAAAACAAAAAATCAGGTAATCATAATATTTTGGGTTTTATTTAGGATAAAATAGCCAAATAAATCCAAACAATAGTCTGCTCACTCATACTTATAGAAAAAGATAAAATTGAAACCATCAACTAAAATCGCAATTGTCGGTCTCGGAGGGGTTTTCCCCGGTGCACGCGATCTTGATGAATTCTGGCAGAATATTCTGGCGGCGAAAGATAGTGCGATTGAAGTCGGTGCAGACCGTTGGCGATTGAAACCGGATGAATTGTATTCTCCCACCCTTGAAGCCGATAAAGTTAATTCTCGACGTGCCTGCTTAATACAGGACTTCAAATTTAATCCTGATGGATTCAATGTTGATGAAGACTTATTGAATCGTCTGGATCCTATGTATCAGATTTTGTTACACGCAGGACGCGATGCATGGGCTGATGCCAGGACTGAATCGATTAATAAAGAACGTGTTGGCGTTATCATCGGTAATATTGTTTTACCAACAGAATCCGCTTCGCAATTTAGCGATGAGATATTTAAATTCTTATTTGAAAAGCAGTTAAAAGCTGAATCAACAAATCAACCAGAAACAACTGAAGCATTGAATCGCTATGTTGCCGGTTTACCCGGAGGATTATTGGCAAAAGCATTAGGTCTTGGTGCCGGTGCTTATACGTTGGATGCGGCCTGCGCCTCATCTCTGTATTCATTGAAGTACGCTGTTGATGAATTATTAGCGGGTCGTGTTGATGCGATGTTGGCCGGTGGTGTATCACGGCCTGATTGTCTTTATACACAGATGGGATTTTCACAACTGAACGCGATTTCAAAGTCAGGTCGGTGTTCGCCGTTTGATAGTAAGGCAGATGGGCTTGTTGTTGGCGAGGGTGCTGGTATTTTTATATTAAAGCGCCTGGAAGATGCAATCGCACAGGGAGATCATGTTTATGCAACGATTGCAGGCATTGGTCTATCTAATGATATTGAAGGTAATATCATGTCACCGGATGCAGAGGGGCAATCCCGCGCTATGCAGTCGGCTTATGCGAAGGCCGGTTGGTTACCGAACCAGGTACAACATATTGAATGTCATGGAACCGGCACACCGGTAGGGGATGGTGTTGAGTTCACTTCATTAAATAATCTTTGGAAAAGTCATGCTGTTGATGGCGAGTGCGTTATCGGTTCTGTTAAAAGTAATGTCGGCCATTTATTAACAGCGGCCGGTGCCGCTGCATTGATGAAAACATTGCTGGCAATGAAGCACCGTGTCTTACCACCCACAGCAAATTTTGAATCACCAACAAATAAAATCGATTTAAGCAACAGTCCTTTCAGGGTATTAGCACAACCGGAGCCTTGGCAAGTCGATAGCGATGCTCCACGTCGTGCAGCAATCAGTGGTTTTGGGTTTGGAGGGATTAATGCACATGTTTTATTGGAAGAATACAAAAACGAAACAATTGAAAAGGCTTCGCTAGTCAGCATCAATCCTGAAGATAAAAATATTGCGATAGTCGGAATGGAGACGCAACTTGGTCCATGGAATGATCAACAGGAATTTGATGAAGCCGTTTTATTCGGTGTTGATATATCGTCCGCGCAACCTGAACATTGGTGGGGTGCTGAGAGCAACGGTTGTGATGGCTATTTAATCAATAAAGTAAACGTACCTCTCGGACGTTATCGAATTCCACCGGCAGAGTTGCAAGAGATGTTGCCGCAACAACTGTTAATGCTGGAAGTTGCTGCCAATGCTTTAGATGATGCCGGGCTTTCTGAATTGACATCAGAACAGCAGTGCCGAACAGGTGTTTTCATTGGTATTGCACTTGATTTAAATACAACGAATTTTCATTTTCGCTGGATGCAGAAAAAGTATGCACGGGAATGGTTACAACGATTAGGTATTAAACTCAATGACACTGAATTAAATGAATGGATAGAAAATCTTAGAGCAGCATGTGGTCCAGCCTTAAGTGCAAACCGTACTATGGGTGCATTGGGCGGTATTGTTGCAAGTCGTATCGCTCGTGCATTTCGTATCGGTGGTCCGTCGTTTACTGTCTCAGCAGAAGAAACATCCGGTCTACGTGCATTGGAATCCGGTGTACGGGCATTACAACAAAACGAACTGGATCAGGCTATCGTCGGTGCAGTTGATTTAGCCAGTGATCTCAGAGCAGTTAAGGGACATCTGGAGTGTCATGATAAATCGGTTGTTGCTGATGGTGCGACAGCATTTATTTTAAAACGACATGCAGATGCACTGCGTGATGGTGACCAAATATATTCAGTCATAAAAGGAATCGGTGTTGCTACAACACAATCAGCACAAATTACCGCAATCGAGAATGCCTGTTCTGATGCAGCGTGTCATCTTGATGAAATCGATCAGATTATTTTTTCGCGCAAAGATGAAGTCCTGCCCGATATGCCTGTTCTTAAAAATGTTAAGCAAAATAGTTTCGCATTAGGGCATTCTGGTGCTGCGACCGGACTGATGTCCGTTGCCAGTGCTATTTGTGAATTACGATATCGACTATTACCAGTCGAAGATAATTTACAAACACGTTATTGGTTGAAGGATAGAAATAAGGGGCCGCGACTAACTCTGGTGAATAGTACAAGTGTCGATGGAAACTGTGTCAGTGTCCTGTTACAGGAAGGTGATGCATGTTTGATTTCAAAAAAATATTTGCCGTGTCTGATAAACGTTTCTGCAAACAAACCAGACTTATTGATTAGTAAACTGAAAAAATTAAATTTTGATGATGCATTAAATTATCAACAAGATAATGAACAATATCGTGTGGCTTTATTGTTTAAAAATAGTATTGAATTTAAAGCGGCTATTAAAGATGTAATAATTGCAATTGAAAATAATGTATCGATTAGTAACGGACACTGTTTTTATTCTGCTGAACCGTTATGCAAAACAGGAAAAATAGCGTTTGTTTATCCCGGTTCAGGTAATCATTTTTGGGGTATGGGCCAGGAGTTGGGGGTAGCCTTTCCTGAAGTGTTGGAAAAACTCGATGCAGAAAATCAAACACTGGCTTCTCAATTTGCTAAAGGTCGCTTTTGGCAGACTCAAAATAATGACGATAAAGAACTCAGTCATGAAGAAGTTATCTTTGGTCAGGTTTGGTTGGGGACCTTTGTTAGTGATGTTGTCAGTAGTTTTGAAATAAAACCCGATGCCGTGATCGGTTATAGTTTGGGCGAGACTGCCGGTTTTTTCTCCACACGTACATGGACTGCGCGTGATGAAATGCTACAACGTATTCAACAAAGCACATTGTTTACTGAAGAACTCGCAGGGCCTTGTAAATCAGTACAAAAGGCATGGGAAACAGATCAGCCGATTGATTGGGCACTGGGTGTTGTTAATGCCAGTGCCGATACAGTCAGGGCAGCCCTTGAACATTATGAGCATGTGTATTTATTAATCATTAATACACCGAATGAATGTGTCATAGGCGGTGATAGGACTGCGTTGAACAAGGCAGTCAAACAACTCGCCGTTCATTATCATCCTTTATCGGGCGTAACCACAGTGCATTGTGAGGTTGCAAAGCCTGTGGCAAAAGCTTATCGCGACCTGCATATATTCGAGACGACACCTCCAGACGATGTGACATTTTATAGTGGTATTCGTGGCGGTGCTTATGAAGTCACACAGGACTCGGCTGCCGATTCAATTCTGGATCAAGCCTTGGCACCATTTGATTATACTCGCGTGATTAACAGTGCTTATGATGATGGTGTACGTATGTTCATCGAAATGGGGCCAGGTGGTTCCTGTAGCAGGATGATCGATCAGATACTTGCAGACAAACCGCATTTTGCCAAAGCCATCTGTGTTAAAGGTCAGGACAATATTGACAATCTAATGCAGGTTCTTGGACAACTCTATGCAGAAGGTACATCGATAGATTTATCACAGTTTGCCATTACTGGAATTAAAAATAAGGCTGAATATAAAAATTATATTAGCGTTAAGACGGGAGGCGAAGCCTTTAACGTTCCATTACCGCCCAAATCAAAAACGACAGAGAATGAATCTTCAATCGTTGAATTAAAGAAAAAACATTCAATAGAAAACAGTGCTGAAATAAATATTCCTCAACAAAATATAAGCTCATTACCCATGGCGGCTAATGATGGTTTACAACCTTTGATCCAGCAGATGCAACAAACGGAATTAGCGCGTGCTGAAGCACAAGAAACATTTTTACGTGTGAATCAGGGCATGACCAGAACGCTCGAACAAGCCATCAGTATGCAGATGCAGTTAGTAAATGGTGGCAACTATGATTTATCACAAGCCCCTGTCACTAGTGCAGAACAATACAAACCAGAACAACAGATTGATTGTTTATATAATCGTGAGCAATGTATGGAATTTGCGACTGGCTCGATCGGCAAGATGCTTGGCGATCGTTTTTCCGACATTGATAAACATCCTTCGCGAGTACGTTTGCCTGATGAACCTCTGATGTTGGTTGACCGCATACTTGATGTTATAGGCGAGGCTGACTCGTTGATGCATAACCCAACAGCCCAGGGCACGGTGATTACAGAACATGATGTATTAGCAGATGCATGGTATCTGGATTCAGGTCGAATCCCGACCTGTATCGCGGTTGAAGCAGGACAGGCTGATCTATTTTTATCGGGTTATCTGGGTATTGATCATATAACAAAAGGATTGGCTGTTTACCGGCTGCTTGATGCACGTATCACCTTTCATGGCCCATTACCGACAGCAGGACAGACGATTCATTACGATATTCATATCGAGAACTTTTTTAGTCAGGGTGATACACGTTTATTTCGTTTTAATTTTGAAGGTAGCGTCAACGGTGAACCGCTATTAACCATGACCCAGGGTTGTGCCGGTTTTTTCAGTCAGCAAGAGCTGGATGCAGGGCAGGGAATCGTTTTAACCTCCATGGAAAAGCAACAGGAGAAAGGGAAACTCACTGGAAACTACCATGAGTTGGTTCCTATGCGGGTGGAGAGTTATAACGATGAACAATTAAATGCCTTACGACAGGGTGATCTTGTTTCCTGTTTTGGTAATGCATTCGCAAAGAATGATTTAAATAATCCAGTAGGTTTACCCGGTGGTCTTATGACGCTGGTGCATCGCATCTTAAAACTAGATCCTGAAGGTGGACGATTTGGAATTGGTCAAATCACCGGTGAAGCGGATATACATCCTGATGACTGGTTCCTCACCTGCCATTTTGTTGATGACCGGGTTATGCCGGGAACATTAATGTATGAATGTTGTTTGCATACCTTGCGGGTTTATCTATTGCGTATGGGTTGGATTGGTGAGTTAGATGAGTTTGTCTATGAGCCGATTATCGGCGAAGTCAGTCAGCTTAAATGCCGAGGTCAGGTGACAGAACAAACCAAAGCGGTTCAATATGAAATAACGCTAAAAGAAATCGGTTACCAGGAAGATGGGACACCTTATGTTCTTGCTGATGCCTTAATGTATGGTGATCACCGTGCCATCGTGCAGATGAAAAATATGTCGGTACAACTCAGCGGTTTAAAACGCGGACGATTGGAAGCACTCTGGAGTAAGCAGAATATAGAGAAATCGAAACAGGTTTTGTTTGATAATGAATCCATCCTCGCTTTTGCTATTGGCAAACCTTCCGAAGCGTTTGGCGATCGATATAAAGTATTTGATAAGGACCGTAAGATTGCCCGGCTGCCCGGTCCACCGTATAAATTTCTGGATCGCATCACCTCTATTAAAGATTGTGAGCAGTGGGTTTTAAATGCCGGTGGTGTTATTGAAGCGGAATATGATGTTCCGGTTGATGAATGGTTTTTCACTGAAGACAATCAACCCTATATGCCATTTGCCGTATTGCTGGAAGTCGCCTTACAACCTTGTGGTTGGTTGGCGGCTTATCTGGGTTCAGCTTTGACCAGCGAGACCGACATTTCCTTTAGAAATCTCGGCGGTAAGGCAACGCAATTTATCAAAGTTACGCCGGATATAGGCACGGTCACCACAAAGGTGAAAATTACCAATGTCTCTCAATCTGGCGGCATGATTATTCAGAATTTTGATTATGAAATGCAGTCCGATCGGGGACTGGTTTATCAGGGAAATACCTATTTTGGATTTTTCTCTAAAGAAGCTTTGGCCGATCAGGTGGGAATACGTGAAGCTATCCCATATCAGGCCAGTGATGCGGAGCGTAACGAGTTTGAGACATTTGCTTATCCGACAGAGGCGCCGATGCCAGACGCAATGATGCGTATGGTTGATGAAATAACTATATTAAGCATGAGTGGTGGGCCTAACGGCCTGGGATTCATTGAAGGAAAAGCTAAGGTAAAGCCGGATGCCTGGTTTTTTAAGGCGCATTTTTATGAAGATCCAGTATGGCCGGGCTCATTGGGTCTTGAATCATTTATGCAATTATTGAAGGTATTTGCCTGGAAACGTTGGCAGGACGAGTTTCAAATTGGCACTTGTGCCTTTGAGAGTATGGCCTTAAATCAGCCGCATGAGTGGGTATATAGAGGGCAAATCTTGCCGGTTGATGATACGGTCACGGTGCAGGCAGTGATTACTGCAGTTGATGATCAGGCAAAGTCCATTAAAGCGGACGGTTTTTTGACTGTAGATGGCAGAATTATCTATCAGATGAAGGATTTTGCACTCCGAATCACATAGAATAAGAGCTCGAATATTGCATAAGAACAGCAATTATCAGATATGATTTTAAATATGAATTTATTATACGAATATTTCAGGGATCGAGTAACTTTTAGCAAATGCTTATGCCGGGTCTCACTGGTTCAGCTATTCGCTCTGCGCACATGCTTCCTCACAGGTATGAATAACTACCTGCTCAGTCGCGAGCACGCAGACCGAACATCTGTCCTGCGCGACCATCCGGCATTCTTATGCAATATGCGAGCTGATCCATGAAATATACCCGAGTACATATGGAGTCTATCGGCTACGAGTTGCCGCCGGTAGTCATTACCTCCGACGACCTTGAGCAGCGCTTAATGCCGATGTATGACGCACTGCATATAGCCCCCGGACAATTAGAGGCTTTGACCGGTATACACGAGCGCCGCTGGTGGGAAGAGGGGCATGTCCTTTCCGATGGTGCGGCAAGTGCTGCTCGTAAAGCATTAGAACAATCCAATGTCGAGGCGAAAGATGTTGAAGCGTTGGTCTATACGGGAGTGTGTCGAGAGAATTTTGAGCCTGCTACAGCCTGTGCCGTAGCAGCCCAATTAGGTATCAGTGATGATGCCAATATCTATGATATTTCCAATGCCTGCCTGGGTGTTATGAATGGAATTATCGACATTGCTAATCGGATTGAATTAAAACAGATTCGTGCCGGGATGGTTGTCTCCTGTGAAACCTCACGTGAGATCGTTGAGATTATGATTGACCGCATGTTGAATGATAGAACCATGGACATGTTTTCCCGATCCCTTGCGACCTTAACCGGTGGTTCTGGCGCGGCGGCAGTTTTGCTTACCGACGGTTCTTTTGATAACAAACAGACGCATCGTTTATTGGGTGGTGCTAACCAGTCGGCTCCTGAACATCATAAACTTTGTCGTTGGGGAGTCACTTTATCACCGGTAGCACTGGGAGAATTGATGTTCTCTCCTGACAAATTACTCGCAGCAATTGATCAGGTGATGCATCCAGAAGTACTTCCATCTGCGATTAAAGACGTCATGACCAGTCAAAAATTACCTCCGGCATTGGCAGGTATTATGCCATCTGAAAAATTACCGGCAGCCTTATCCGAATTTATGTCTACCGATTCGGTATCCGTATTAAAACACGGTGCCAAATTAGGCGTTAAAACCTGGGGTTCATTTCTAACCAAGATGGGTTGGGCCAGAGATCAGGTTGATAAAGTTATTTGTCATCAGGTAGGACAAGGGCATCGCGATACGATCTTGAGAGAACTTGGTATCTCTCCGGAAAAAGATTTTAGTACTTATAAATATCTCGGCAATATCGGCACAGTCTCTGTGCCATTAACTGCTGCAATTGCAGAACAGCGTCAGTTCTTAAAGAAAGGTGATCGTGTCAGTTTTCTGGGAATTGGTAGTGGTTTGAACTGCTTGATGCTTGGCTGGGAATGGTAAGGGTTTTAAACGTATTATGTTTTATGAAAAATAAACAAGACAAGCTTACTTTTCCTAATCCCGAGTCATTTAAAATAAAAACGCCATCGGTCAGTCTGAAAGAGATTACTGCCTTATCTGAAAAGATGTTGCCATTTGAAAATAAAAAGAGAAAAAAAACCAGCGCATCATCATTTACACCTTTTGTACTGCGCTAGATATTTAAAGTCCTGGTTCTGTATTCTTAGCCATACATGAATACAAAAAATGATGGTGAAAACATAGAACAACGCAAAATAATCCATATCGATATGGATGCTTTCTATGCCTCAGTAGAACAGCGTGATAATCGCGAATACCAGGGCAAACCAGTCGTTGTGGGTGGTACGCCAGAACAACGTGGTGTTGTTGCCGCGTGTAGTTATGAAGCAAGAAAATTCGGTATTCATTCAGCGATGCCAGCCACGCAAGCGCACCAACGCTGCCCCCATGCTGTTTTTTTAAAACCACGTTTTGCTGTTTATCGAGAAGTATCTTCACAGATTCGTGAAGTGTTTCATCAATTCACAGATTTAGTTGAACCTTTGTCCCTGGATGAAGCTTATCTGGACGTCACACATAATCAGGTTTATTCAGGTTCAGCAACACTGATTGCCCAGGAAATAAAACGTTTAATAAAAGAAAAAACCGAACTCAATGCCTCGGCTGGTATTTCATATAATAAATTTCTGGCCAAAATTGCTTCTGATATGGATAAGCCTGATGGATTATATTTAATCACGCCCGAGCAAGGTCCGGAATTTATAAAAACACTCCCGGTTAGAAAGTTTCATGGAATTGGTAAGGCAACTGAAAAACGTATGAAAGCTGTCGGTATTCATACAGGCAATGACCTTTTACAAAAAGATCTGAATGAGCTTGTCAAACTTTTCGGAAAAGCAGGGCACTTTTATTATTCTATTTCACGCGGAGTTGATCATCGACCAGTGAATAATCATCGTGAAAGAAAATCTTTAGGTAAGGAAAATACCTTCAGTAAAGATATAAGTGATACCAATGAAATGCTGATTATTCTGGATGAATTATCGAATAGTGTTTCAAGATTATTATTTGATAAACAATTAACCGCTCAGACAATAACCCTAAAGGTTAAATACGCTGATTTTGAATTGGTCACACGTAGTCGGACTATCGAAAAGCCCACACTGGCTGGCAGAAAAATATTTGAAATTATCAAAGAATTATTAACGAAAACAGAAGCAGGGCAGCGCAAGGTGCGGCTGCTAGGGGTAAGCACATCGAAGTTGCAGGAAAAGGACACAAAACGGGTAGATAAAGCAGAACAAATGAATTTACTCTAATTTCTGTCCGGCAAGAGAGATGACTAATATATTAATGCTCCGAGCTTGGTGAATAGGTCAATATTCAGTAAACTACTCCGCTTACATATTTATTTTTTATTAAAACCAATAGTTTATGCAATATCCGGATTATCCCTCTGAATCTTCCTGTTATACGTCTATTAATAATAAACGTATGCATTATCTCGAAGGCGGCAAGAATAATGCAGAAACCATTATTATGTTACATGGTAATCCGAGCTGGTCTTTTTATTACCGACATCTATTTAATGCCTTAATTAATAAATACCATTGTGTTGTACCTGACCATATTGGTATGGGTTTATCGGATAAACCCGACAAGAATGGGTACGAGTTTACGCTTGAACAGCGCGTAGATGATCTTGATGAATTGTTAACTAGTCTTGAGATCGATAATAAGCTGACCCTGATTGTTCACGATTGGGGCGGCATGATTGGAATGGCCTATGCAACGCGTTACCCGGAAAAAATAAAACGTCTAGTCATCTCTAACACAGCCGGATTTCATATCCCAAAAGATATACAAATTCCGTGGCAATTAAAATTAAGTCGTACTCCGGTACTTGGTTCATTATTGAATCAGGGGTTCAATGCATTTTGTCGTGGCGCAGTTACGCAATGTGTGACGCGAAAGCCAATGACTGAGGCGATAAAAAATGCCTATTTGGCACCTTATGATAACTGGAAAAACAGACTTTCAGTACTTCGCTTTGTGGAAGATATTCCATTGGATGAAGATCATGTTTCTTATGACATCGTCGATCAAGTCGATAAAAATCTAAAACAATTTTCAGCGATTCCTGTCCTGGTTTGTTGGGGTGTTTATGATTTTGTTTTTGATCGACATTATTTGAATGAATGGAAGAAGCGATTGCCGAATGCTGAATATCATGAATTTGATGCCGGGCATTATCTGTTGGAAGATGCGGCTGATGAAGTTATTCCAATCATTCAATCGTTTCTTGAAAAGAATGCAGAGGTGCAGACTTAAGTCTGCCACCAGATAATTTATCCCGGTTTGTAATGATTACAGCAAACATTGCATCTTACCTGCCGGTAATAGCAGGGCAACAACCCGATAGCTATGCGGTTGTCGTTCAGAATAAATCTGCTTCAGATCGTTATAAAACTTCTTATACTTACCAACAATTGAATCACGCAAGCGATATTGTTGCATCGGGACTTAAGGCTTATGGCATAGGCAAAGGCACACGAACTGTGTTAATGGTTAAACCGGGGCTGGATTTTTTTGCGCTGGTATTTGCCTTGTACAAATTAGAATCGGTTCTGGTTGCGGTTGATCCCGGCATGGGGATTAAAAATCTGGGCAAGTGTCTTGCTGAAGCAGAAGCGGAAGCCTTTATCGGTATCAGCACGGCGCACATAGCACGACTAGGATTAGGCTGGGCAAAAAAGACCATTACTAAAAATGTGCTTGTTGGCAATAATGCTTTATTAACGCCTTTTATCACGAGGCTTGACCAGATAAAAACAGAAGGTAAAAAGCATGATTTTCAGAGCGCGCAAACTAAAGCCGAAGATACAGCGGCCATTCTTTTTACCAGCGGCAGTACCGGGGTTCCTAAAGGTGTCGTCTATTCACATGGCAATTTTACAGCCCAGGTTGAAGCCTTAAAAAAACTCTATGACATTAAACCGGGAGAAATAGATTTAGCTACCTTCCCGTTATTTTCATTATTTGCACCTGCTTTAGGGATGACGTCTATTATTCCACGAATGGATTTTACCCGTCCCGGTCATGTTAATCCGAAAATGATTATTGATGCAGTTACACAATATGGTTGTACAACTATGTTTGGTTCGCCCGCGTTATTAAATCGGGTTAGTAAGTGGAGTGAAGGTAAAGGTATTAATCTACCTACATTGAGACGTGTTTTATCTGCCGGCGCACCAGTGGCGCCATTGGTTTTAAAAAGATTTAAAACATTGCTTAAAAGTGATGTGCAGATATTCACACCTTATGGCGCAACCGAATCACTACCAGTCAGTTCTATTGGTAGTAATGAAATATTGAATGAAACTGCCGAAGCAACAATGCAGGGTAAAGGTGTCTGTGTTGGTAAAGCGGTTGATGATCTGGATATCAAAATCATCAAACTAAATGATGATGTGATTGCAAGCTGGAGTGAGGAACTGGAATTACCGGTTAATGAGATTGGTGAGATATGTGTTAAAGGGCCGCAGGTAACGCGTTCCTATTTTAATCGACACAAGGAAACAGGTCTGGCAAAAATACGTACTGAGGATGGTTTTTATCATCGCATGGGTGATGTGGGTTATATTGATGTGCAAAACAGACTTTGGTTTTGCGGACGTAAAAGTCACCGCGTTATTATTAAGGATGAAACCTTATTCACGATTTGTTGTGAAGCTATATTCAACACTCATCCTTTCGTTTTTCGCACTGCTCTGGTTGGTGTAACGATAGACAATGAAACCATACCGATCATCTGCGTTGAGATAGAGCCAGAGCATAAGGGCTTTAATAGTGATGAATTGAAACAGGAATTATTAATACTGGCTCGTAATCACGAGATAACCAAAAATATAAAACATGTTTTATTTCATTCGGGTTTCCCGGTTGATATACGCCACAATGCCAAGATTGGTCGTGAAAAACTGGCGCTATGGGCAAAGGAGAAGTTTGCATGAAGGCGCTGGTGACCGGTGGTGGTGGGTTTCTTGGCGGTGCTATTGTCAAAGCATTATTAAAAAGAGGCGATAGTGTAAAAACTATACAACGCGGTCATTATCCTTTCTTATCAGAGTTGGGTGTCGAAGCAATTCAAGCCGATGTAAGTAATGGAAATGATATTGATGCAGCAGCGAGAGGCTGTGACATTATCTTTCATGTCGCTGCCAAGGCCGGTGTCTGGGGTGATTATGATGAGTATTATCAAGCCAATGTTATTGCCACACAAAATGTAATTAAGGCGTGTGAAAACAATCATATTCCATATCTTGTTTATACTAGTACCCCAAGTGTTGTCTTTGATGGCACTGATGAAGCAGGTATTGATGAAACAACCCCATATGCAAAAACATTTTTTAATGCCTATCAGAAGACCAAAGCGGAAGCCGAACAAATTATACTCAAGGCTAATAATTCCGATCTAAAGACAGTAGCGTTACGTCCACATTTGATCTGGGGGCCGGGCGATCGGCATCTTGCGCCACGCCTGATCGAACGTGCCAAAGCAGGCCGGTTGAGATTGGTGGGCAGTAAAGATAACAAGGTTGATTCATGTTACATCGATAATGCAGTTCAGGCACATTTGCTTGCGGCAGATTGTCTCCAGTCTGTTGATAGTATCTGTGCGGGCAAAGCCTATTTCATAAGTAATGACGAACCGTTAACGATGACGAATTTAATCAATAAAATATTAGCAGCTGCTGAACTACCATCGGTGACAAAGACACTCAATGCAAATACGGCTTATTATATCGGCGTCATATTCGAATGTATTTATCGATTATTCAATATTAAACAAGAGCCCTTAATGACACGCTTCGTCGCCAGGCAATTATCTACGTCCCACTGGTTTGACTTATCAGCAGCAAAACATGATTTAGCATATCAACCCGCCATCAGTATCGATGAAGGAATGAAACGCTTGAAGCAATCATTTGAGACATAAATTAATGAGCAGAATTGAGCAGGTTTTAAAAGAAAAACCGGTTTTATCCGCTGATAAAATTCATGTGTTCCTCTACCAAATCAGTTTATTCAACAGTAAGGACTTGGTTGAATATCTACCCGAAGATGAGGGGCATCGTGCTGATCGGTTAAGGATTGAGCAAAAGAGAGAGCAGTTTGTCATTACAAGAAGTCTATTAAGATTGTTGTTATCGAGTAACCTCGGTAAAGAGCCAAGAGATATCGTTTTTTCATATGAAAAACAGGGCAAACCTGTAGTCAAAGATTATATAAATCGTGTACCAATAGAATTCAATATTTCTCATTCCGGTGACTATGCCCTTATTGCGATGACATTAGAAAATAAAGTCGGTGTTGATATAGAAGAAGTCAATCCGGATATAGACTATAAATCATTATCGAATCGATTTTTTAGTGAGAAGGAAAGGAATGATCTAATTAATTTAGATGAGAAACAGCAGTGTGATGCCTTCTATCGTATCTGGGCCAGAAAGGAATCTTTTATCAAGGCAACAGGGCAGGGTATATCATTTGGGCTGGATAAATTTTCTGTGCCTATTAATGAGAGTATTGATGATGCCCGTGAAATAATAACGGCTGAAAAACTGAATGATAAATGGTTTTGTTACGAACTAATGAAGCTCGATAACTACAAGACAGCATTAACGGCTACAACAAAAAATAGCGCTATTATTATTTCTTCCCGGTAAGTAATTCAGCCAGTCGTTTTGTCGTGTGTCTGAGGCGTGCGGTTAATATTTTGGCAAGCTTCCATAACAGTTTATTACCTAACTCGAGATTCTGTCTGATGATGTCTTCAAAATCTTCGCGAGTGATTAATAAAACAATCGAATCTTCAGATGCTATCCCCGAAGCTGAGAAAGGTTCTCCGTCAATAATACCCATTTCTCCAATCGATTCTCCAGTACAGATTTCGGCAATCTTCAAGTGCTCATCATTGGGCAAACGTTTGAATATATTGATTGAACCTTTCACGATAATACAAAGACAGTTGCTCTTATCGCCCTCATTTAACACCACGCAACCGGTATCCGCTGAATAAGCCTTGGTCCAGCGCGCGAGTATTTCGATCTCGTCGTCGCCAAAATCGGAAAAAAATTCAGATTCTTTTATGAACTTATAGGCAGATTTCCTGAATGAATCGCCATCATCGAGTAACTGGAGTTCTTTCAATTGCAGAGCATCTATGTAATTAATATCGCTATATTACTACAGAATTATAGTATATGAACCGCTTGTCAATGTTATATAAAAAAAATAGTCGAAGCAGGTTCAATACGCACTAATTTGGGTAATAATAAAACCATGAATTGGTATAACCTGCCTACCTATTATGATATTTCTTTCTCAGAAGGCATGAGAGAGGAACTCGACTTCCTGAAAGCGGTATTTTCTAAATACAGTAAGGGAGAATATGCCCGCCTGCTCGAACCCGCATGCGGTACTGGTCGCTTGATTATTCCGCTAGCGCGATGTGGATTTGACTGCACAGGTTTTGATCTCAATGACAATGCACTCAAGTACCTCCAGGAAAAACTAAAACGTAATTCTCTCCGGGCAACTATTTTTAAGGGTGACATGATCGATTTTCCTGCGAATAGAAAAAAATACGATGCTGCTTATTGTACGGTTGATACTTTCAGGCATCTCTTATCAGAAAGCAAGGCAATACAGCATATGCTTAATGTCGCTGGGGTATTGAAGAAAAATGGTATTTATATACTTGGTTTACATCTGATTCCTGAACAGGGTGTGACCGATAAGATAACACGATGGACTGCAAAACGTGGTCGTTTAACAGTGAAAACATCGATAGAGATGTTAGCGTTAAATAAAAAAGAGCAAACAGAGACCTTAAGAGTCGTCTTGAATCCTATAACAATAACTGGAAACGAAAAATTTGAATCGATCTATAAACTGCGTACATATTCACTTAAACAATTCCAGAAGTTGGTTGCAAGTTCGAAACATTTTGAGATAGAGAATGTTTATGACCATAACTATGACATTGCTAATCCAGTAATGCTTAATGCCAAATCGGATTATGGTGTGTTTGTACTCAGAAAATCGAGTTAGGTAATACTATTTACTCGACAAGCCAAAGCCAATTATTGAATCACCGCTCGGATATTTAAAATAGCTGTTGCCACCTGCAGCAACAGCAATGAATTGTTGCTCTCCAACTTTGTAACTAATCGGCGGCGCATTTACTCCAGCTCCACAATTAAATTCCCACAAGCGTTTTCCATTACCGCTATCGAAGGCGGCAAACATGCCGTTGCCTTCACCCATAAAGACAAGGTTCCCGCCAGTTGCGAGTACCCCGCCAATCAGTGGTTGTTCGGTTTTAATTTGCCACTGTATTTGGCCTTGTTTACGTGTATCGATTGCGGTCAGTGTTCCCCAGTTCGGTTCTGACTCTGCAACTTCAGTTAAGATATAAGGAACTTCCTTGCCTTCGAATTGGCCGTACTGCAAACGATAACGCGTAGGTTTGTGTATGCCGGGGATATACACCCAACCGTTTTTTGGATTATAAGAAACAGGAGACCACGATGCGCCACCCCATGATCCTGGGAAGCTAATAATGCCCTTATCAGTCGGTGCTTGAAATAGATTGTGTTGTGGTACGAATGGTTCTGATCGGTAAATCAATTCACCGGTGTTGCGGTTGTGAACATAGAACCAACCTGTCTTGCCAGCAATACCAATTGCTGGAATAACATTATCGCCATCCGGCAAATCAAATAATACTGAATTACTGGCGACATCATATCCCCATAAATCATGCGGCACTTGCTGATAATGCCAACGGGTTTCACCTGTGTAGGCATCAATCGCAACAAGAGAATTTGCGTAAAGGTTATCACCGGGACGCGCACTTGAAACATCATTGGGAGAGGCATTACCCGTCCCCAAAAATATTAGCCCGAGTTTTGGATCAAACGATGGTGTCATCCAGGTTGAACTACCACCAATACGCCAACGATCCTTTAGCTTGGTGGCTAATTCTTTTTCGCGGGGAATATCACGCGGTAGTTTATCGCCCTCTGGTGTTGTAGTAGAAAACTTACCCTCCCATGCACCACTCTTCGTTGTATACCAACGCCATACTTCTTTGCCTGTATTTACATCGAAGGCCGCAACATAACCACGTATTCCAAGGAAACGATCATGCGGTGGTACTTTTTCCGATGTTATACCTTCAAATATATTATAAAAAAGTCCATAGCCTGCTGATGTGACACCGACAACAACCAGATCTTTATAGATTAACGGTGCCATCTTTGCGGGTAAGGAATCAATGTTTTCTGTCAGGAATTTCTTTTGTGTTTCGCTAAGGCCTTGAAGCTCGGCATCGGTAGGACGCGCTATGATCTTGTCCCAGATTATCTCGCCGGTGTTTTTATCGAGTGCAATTAATCGACCATCATTCGTGGCTTCAAATACTTTACCATAGCCTAAAGCAGCTCCCCTGTTTGCCGGACCTGCCTTGGTTTTTTCTCTTCTATTTTTGTGTTTGTAGCGCCAAAGAACAGTACCTTTTGCAGCATCTAAAGCGACGACATCATTGCCTGGTATGGTGGCATACATTACACCATCAGCAACCAGCGGTTGTGTTTGAAATGATCCTTTTTCACCGGTTTGAAAAACCCATTTAGGCACAAGCCGTTTTACGGTACTGGTATTAATTTGTTTGAGTGGAGAGAAATTCTGATTGTTGTAACTGCGCCCGAATGAGAGCCAGTTATCAGTTTCCTTATCTGCTTGCAACAGACGGTTCTCATCAACGATAGAGGTACTATTCTCAGCTAGGACGGGTAGTGACAGCGAAAACGTAAGGATTATTAGAGCCAGTTTTTTTATTCTCATCCGGCCTCCTTATTTTGTATTTCGTTATTGTTCATGTCGGTCTACTCAATTCAGATGATAATCATAACTTTATATGTCACCTTTTTGAAGCATTGTGCGCTTTAAGCAATCTGGTAGAGTGATTTATAGAATAAGATCACTAAAAAGACAAACATCAGGGGAAGAGGTTTGGAGCAAGAAAAAACAGGGGATGTTGATTCAGGCTTAATATGCCTTGTTATAATCTCCAGATTACAAGGAATGCCTGCTGATGCGGGCCAACTTAAACATCATTATGTGTACGTCGTCAAAACCTTTTGGACAAAGAGCGGCATAAACTAAGAGACAGATCGGTTCATCGGGTTAGTTAATGTGTTGTTTATCGTAATGCATCTGTTTACGTAGTGCCAAGGTATTTTGTTTAATCAATGCACGTT
>JAURNW010000006.1 GCA_030829985.1 Gammaproteobacteria bacterium | reverse complement strand
ATTATCTCGACCAGTATTTAGCAAGTAAGCCCAGTTTCCTTATGTGGCTAATCCATAATTACCTGTTTGTTAAAATTCCTCTGGTTAAACCTACAGCGTTTCTAAGAAAAACGCTTGTTTATGTGGAGCCTATATTCTCAGTTAGTACAGCTGCGCTGATTTTCTTTATTGGGTTGATTGGGTTATATATTGTAGGGCGACAATGGGAAAGTTTTACCTCTACATTCCTGTATTTTTTTAATCTGCAAGGACTCGCTTTTTATTTTGTTTCGCTGGTTTTTATAAAAGTGTTACATGAGCTAGCGCATGCCTATACGACAATAAGGTACGGTTGCAAGGTGCCCACCATGGGTGTGGCGCTGCTGGTAATGTTTCCTATTCTATATACTGACACTTCCGATACCTGGCGTATTAGATCTGCTTTAGAACGTGCACATGTTGGCGCTGCTGGCATGTTAATGGAGTTGTATATTGCGTGTATTGCCACATTCTGTTGGGGTTTTCTGCCTGATGGCATACTTAAAAGCGCGGCGTTTATCATGGCGACAACAAGCTGGATATTATCATTGGCAATTAATTCAAATATCCTGATGCGTTTCGATGGGTACTATATATTTTCTGATCTACTGGGGATCCAGAATTTACAGAAGCGTTCATTTGATGTGGGTAAATGGAAGTTAACTGAAGTACTGTTTAATTTGAAGTTAAGACCTCCTGAAGCTTTACCTTCCGCGATGCTTATAAAACTTTATCTTTATGCTTGGAGCGTTTGGATCTATCGCTTTTTTCTGTTTATTGGTATTGCCGTACTTGTTTATTATTTCTTTTTTAAATTATTAGGCATAATTTTATTTCTGATAGAGATTCTCTGGTTTATTGTATTGCCAGTGGTTGGCTTAATAGGAGGGTGGTGGCAAATGAGGAGCAAAATCATTAAATCGAAACGTTTCTATATTACAGCAATAATATTTTTCGGATTAGTAGCCGCATTTATTTTCCCTTGGGGGACATCGATTAAAGTCCCTGCAGTTTTTAAGAGTGAATCCAAGATAACTATATTTGCGCATGCTCCCGGTTATATTGAAAGTAATTTCATGGTTGATAAAAAACAGGTTGACGAGAATGATGTTTTATTAATATTAAGATCTCCGCAGCTTGAACAAGATATTGAAAACACGGTAAAAAAAGTAGATATGTTACGTCTACAAGCTAGACGAATTGTAGCTAGCCCGGAAGAATTGTCCAATATTCAGGTTATCGTTAAACAGTTACAGGAAAGTCGTTCGAAATTAAACGGTTTGCTAGAAAAGAAAAATGAACTTCTTATTCGAGCCCCTGTAAGCGGTACCATTTATGATCTCGAAGAGTCTCTACATCCAGGTCGTTGGATAAATGAAAAATTACCTATAGTAACTATTGCCGATCCTGCAAGGGTGTCTTTTGATGGTGTGGTCTCTGAATCTGAGCTCTCCAGAATAAGCTTGATGGCTAGCGCGAAATTTATTCCGGATAATCCCGAGTTGGAAGCAGTATGGGGTTATGTGAGCGAGATTGAGAATGCTAATTTACAGATGCTTAACATGGATGAACTTGCCTCTATATATGGTGGTAAAGTGCCTGTGCAACTGGACCAATCTCAAAAGCTCGTACCAGACAAATCTATCTATCGAGTTCGGTTTGATATGAGTCTGCTTGAAGATGCGCAGGCAGAACAGGAAATACGAGGTGTAGTTCATGTTAAAGGAGCACCCGAAAGTTATATCCAGCGCGTATATAAATTAATTGTCTCGGTATTTGTCAGAGAATCAGGATTTTAATAAAAAATCCTGTCAATAATGACTTTATATTTCAATCTTACATTCGTGACAGTTATATAGTTGAAATGAGACATGGTTCGCATGTCATAGAAGCATAATGTGATTCAGTCCCCATCATATTTTTATATTTAATATATAGTTCAATTAACTAACATAACTATATGTAAACTATTATGAATAAATATATATCACATGTTTCTATTTTAGCCATTGCGCTCTTGTTAAATACGGCTTGCACGATGTCTCCTATAAATAACCGTATGGCAGAGCCTACAGATTCAGACAAGGTTTTATTAATCTATGAAGATGGGCAGATGGAATTTAATTCACGCTTCATCAATGATGAAGATGTTGTCATTTATAATGATGGTCGAGGTGGCGAACGCGCAGCTATTAAAGTACGTGTGCCCATTCATTCAGATTTTTATCGTGATTCTATTGTCGTTGTCCGTGTTGAAAAACAACGCCAGGAGTCGGTCGCGGACAGTCGTGACGAACGTATCAGTAGCGACAATATTAACTGATATTTTTTTGAAAAAACCTTTAAATCCTGAGATATTTCTTGCCAGCCCCTTTATTTATCGTCTACTCTTAAAACTATGTAATGCGTATATGTATTACAAATGTCATTGCATTTTGCTCTACGGAAGATGCCTGTTGAGCAATATATTGCTGACAAGTGTTTAATTGGAATCCAGTAGGGGAGGGTTGTAATGAGTAGCGGTAAAGTAAAATGGTTTAGCGAATCCAAAGGCTATGGGTTTATTGAACCGGAAGGCGGTGGTGAAGATATATTTGTGCATTATTCTTCTATTAAGAGTGATGGCTTTAAAACATTAAATGAAGGACAGACTGTTTCATATGATACAGAGCAGGGACCAAAGGGATTACATGCCGTTGAAGTAGAAGTAACAGCCTGAAATATATTATGTAGTGCCCAAAATTCGACCCCGTTAAATACGGGGTTTTTTATGTACATGGATGTACTGTATGTCGCGAGCGCATGGATGCGCAGGAGCGACGATGTACACGGAAGAATGGGAAAGGCCAGGCATTAACCTGTCAGGATATATTTTTCAGCATTTAATACTGTGTTTTGAGTGCCTTCAATTACGACAGCATCACCAATTTTAAAACGAAAGTTTTTGTCGAAAAAGTCTATTCTATTTTTGCCTCGTCTTACAGCTATCAGAGAGCTATCGGTATTACTAAGTGTTAACTCGTTGACCGATTTCCCTACAGCAAAACAATCTGGAAGTAATATCACTGTATGTAATCTCAATGATTCCGGTTCATCCATACCCAAAGTATCCTCGCCTCGAAAATAACCGCGTAATCGTCGATACTCATCTTCCCTGGCGCGCTTTACAAAGTCCATCGACTTGTCCGTTGATATCCCCATATGTTGTAGTACATGGATCGCTAACATCATGCTGGCTTCAAAACTTTCCGGCACAACATTACTGGCACCAACTGCATGTAATTTATCCATATGTCGATCATCTTTGCTGCGAACGATAATAGGTATGTCCTTATTGAGAAAACGAGCGGAGTGAATAATGTGCTCAGAAATCAATGCGTCATCAAAGGTAATTATCAATGCACTCGCCTGAGTCAGTTCTGTCTTTTTTAAAATTTCAGCATGTGTACTATCACCATAAAACACATTTTCACCGGCCTCCCAAGCTTCCCGGATAAGGCTGTAGTCAAGATCCAGTGCGACATAAGGAATACTCATTTCCCGGAGGATGTTAGCCAGATTCTGACCAATACGCCCAAAACCACATATGACCACGTGTTTTGATAAATTTTGGCAGGCTGTTGTGAGTTCTTTTGGCGGTGCGTTTAAGCCGCTAATATAAGTTCCACGAAATAGACTCTCGGTAATTCGGCTGTTGTAGCGAATTAATATTGGTGATATCAACATACTCAATATTGCTGCGGCAATGATTGGTTGCGTCTCTTGTAAGCTTAATAAATTGTTACTGATAGCTACGATAAGTACTGCTAACCCAAATTCACCTGCTTGCCCCAGTATTAGGCCAGTTCTTAAAGAGACGGGTAATTCATAACCAAATAATCGAGTTAATAGCGCGATTACTAAACCTTTACCGATGATTAACCCGGATGTTAATAAACCAATCCAAAACCATTCCTTTACGATTATAGTAACATCCAGTTCTGCACCCACACTGATAAAGAAAATCCCCATTAATACGTCTCTGAAAGGTCTTATGTCAGCTTGAATCTGGTGCTTGTACTCTGTCTCACTGAGCATTAGGCCGGCGAGAAAGGCCCCTAGCGCTAATGAGAGTCCAAGTTGATTGGTCAACCAGGCAGCAGTTAAAGATACAAATAATGTCGCCAGCGTAAAAATTTCAGATGAGCGAGTCCCAGCCACCAGATGGAAAAATGGTCTAAGTAACCAACGGCCACTCTGAAACATAATTATAAAGGCAAGTAGTCCCTTGCCTAATGCAATCAATATTGGAATGGTTAAGGACTGTTCATTACCCATAGCGAGTATTGGGATGACAACCAGTAAGGGCACAACAGCCAGATCCTGGAATAAGAGTATGGCGATTGCGAGTTGGCCATGTCGAGCTTGCATTTCCAGTTGGTCAGTTAATTGTTTAGCGACAATAGCAGTTGAAGAAAGAGCCAATGCACCACCAACAACCAATGCTGCTTGCCAATCAATACCGGTTAACCAGGCAATGATACCGCCAGACAAGGTTGAAATTACAACCTGAATACTACCCAGTCCAAAGACTGTCGTTTTCATTGCGACCAGTCGTGACATGGAGAATTCCAGACCAATCATGAAGAGCAGAAATACCACACCGATCTCAGCCAGCATTTGTATACTATCGCTTTCAGGTAACCAGGCGAGGGCATTAGGTCCGACCAGAATACCAACGAATAGATAACCCAGGATAGCGGGTAGTTTAATTCGTTTAAATACCCAGACGACCAGAACAGACAAACCCAACAAGGTCAATCCATCATTTAGGGCAGAGTGATCCATATACTATTTAATACTTTAATCTCTTTATGTAATGTAAGTTTAAAGTATCTTACTCAAAAAAGTCGAATTATGATGGTCCAAGCTGTGTGTATAATGAATTCAAAGTTATACTGCTAATATTCAGCAAAACAGACAGGAGTACAAGTTTACTGTGGCGATGTGGGAACAAATTATGCTCGGGATTGCTGCGTTGGTAATCCTTTTTTTCTTTTGGCCTGGAGCTAAAAAAGCATTAGAGCAAAGTCGGGAAGCAGAAAACCCGGACTGGAAAGGCGCGCTATGGCCAATATTTTTCGTGGTTGTATTCGTCGTCATGTTGATTGCATTCGCCAAATCCTGACATCATAAGCATTAATCGCCTAATATTTTATAATTCATTATTGAACGTTTTATTGATTGCCTGCCTCAAAACGAAAGTACTAGGAAGATAGAAAGGTATTTTAAAGACAGGTCTGATCGTTGTTTTGATGGAATATTCAACAATGGATAATGATAAACTAATTACCGCCATCGGCGAATTTACTGAGGAAGAGAAATGAGTTTGTTAAAGAAAATAATTTTAATCTTATTGAGCACACTATTACTGAATACAAACAGTGTGTTTGCTGAAGAAGAACCAGAGCTTTTAACAGCAGGAGAACTTCTTGAAAGTTGTGAGACTGGTTCAGTTCCAGGGGCACCAAATAACGGATGCCAACAGTATGTTGTTGGTTTGGTTCTAACGGTAATGCAGTTGCATCAAGCTGAACAAAGCCAACCATTTTTTTGTATAAATCCGCAACTGAACCCGAAGGAAGAAGTGACGGATAATGTGATTGCCTATTTACGCAGTCAATCTTCCCGTGCAAATGAAGCAGCACAGACATTAGCTCTTGAGGCACTTACTAAAAGTTATCCGTGTACAGGTGCAGGCAGGCAAGGCTAATAATGGCAATCGCACAACGAAAAGAGAAGTATAACTACGATAAGTTGCAAAAACGGTTGCGGCGTAATGTAGGTCGCGCCATTGCTGATTTCAATATGATTGAAGCCGGCGACAGGGTGATGGTCTGTTTGTCGGGTGGTGCAGATTCCTATACTATGTTAGATATCTTGCAAAGCCTGCAACGAAATGCACCGGTAGATTTTGAATTGATTGCGGTTAATCTTGACCAAAAACAACCGGGGTTTCCGGAACATGTATTGCCGGATTACCTTGATGCTCTCGGTATTGAATTTCATATCATTGAGGAAGATACCTATAGTGTCGTCAAGCGAGTAATTCCGGAAAATAAAACTTATTGTGGTTTATGTTCAAGATTGCGCCGTGGCATTATCTACCGTTTCGCCAAAGAGCAGGGTTACACTAAAATAGCATTGGGACATCATCGTGATGATATTATTGAAACATTGTTTTTGAATATGTTCTACGGTGGTAAATTAAAATCAATGCCAGCCAAATTATTAAGCGACGATGGTGAAAATGTTGTAATTCGGCCCTTGGCATATTGTGCAGAAACAGACATAAAAGCTTACGCTGAAGAAAAAGCATTTCCCATAATTCCATGCACACTCTGTGGTTCCCAGGACAATTTGCAACGTCAGGCTATTAAGCAGATGTTAATCGATTGGGATAAACAAAAACCAGGCAGAAGTGAAACAATTTTTACCAGTATACAAAATATAGTGCCATCACATTTATTAGACACTGAGGTATTCGATTTTAAAAAACTGGGTGAAACACATCGTGAAAAATCGGTAAATAGTGACGCGTGGCTACTGGGTTCCCAGGATTAACGTTATCTTAAATTTTACCTTGTTGATTAGTTAGTAATGTCTGAGTTTTCTACCTTTCATCAAATATTGATTTGGAGTATCCCCGTTCTTTTTGCAATTACGTTGCACGAAGTGGGGCATGGCTGGGTGGCTATGCTATTGGGTGATCCGACTGCAAAAGATCAGGGACGGTTGTCTATAAATCCACTGAAGCATATTGATCCAATGGGCACAGTTATTGTTCCATTGATTATGTTTTTCGCGAGTGGATTTATTTTCGGTTGGGCAAAGCCAGTACCAGTGGACTGGAATCGGCTTAAAAACACCAGGCGTGATATTGCATTGGTTGCTTTGGCATGACCATTTGCGAATCTGCTCATGATTATGTTTTGGTTAATTATTACAAAACTCTTCATAGCACCAGCAGAAGCGGGCAATACAATTGCTCATATATTAACCCTGATGGCACTAGCCGGTATCATGATAAATAGTTTATTAATGATCCTTAATCTATTTCCATTGCCACCATTGGATGGTAGCCGTGTCGTCTTCTCATTATTACCAGAACCAATAGCATCGCGTTATGCAAAACTTGAGCCCTATGGATTATTTATTCTTGTCGTATTATTAGCTAGTGGTGTTTTGTTTAAAATAATCGGACCAATAATTGACGGATTTCAGCAAGTAATATATACACTTATAACTTAATCAGCTCTGAATTAGATAGAGTTTTTTCAGTGCGTAAAATTCCTCAAGTTGCGTGACGCTGTAACCGATCTATATGATCTGGACAATACTCTGCCATATTGAATTTTTTATCTACGAATAAGTCTTAATTACATCCTGTTTATTTCGAGAATAAAAATGATCCGTATCAGTACTGTATTCATATTTTTGATTCTTAATCATAGCCTGGTTACTGCATTTGAGTATGACGATGTATATGCCGCATATGAGCAAGGTGATTATGAAAAAGCTTTGACTGGCTTTACTGCTCTCGCTGACGAAAAAAATATGAGGGCACAATTTTATCTTGGAACAATGTATAGAGAAGGTAAGGGTGTTGAGCAAGACTACGCAATGTCACTTCAGTGGTATAAAAAAGCAGCTGAACATGGTGAGCCAAAAGCGCAACATAATATTGCATTATTTTTTCATAATGGTATCTCGGTCGAACGCAATATTGAAACAGCCATAAAATGGTATGACAAGGCAGTTAAAAAAAATTATGTTCCTTCCATAATCAATTTGGCCAAGCTTTATTATAACGGGCAGAGTATTAACAAAGATATTGATAAAGCAGTAGTGTTGTGGAATAGAGCTGCTGATTTAGGTAGTAAAGGTGCGCAACATAATCTGGGCTTGATGTACTTTTTGGGTCAAGGTGTAGAACAAGATTATGTTAAAGCTTTAAGCTGGTATAAGAAGGCTGCAGAACAAGGTTCAAAAGAAGCACAAAATAGTCTTGGCGCTATGTATTTTGAGGGTAACGGAGTAGAAAAAAATCTTATTGAATCCTATGCATGGTTCTCTTTGTCGGCCAGTGGTGGCTTTGATCAGGCTAAATTGAATCTGGGTATCATCGAAACAAATCTAAATGAAGCACAACTACAACAGGCAATAGATAAAGCTAAACAATATAGCGAGCAGTATCTGGTTCAATCCGAATGACAAGTTACAGTTAACTATTTCTTATAGTAAGATAATTTAATTTTAATTCAAACCACGATAATTAAACCAGGGTTATATAGATCGTTCTTATAATATCGGGGGTTCTTCCGGGGAATTTATGTCTGTTGCCGGGTCATAATTTTGTTGAAATTTTTCTACTTTGTCAGCAGCATTTTCAGAGCTTTTAAATTGGGCAATATGAAATAAGGCTTCACCCTCGTTAACCAAAGGGATATTTGTCCTGCCAATAATAATGCCATCGACTGGCGAGAGAATATTTTCTTCAGTTTTTCCAAAAGGGTCAGAGACAAAACCAAGTGATTGATTTTTTTCAATTCTTGAGCCTAATGTTTTTTGAACTCTTAAAATACCACTCTGAGGTGCGCGTACCCAGGTACTGGAACGAGCGACGACAGGTTGAATATGTTTACGCTTATTTTTAAGGGCAGGAAGCATATTCAGTGATCGCATTACTGAAATAATTCCTCTTACACCTGCTCTAATTGACACTTCATCAAAACGAAGTGCCTCACCAGCTTCATATACAATAACAGCTGCGCCGGTTTTTTCGGCAGCTTTTCGCAATGAACCATCAATGATTGGTGTATTTAAAATTACCGGGGAGGTGAAGGCACGCGCCATTTTTTCAGTATCTTCATCATCAAGATAGGCTCTGATATGCGGTAAATTTTCTCTGTGAATTGCAGCGGTATGCAGATCTATACCATGTGTGCACTTAGAGACAATTTCATTTAAAAATAGATTTGCCATACGTCCCGCGAGAGAACCCTTCTCGGAACCGGGAAATGAACGATTTAAATCACGCCGGTCAGGTAAGTAGCGAGTTTGATTTATAAAACCATAAATATTGACTACTGGTATGGCGATCAATGTTCCTTTGAGTTTAGAAAGCGTTTTTATATTCAATACGCGTCTAATGATTTCCACACCATTAATTTCATCACCATGAATGGCACCAGATAAAAATAATACTGGGCCAGGTTGTTTACCATGTATTACATGAACAGGTAATTCCAATGCGGTATGTGTGTAAAGACTAGGAACTGGAAGTTCAAGTGTCTGCTGGGTTCCTGCTTTAATAACGGTATTACATATATTGATTGGTTCGCGCAATTACTTGCCTCCACCCTTAGTTCCCGTTTTACCTTTCTTAGCAGTCTTTTCTATAAACTTGATGACATCACCCGCGATATCTTTGCCCGTAGCAGTTTCAATGCCTTCAAGACCAGGTGAAGAATTCACTTCCATGACAACCGGACCACGTTCTGCACGTAAGATGTCGACACCACAGACATTAAGCCCCATCGTATTAGCAGCACGCAGAGCTGTTTTACGTTCTTCTGCAGTAATAGAGACCAATGATGCTGAACCACCACGATGAATGTTTGAACGAAACTCACCTTCTGCGCCTTGACGTTTCATTGCAGCAACCACTTTTTCGCCAACCACAAAGCAGCGTATGTCTGCGCCACCGGCTTCTTTAATAAATTGTTGTACCAACACACTGGCTTTGAGACCCAGAAAAGATTCGATTACACTTTTGGCCGCACTCTTTGTTTCAGCCAGTACGACGCCAATGCCTTGTGTGCCTTGTAATAGTTTAATAACTAAAGGCGCACCACCGACCATCTTTATCAAGTCATTAATATCATCGGGTCTATTGGCAAATCCGCTAACAGGTAAGCCAATACCTTTGCGTGATAATAATTGCAATGAACGTAATTTGTCTCTTGAGCGTGAAATTGCGACTGATTCATTTAACGGATAAACGCCCATCATCTCAAATTGTCTGAGGACGGCAGTACCATAAAAGGTAACTGACGCGCCAATACGTGGGATGACGGCATCAAATTCACCCAGTTCTTCACCTTTATAGTGAATGCTAGGTCGGTCTGAGGTGATGTTCATATAGCAACGCAATACGTCCAACACACGCACTTCATGACCACGCGATTCTGCAGCTTCCATAAGGCGTCTTGATGAGTAAAGGTTTTTATTTCTGGTTAGTATTGCAATTTTCATTTGATTCCTCGATTAAGAATTACCATTATACGTGTCTCTACTATATTTACCTGTGGTATATGTGAGTGAAGAATCAACACAGAGTTGGCCCTGTACCAGCGCTGTTCGGCCTAACAACATGCGAAACAACATGTTTTCTCTACTGGTTAAACTAATTTCAATATCCCATTGTTTATCTTTTAACAGAACCGGTGTATTAATAAATAAACGCTCTTCTTCATGACCGCCCGAATCCCTGACGATGCGCATGTCTACAATTTCAGCTTCGGAAGTTACAATCACATCTGAACGTTTCTGTAATGGATGAATTTGGAAGTTAACCATCTCTTTTCCATTATTTGAAAATCTTTCCAGTTTAAATACATGTAAGGCCGATGTGCGGGCACCGGTATCAATTTTTGCTTTTATCGCCGGAATATCAAGTGCGGGGAGGCTGATCCATTCTTTCCAGCCAATTATTTGTTTTTTATCCATATCAAATTATGCTATTAGAACTATAAAAATTCTGATAAGTATATCTTACTGGATAACGATGAAACATCGATTTAAAAATATGAAGACCCAATTGTATGGATGATGAACTATTAAAAACGTTTCTTGAGATACATAAGACCCGCCATTTTGGTCAAGCAGCAGATAATCTCTTTATTACTCAATCCGCTGTAAGTGCCAGGATAAGACAGTTGGAACAGGAAATGGGAGTAAAACTGTTTACCCGGGACAGAAACAATATCCGTCCAACAGCCGCTGGTGAAAAACTGGTCAAGTATGCTGAAGACATCATGAATACCTGGAATCGTGTGAAAACCAATATAGCGATTGAAGATGAAAAAAAAATGCCGTTGTCTATAGGTGCTGTTTCAAGTTTATGGGATATTTATCTTAATCGATGGTTAATAAAATTTACTGATAGCAACGCTGATATTGTCTTGAATTGCCAGATTCTCAACGCTGATTCCATCAGACTCAAAGTCAGTAATAACACATTGGATTTTGGTTTTACCTATATAGCGCCACAAGAAGCACAGATTACAGTCATGAAAACCTTACCTATAAATTTTATTATGATTTCATCGGAAAACGATTTGAATGCGGATGATGCAGTTAGAAAGAATTACATTTATGTCGACTGGGGCATTTCATTTTCAGAAGCACATAGTCAATATTTTCAGGATATTCCAACTCCATTAATGCGTATTGATGCAGGCCGTATCGCCAAGCGATTCATAAAAAGCAAATCTGGAACAGCATACTTGCCAGAGATTATGGTCAAGCGAGATCTTGAAAACGGGGAATTGTTTAAGGTGAAAGATGCACCAGAGATAAGTCGAAATGCCTATATTATCTACAATAATACTAATGAGCGTTGTCTATCTATGATAGAACAATTGTCTGACCAGTGAAGCTTTAATCGGTGAATTGATATAACTTTCCGTAAGGGTAACAGTTTTGAGCAAGGCCGCTATTAAGCTGTCTATTTGTCTGCGTATTCAATGCAACTGATTCAATATCATTCATGTTCTTGTCTTTAGTGGTGTCTGTGCTTTTTGGCGAGAAAGCCAACCCACACCTTCCATTACTTCTAAAATAATTCATTATCTATTTTGTTTTGTTATTAATTAAAAATTTCGTCGTCGTAAAAATCACTCATTTTTTTTCTAAGTGCGATGAGTTCAAGCTTTTTTTCTATTTCAGCACGGATATCTCTTTTTGATTTAAGACTTTCCTTATCCAAGTTTTCATCAATAGAGTCAGAGTCTGTGAAATCATCATCGTCGTCATCTGTATCAAAATCAGTGTCTGCAGTATCAATCATTAAATAACCCTTTTAAATTAACAATGTAGGTGTTTAAAAAAGCTAACTTTGTAGATTTTGAGCGATTTATAGGTTTAATTGATCTGCATGTACAATGAAATATTTTTATTGAATCAAGAAAAATATTTTATCGTAAAGATATCCTTAATTAAGCATATCTGGAGAGTAAATATGATTTGATAGTGTACGTCGTCAAAACCTTTTGGACAAAGAGCGGCATAAACTAAGAGACAGATCGGTTCATCGGGTTAGTTAATGTGTTGTTTATCGTAATGCATCTGTTTACGTAGTGCCAAGGTATTTTGTTTAATCAATGCACGTT
>JAURNW010000005.1 GCA_030829985.1 Gammaproteobacteria bacterium | reverse complement strand
GAAGTGTGTGCATATAAGGCAGAATCGTTACGGACTTTTTCGAAAGAAGGTAAACGAATATAGGTTTTATCTAAATCCAGTTTTTGCTTACTTGCCAAAGGCATCGGAATTATTTTTATTTCCTTAACTTCATCCGCCTGATTTTTACCCGCTTCATTTTTTGAAGCGCAGTCTTTATTCGTTGTTGGATTATGATCGTAGTCATAAGGATTTTTATTCGGATTCACTTCTTTTGGCCACATGCTCGGCCAATCAATCCGACTGGAATCGATCTCGGTCCAGTCTTCCGGCATGTGTTCACGAATAATGGCAGTGCCACGAATATTGCCAAGTTCGTCGATCTTCACACCACGGGACATTTGATGCGTCAATTCAACAATGGCGCGTTCGGCATTACCAAACAATAAAATATCTGCGGCAGAATCAATCAATACAGATTTTCTAACCTTATTGCTCCAGTAATCATAATGTGCAATACGCCGCAGACTCGCTTCAATACCGCCAATAACAACCGGAGTATCTTTATAAGCTTCTTTGCAACGTTGGCTATAAACAATAACGGAACGATCCGGACGCTTTCCGGCCTCGCCATCTGGCGTGTAAGCATCATTACTACGCAAACGCAGATCGGCGGTATAACGATTAATCAGGGAATCCATATTCCCTGCTGTTACGCCAAAATAAAGATTCGGCTCACCCAACTGCATAAAATCATCGGTATTTTGCCAATCGGGCTGTGAAATAATACCGACTCGAAAACCTTGTGATTCAAGCAAGCGTCCCATCACAGCCATACCAAAACTCGGGTGATCGATATACGCGTCTCCAGTCACCAGAATGATGTCACAGCTATCCCAACCCAACTGTTCCATCTCGGCACGCGACATCGGCAAATACGGGGCAATGCCATAGCATTCCGCCCAGTAGGCTGGATAGGATAAAAGGTCTTTTGCTTGAGTTCTCATGAATGGATTAATTACAGTGACTAACTTAATTCTGTCAGCACTATGAACTAGATTCAGGCGGAAGTAAAAATCTTATTGTGCTTATTTAAAGCGTTAATAAAGGCGTAATTTTGTTTTTGATAAAGGAAAAAAAAGCCCCGCGGTTAGCGAGGCTTTCTTTTTGACCTTGAGACTAAAAAACTGTCTTGTTTGGTCTATTATGCAACCACGTTGATTGCACTAGGTCCTTTAGCACCTTGCTCGGTATCAAAAGTTACACTTTGACCTTCAGCAAGTGATTTGAATCCTTCCGCTTTAATCGCACTATGATGTACAAATACATCAGCGCTACCATCAGCAGGTGAAATAAATCCAAAACCTTTACTATCGTTAAACCATTTTACTGTACCTGTAGCCATTATAAATTACCTCTTTAAATTATTAAAAAACAATGTATTAGCATGCTAGTTGTGTGGATTTACTACGGAAGGAGCTGCTGTTTTACACTGCGAGGTGCTACCGGGTACCGCTACAAAAATGCACTAATGACAGCAGAATATAGCAATTTTCACATAAAGACTATCTTTACTGGTTAAATAGTATAACGGTCGTTATTATTTTCATACGAACTAACCGATTTTAATGAAGGGGTAAACGATGAATCTGGATAAAATTTTCATTTATGCCGAGTATCAGGTATCGATTCCTTTCGATCAGATTGATTGGAAACTCATCAATCCTGAGATGAAGAAGTTTGCTGGATTGAGGTCCAAGACCTGGCTGAGCGGCATTAATAACAACACTGTGGGCGGTTTCTATGAATTTTCATCACTTGATAATGCTCAAAAATACATTGATGAACTGCTGATACCGTTTTCACAACAGATTAATGGAAACTTGTCTGTAAAGTTGTTCAATGGCGATGTTGTCGCTGCTGCAAGTAAGGATATGAAGTCCCCATTTTATAATTAATCAGGAGCAAGTTTATTTCTTTTGTATTTGTTCGATTTACATGAATAACACTTTTACTATTGATATCAATTGTGATCTGGGAGAGGGACTCACGCTGGCCGATGCTCACCAGGATGCTTTATTAATGCCTTATATCTCCAGTTGTAATATTGCCTGTGGTGGACACGCAGGAAATCTGGAAACAATTGAAGCTGCTATTAATAGTGCATTGCAACATCAGTTAAAGATTGGTGCTCATCCGGGTTATCCAGATAAAACACACTTTGGACGCAGTAGCTCCGTACTTTCTGCCATCGAAATAGTTGAATCTCTGCGACAACAGATCGATTTATTTGTGGATGTCGCCAATAAAAAAAATACCACGCTCAATCATATTAAGCTGCATGGTGCACTCTATAATGATGTTGAACATAATCGTGAGCTTGCCAATGTTATTGCAGATTATATCGTTAAAGATTTTCCCGATATTCATATCTATGGTTTGGCCCAAGGGCAGTTTCAAAATATCTGTGAGGATAAAGGGCTAAAGTTCATTGCTGAAGGATTCATGGACCGACGCTATCAACCGGATGGTAAATTGACTCCTCGATCAGAGTCACATGCTGTCATTACGGATGATGAACATTGCATTCAGCAAGCTCTTGCGCTGGCAAAAATGCAAGCGATAGAAACATCCAGCGGTGAATTTATAACGCCCGGCGTGGAAACCATTTGTTTGCATGGAGATAACGAAAATGCGCTGACTATCGCAAGCCGGCTATTTCAAGCGCTGGCTGACAATGGCGTTGTCGTCAAATGAATGAGTTGTCGAAAATAAAGACAAGCATTAAATGGAACGGGGATAGTGCGGTAACACTTTTTTTTGATGAAGCAGCCGGCGAAGACTTAACCCGTTATATATTATCTTTGGCGGAAGAATTTAAATCATCATTTCCCGGAATGATTATTGAAGCGATTCCGGCCTATCAGAGTCTCACGATTTGTTTTGATGTGTTGGCTATTGAGACAGACACTATCGATGATGCACTTAAACAAGTGGTCGATAATCATATACCTAATACAACAAATGCTGTTGTCTCCAGATTGATAGAAATTCCAGTGTGTTATCAGGGTGACTACGCACCCGATTTGGAGCGTCTGGCTGAGCACTGCAAGTTAAGCCCCGCTGAGGTAATACGACAGCATACAGAAAAAGATTATCTGGTTAACATGCTTGGGTTCTTGCCCGGTTTCCTTTATTTAAGTGGTTTGTCTGAACAATTGCATTGCCCACGAAAGGAAGTTCCATCACTAAAAGTCGTTGCCGGGTCTGTCGGTATTGGTGGAAATCAAACCGGTATCTATCCGGTTGATAGTCCGGGTGGCTGGCAAATCATAGGTCAGACACCGGTCTCTATTTTTAGTCCTGCTGCCAGTGAACCGTTTATCGCTCAAGCACTCGATAAAATTCGTTTTGTACCGATTGATATTGGGAAGTTTGAGCAAATGAAAAGTGAACAGGCATGAGTCTACGTTTTATCAAAGCTGGATTGCAGACCAGTATTCAGGATGATGGTCGTTTTGGTTTCATGCATCAAGGAATTTCAAGAAGCGGCGCGATGGACCCCTTGTCATTACAGTTAGCAAATTGGTTGGTATCAAATCCATTGAATCAAGCGGCCATAGAGATAACGCTCGTCGGGCCAACAATTGAATTTACCCGAAACCTTTCAGTTGCAATTTGCGGTGCCGAATTTGATCTAAGCCTCAATGGTAAGTCAGTTTTCAATAATGAAACTATCAATGTCAAAGCATCAGATGTATTGGAGTTTAAGCAATTACGACATGGTGCCAGAGCCTATCTGGCCATAGCCGGAGAACTTAACGTCGATTCATTATTCGCAAGCCAATCGACCCATCTTACTGCCGGACTGGGTGGTTATAACGGTCGCCAGTTTAAGACCAATGATGTGTTGGAGGTTTACCCCAAACAAGAAACAGATAAGCGTGCGTTACCTGAAACATATCGGCCGATTTATGCTGGAAGTTATTTATTGAGGTGTTGTAACGGTATTGAGACAGATTGTTTTGATAGAGAAAGTCTGGATTCTTTTTATCATTCTAGATATAAGGTATCGAAAGATTTGAATCGTATGGGTCTTCGTTTGGAAGGGAATCTGGTTTTTCTCAATACAGCAAAGGACATTGTTTCGAGTGGTTTGATTCAAGGCAGTATTCAGATCCCACCCTCCGGGTTACCGATAATATCTTCGGTTGATGGGCAAACTATTGGTGGTTATCCGAGAGTAGCTAATGTCATTAGCTCGGATCTAAACATTCTCGGACAATTAAAGCCGGGAGATAAAATTGCATGGTCGTTAGTATCACGAGCAAAAGCCTGGCAGCATCTGCAACAGAAACAAAGGTTTCTTAATAAATTGTTGTTAAGTTAATTGATGTTAGAAAGGTGCTGTAAAAATAAGCAGGAAAAGGACTTCAAATCAAGCTATACACGTCAGGATTAATGTTGTAGGTAGTACGTACCGTAAGTGGATAAGTCAGTTAATTCCAGTCTATTGTTATCATGGATGATAATCGTCAGGTGTAGTCTTGAAATTCGTTGCATCGAATCCATAAATCGGACTTTACATTCACTGCCTCTACCAACTTTGTTTTCGCCTAATATCATTGGATGCACTACGCCATTGTTATCTACAAATTTGATACCGTCTCTTATGATTAACTTACATTGATAATTTGCTAATAGAAGAGATATCTCATCGCCTTCCTTAACATCAAAGCTAGTAGATTCTCCTTTTTCCAAACTGGTCATGCCTAATTCATCAGCCAGAATTCTGGAATCGAAGTTTTCCTCGAGATCCAGTTCTCCGGTTTTGAATTGTGCAACCTCAGCATTTTCCTGTTGATTCTTGTCTTGTTCTAAGCGAGCTTTTATGGATTGAATCATTTCCTGTCTGTTTGACAGGTACTCCAAATAGGCGGTTAATGCTATCTGTTTATATCTACCCGAATCGGAAGAATGATGTTTTTTTAATGCAAAAAATATATCGCGCCAGCCATTGTCATTTGAGAAAATTACCGGGTTGATAGCTTTAAGACGTTTAGTGATTTCACCGTTCTCGGAAAGCTGGTTATCTAGTTCAGAAAGCTGTTCAATAGCGACCATAATTGCATTTGATTCCAGAGCTAGCTCGCCCGGAGATGCATTGATTGCATCAGTAATTTTATCTAATGGAATAGTCGTTCGTGCACTAAGGGCGAACTCATAGTCATCCAGTGATCTAAACGTGATGACCTTGCCATCAATGTTTAACTCTACTGGTTTTGTGAATATTTTTTGTAGCATATGATTACTAGTATAGTACTTGAAAAGGTTAATATGTTTAGTTGAGAGCTGTATTTAGGAATTTATAATGTGATTAATATCTCAAATTTAGAATCAAAATCCCTTTTTACAGTCTTATTAAGCCGGAATACTCTTTCCGATAAGTATTGGGTAATGTACGAATGTGACGAAGATGAATAATACTGAATCTCCCAGTGCGCCCAGTGCGCCCAGTGCGGCGGTGGCCCTTGTTGTCACGCGCGAGACGCCCTCGATATTACTGGTGCGCAGGTCAGAACATCCCTCTGACCCATGGTCGGGACAGTGGGCATTTCCGGGTGGCATGGCGGAAGAGTCAGATTCTGATTTATTAGCCACGTGTCAACGTGAAGTCATGGAAGAGTGTGGTTGTGAACTCAATGCCGATTATTATGAACGTGCCCTGCCAATATCAGAAGCCGGTCGTAGACTAAAGCATCCCGTTATTGTTGCGCCGTTTCTATGGGAGATCCCTGAACGGGTTGAACTGTATCCCGATGAGACTGAGATTGCGTCGGCATGTTGGCAGGATTTGTCTTATCTTGCTGATCCGGATAATCATGACGAAGGGGTGATTGCGCCTGAGTATGCTGTTCGGGAATTTCCTTATATACGTATGAAAGAAAAGCCACTATGGGGGTTCACGTATATGGTGCTGATGAACTACCTCAATGAAAGGTAATATATAAAGAGGACTACTGTGTAGTCACTTCTTCAGATGTTGTATCGATTTCCGGTTGTGTTTCTGCTTCTGCTTCTGCAACTGTATCTACTTCTTCTCCGATACAATCAAAAGCAACTGTTTTTAAGCTACTCGTCTGGTCGGCTATGTATGAAGCAGATTTATTATTTATCTTACATTCTTTTTGTGCCATCTCATAAGCTTCGAGAAAGTCTTCCGGGGCTGCGCTGATTGTCACTTTATCATCTTTGACAGATTGAATTGAGGGACCACCGCTACAAGCAGCGAACAGTACCAAAAAGCTTATAATGATAAATAAATTTCTACTTTTAGATGTCATGGCTATTTTTTATGTGAGGGTATGTTAAGTAAATCGTATTTAATCAAAACCTACAACCCTGTTCTATTGATTTTTAGTTAAATAATGGGATTACTTTATTCCAGCAGGTAAGGCTTGTCCTAATCATTCTGATACATAGGACAATGTTTCTGAACAAGGTCAAAGTGAGTTAGGTGAATTATTTTATTTTTTTCATGTCAACCGATAAGTGAGTTTTGTGTTTTAGTAGTCAATGACCAGTTTTTCGTGAGATTCCAAAGGCCTGGTCGAATAGTGAAAAGTGACTCAATTTTATTGATATTAAAGGATAAAAATATGATTAAAATAAAAAAAATAGCTATAAAGCTGGGTTTGATAGCAACTACTCTAGTTTTGAATAGTACTTCAGCGTTAGCAGACTCGGATCATCACTACAAACACTCACGTAGTGATAAGCATGTTATCCATCGTGGTCACGATTCACGAGCATATCCAAAACATGTTCACGTTTATAAGAATGTCAGAGTTGACAGATATTATGGCCATAAGTACGACGGTTATGGATATTATAAAAGTGATAACGATGCTTATAAATGGCTTGCGTTTACTGCCATTACTTTGAAAGTACTCGATAATTTAAATGAATATCAACAACGAGAACATGAAGCTGCCCAGGTTGCAGCGACTAAAGCTAAAGTCGGTGAAACTATTGTATGGAATAAAGGTGGTGCATCTGGTGCTGTTACAGTGACGCGTGATGGGACGACGACTTCGGGAAGATATTGTAGAGAGTATCAACAAGAGGTGACTATCGGCGGTAGAACAGAGCGAGCCTATGGCACCGCATGTCAACAGCCGGATGGTAGCTGGGAAATTATCTCAACTGATTCATAGACTTCAATTAATGTATATGGGTAGTAGCAAGTACCCTGATTATCTATAGTTATATAGACTACCAGGGTACTTGTAGTCGATGATTTTTCTATGGAGATGTTATCATTTATTTTTGTTCTTCAAGTAATGGCATTTTAAAGTGATAATGAAATTATGATGGAGAGAATAATAAATGATAAATACAACAGCCTATGTCAATTGATGCACTAACTGTTGTGAACAATCATCTTCGTGGTATCGCACGTCGTGCGATAAATCCGATTGGTGGTGTAAAAAGCAAGCGCGCATTAGTTGATGAGTATGCGGCAGCAGATCCTTCTATCCTGGAAATGGATGCAGACTATATTCCTGTATCATTTGGTCACTTTCAGGGTGAGTGGATTATTGCTAAAAATTCAGACCCCGATAGACGTATTTTATATATACATGGTGGTAGCTGGATGGCTGGACGAGTAGAAATATATCGCCCACATATTGCCAGAATTGCAGCAGCAACTTCTTGTACTGTATTAGCTATTGATTATCGCCTGGCACCGGAAAATCCATTCCCGGATGGTCTTGAAGATTGTATTACCGCATATCAGTGGATGAGTGATCATGGCTCTGATAGTAATACTAAAGCCAATAAGTTATTCATAATGGGCGATTCTGCTGGTGGTAATTTAACACTTGCCAGTCTACTAGTTTTAAAGGACAGGAATATTGCTCAGCCTGATGCTGCGATATCGTTATCTCCAGTCACAGACATGAGCTGGTCGGCAAATTCTATAAAAACCAAGGCAAGTGTTGATGTGGTATTAATCCCGGCGTTTATGCCATTGCTTTCATTAGCCTATCTACAAAATAATAACGATCCAACGACAGCCTATGCTTCACCATTATTTGGTGACCTGCAGGGTTTGCCGCCATTATTAATACAAGTGGGTGAAGCGGAGATCTTGCTGGATGATGCAGTGCGTTTTGCAGAGAAAGCAGAAGCTGCCGGGGTTAAGACTACACTACAAATTTATCCGGAAATGCCTCACGTATTTCAGGTTTTTGCGCCTTTTTTACCTGATGCGAATCTGGCATTGGAACGTATTGGTGAATTTATAAAAAATCGTTTTTGACGCAAAGCGATATAGAAATAATTGTTATGTTTATTTATGGAAACGACTGCACTTACAAATTGTAATTACTGTAATCTGTATCTTTGAAAGAAATTATCATACATTCAATTAATAACTATATTTTTTAATGTAGTCTGTGAGACAGGAGGAAGTGATGTTAAAGAATATATCAAGACCCCATGAAAGTGTATTGTCAAATATTATTTTCGTTTATAAAAAAAGAGTATTTGAATTATTTTTATTGGCTTTATGCATTCTTTTTCTTTCACTCTATATGCAATCCTCATTCGCGCATGGCGTATCATCAGACACTTCTACGCAAGATAATGTTAGTGAAATAAAATATAAAATTCAAAGCAATGGAACACAGTATCTGGATAGTAAAAAAAGTGATGTTGCCATTAAAGTACTCGTTGAAGAAAGTAATTTAGGTAGCGCTGAATTGGAAGTGGCTGAGATATTCTTGCCAGCTGGAGCATGTTGTTAATGGAGTGAGCCATATGCTTGAACCGGGAATGGTCGGCATTGTTAAGCCTGAAGATAACGTGTCACATAAAGTGCCGGTAGCGGGTGATTGTCGCGCATTGGTAATATGGACACCGGGTGGTGAGATTGATCGCATCAAAAAGAACTATACACAACGATTCATTGAATAATTAATGAATATTAATTTTCTGTTTAATATGGCTTTATCTTCTATAATCAGTGCTCCAGTTTTATATGAAATTATTCAGGAGTAAAAATGCCCAAAGCCAGTGAACTAAAACGCGGTATGGTCATCGATATTAATGGTGTCCCCCATGCTGTAAAGAATGTCGATGCCAAGAGTCCTTCTTCCCGAGGAGCAACAACGCTCTATAAAATTCGATTTAAGAATCTTCAAACAGGACAGAAACTGGATGAGTCGTATAAGAGTGATGATCTCTTGAAAGAAGCGGATTGTGTCCGTGTATCAGTGCAGTTTTCCTATAAAGATGGTGAGAATATTATCTTTATGAATTCTGAAGATTATTCCCAATACGAAGTAAAAGAAGACGATGTTGAGGACCTGATGGGGTACGTTACTGAAGGGCTGGAAGGTTTGACAGCGTTAATTATGGATGGTGTTTTATTGAGTATAGAATTACCGCAGTCTGTGGATATGGAGATAGTTGATACGGTACCAAACATAAAGGGTGCGACTGCCGCAGGTAGAACCAAGCCGGCTACTTTAACTACGGGCATAGAAGTGCAGGTACCAGAGTATATGGAAATTGGTGAAATAATTCGAATCAATACCGGAACAGGCAAGTTCATGTCCCGTGCTTAAAAGTACAAACTGATAAATTAAATGACAGGAGAGACCTATGTCTAATGAAGGTTATCATGAACCGATAGAAGAACTATCCGATAAAACTCGAGATATGCATCGTGCTATTACATCCCTGATGGAAGAGTTGGAAGCTGTTGACTGGTATAACCAAAGAGTTGATGCATGTAAAGATGATGACTTAAAAGCCATTCTTGCACATAACCGCGATGAAGAAAAAGAACATGCTGCTATGGTATTGGAATGGATTCGTAGACAAGATCCCACTATGGATAAGGAACTGAAAGATTATTTATTCACTGATAAAGAGATAGCGCATAAATAAATTACATTAATTTCATTGATGAATACTTATGAAGCGTTTAATGCAAAGGAAGACAGCATTAATTTTCATATATGTTTTGATGGTTCTGTGGTCATGTGCGCAAACGCGCGAAGTCGCTGCGAATGATATGAATTGTCCTGATTCTCCAAATTGTGTTTCCAGTCAGGCGTCTGATCCAGAATATTTTGTCGAGCCATTAAAATTCAGTGATGATCCATCAATGGCCATATCACGACTCAAGCAGTCTTTACTAAAAGAGAAACGTGTGACAATTGTTGATGAACAGGCCGATTACCTGCACGCTGAAATACGTAGTCTGATTTTTAGATTTGTTGATGATGTTGAGTTTAGGTTTTCCCCGGAACAAAAGCTGATTCACTTACGTTCCGCATCACGCGTCGGTTATAGTGATTTTGGAGTAAATCGTCGTCGTATCAATCGTATCAGAGAAGATTTTCAGCAATCAAATTAATTGCAGGGATAAGCTTCTGTAAAGGCTACAAATATCAATGCAGTTGCAGAATAGTGTAAATCTTTTGGATGCGTTCGCAAATATTCCGCTGCAACGGTAATAAGTTCCTGAGAACTTATATTTTTTGGTATGCAGTAATAATTAATAGATTCAAAAGAAAAAAGTTTTTCAGCATCGTGATGTCCGGCAACATAGCCATAACAGGCATTAGCAAGTCCGACATCAGTTTTATTCAGGTAATGTTCACAATATTCCAGTAATTCACTGCCGTTATAAAAACTAGCTGCTCTAGTTTGTATAGAGTTAAGTAATATAAATACAGTTAATAAATATTTCATGGAATTATGCTTTTGTTTCAACTTTATAAGAGTTTGTTATTTTTAAATCTACCGTTGCAAATTATTGCATTAATTTAGTAGAAAAATACATGGTTTTAATACACCGTACATCCCTTGATAGGGTAGAATAACATTCATGATTGAATCACTTCTACTTTCCGCAGTGCGCATTTATACATTCGAACAGACAAAGTTATTAACCAATGCGACCGGTTTTTTCTTTGAACGGGAAAAACGTTTGTTTTTGGTTACGAGCAGGCATGTAATGATAGATAAACCAAGCAAACATTTTCCTGATCGGCTTGAAATAAAGTTGCATATTGATTCGAGTAACATGACCCAATCAACCGGTTATTCAATTCCACTGTATCGTGATGGTAAAAGTCTTTGGCGTCAGGCAGTAGATAACGCCGGTGAGATAGATGTAGCCGTGATTGAAATCGAACGTGATGCATTGCCGGCGACTACGGTCTATATGGCGTTTACTCCAGCGCATTTACTGGAGGCTTCTGATCAGGTTGAGGTCGGTTCATCTTTACTTGTTGTTGGTTTTCCATTGGGTTTTCACGATACGCTGCATCATATGCCTGTCGTTCGTCAGGCCGTAATCGCTTCTTCTTTCGGTTTGCGTTTTCAAGGACAGGGATATTTCCTGACAGATGCACGAACGCATCGTGGCATCAGTGGTGCGCCGGTGGTAATGCGTCTTGCCGAGCATGATTCTAAATCCGATAAACTCCCCTGGTTATTACTGGGAATTCACTCCGCGCGGCTTGATGTTGGCACGCGTGATCTTGAGGTTGATGAAGCGCTTGGGCTTAATTGTTCATGGTATGCGGATATATTGTTAACGTTAACGGAAGGCTAGTTAAGGATATAGTATAAAAGTTGTATTGAATTGAGCTAGCATCATTAACCAGGGTAGTTTTTTATGATAATAATTGATGTCGCTCCTTTGGGTAATATTTCGTTACCTGAAGATGAAATAGAATTAACCGCAATCCGGGCGCAAGGTGCAGGAGGGCAAAATGTAAACAAAGTCTCTTCAGCTATTCATCTACGTTTTGATATCGATGCCTCATCCCTCCCCAGCATTGTTAAACAACGACTATTGAAATTGAATGATCGACGCATCTCAAATGAAGGCTTGATCATTATCAAGGCGCAGCAATTTCGAACGCAGGAAAAAAATCGTGAAGATGCGCTTGAGCGTTTACAAGAGATGATCAAAGCTGCAGCAGTTATTCAAAAAGTAAGACGACCCACCAAACCGAGCAGGAATGCAAAAAAGAAAAGACTTGATAGTAAAACTCGACGAGCCAAAACCAAGTCTTTACGCGGCAAAGTTTCGGACTCATCTTAATTAATCCTTTTTAGTTTATATCGCAGATAAGAATAGAGAATTGTTGTGTTGCGATGCATAGTTTTATCGCACTGCAACAAAATCATGTCGGATTTTAACGAAGCTACCAAAAGTTGTGAGACGGGTGTAATGTTATATAACATTTAAATACACAGCATGAAAGTCAATAAACAATAATAAAATAACTGAAATATTAAATTCAATTGAATATACAGGAGTGGGATTATGGCTAGAGTTGCATTGGTAACAGGCGGAACCAGGGGGATAGGTGAAGCAATTAGTGTTACGTTAAAAGAAAATGGTTACAACGTTGTTGCTAATTATGCAGGGAATGCTCAGGCAGCAGAGGAATTTACAAAACGAACAGGTATCCCCGCCTATAAATTTGATGTCGGTGATTTTGCAGCTTGTGAAGAAGGCATTAAGAAAATTACCGCCGACCATGGACCTATAGAAGTTCTGGTCAACAATGCCGGTATCACACGTGATACCACAATTAACAGAATGGATCCGCAGCAATGGGTTGATGTTATCCAGACAAACTTGACCTCATGTTTCAATTTGAGTCGATTGGTCATTGAGCATATGCGTGAAATAGGATTTGGTCGAATCATCAATATTGGTTCTATCAATGGACAAGCTGGTCAGTATGGACAGGTGAACTATGCGGCTGCTAAATCAGGCATACACGGATTCACCAAGGCGCTGGCTCAGGAAGGCGCAGCTAAAGGTATTACTGTTAATGCAATTGCCCCGGGCTATATTGATACTGATATGGTTCGTGCCGTACCGGAAAATGTACTTGAAAAAATTATTGCAGGAATACCGGTCAAGAGACTGGGTAAACCTGAAGAGATTGCAGATGGTGTTCTCTTCCTGGCAAAAGATGAATCCGGTTTTATCACGGGTTCAACCTTGAGTATCAATGGCGGCCAACACATGTATTAAGATTTGTTTTACGTGAGTGTAGTTTATGACTCAAAAAGTATTCAAAGGTAGCTGTCTCTGTGGTGAAGTAACTTATGAGATAGAAGGATCGTTTAAAATTTTTCAGTACTGTCATTGTTCTCGGTGTAGAAAGTTTACCGGTAGTGCACATTCAGCAAATTTGTTTGTCCCACCCGAACGATTCAGATGGATAACAGGTGAAGAATTGATAGGGCGTTACGAACCCAAAGAAGCTAAATACTTTGCGACTACCTTCTGTAAGAAATGTGGAACATCTTTGCCATGGGCCGCTCAGCAAGGCAAGACAATTGTCGTCACGGCAGGAACGTTGGATGATGATCCGGAGATTCAACCCATGTGGAATGTGTTTTGGGGGTCGCATGCGCCATGGTTTGAAGAGACGCATCGTCTTCCAAAACACGATGAACTTCCAAAAAAATAGAAATCATTCTGCTGATTTTTAGTAAAAATGTTTCAATAATATTTTGTATATCATGCAAAGGAGAAGTCGTATGAAAAACTATTTATCACTATTATTGATAGTTGCTTGCTTGATGACTTTTAATGTTGCTGCTGAGCCTTTATCAGTGACAGCTAGTGATAGTATTCAATCTATCTTGACTGCGCATAAGGATAAACGTGTCACCATAAAGCTAAAATCAGGTAATGAGTTGACGGGAACGGTAGGTGAGGTTAATAGTAACGTCGCTCATCTTATGGAGTTGTCAGGGAAGGAATATTACGACGCAGTAACATCATTAAAAAGTATTGAAGCAATTGTAATAAGAACCAAAAATTAAATTTCAATTCATCATATTGAAATATTACTTGTTGCTAGATACGTTTTATTAGTGAAAGCCCATGCGTAGGCATGCTGTATGCTTATGCCGAGTAACCTTTGATAGTTAGAGAATGAGTTTCTATCAACTCTGTCACAGGTATACGTACAAAGTCTTTGTCATAAAAATCATCGACTATAATGACGTTGTCCCAGATGACAATATCGAGATCAATAGTACGTGGGCCGGCTTTATTACCATGCTTGATTCTGTCCAACCGTTTTTCTACTGATTTTAAATACGCATTAAAGGTATCAAAGTCAGACTCTGTTTCTAACCAAAATGCGCCGTTTAGGAAATCAGCTTGTTCAGTGAAGCCCCAGGGCTTGGTAACGATATAATTCGAGTTTGCTTTGAATCTCGTCTCTGCTTGTAAGATCTCTTTAGCCGAATCACAATTTTTTTGTGGTTCGATATTAGAGCCGACGGAAATAATAGTTGATATCATGCGCTGCCATGCTAATAAGATTAAAATACAATAAAGATAACCAATATGCCGAAATCAAAAAAAATGTCAAAAGGTACTGCATTAGTCACCGGAGGTGCTGTTCGCTTAGGTAAAGTTTTCAGTAATGCATTGGCTGAGGCTGGCTATAATATTGCTATACACTATAACACCTCATCGGAGGCAGCGAATGAAACTGCTGAGCTATGCCGACAAACAGGTGTTGAATGCGACATATTCCAGTTTGATTTTAACCAATCGAATGATGTTGGTAAATTAATCAGGAGCACACATAAACGATTTCCCGACCTAAATGTGTTGATTAATAGTGCCTCTGTTTATGATCAGGTAACTATGATGAACACTTCTGAGGAAGTGTTGGAAAAACAGTTCAAAGTTAATTTAATGACACCTTACTTTCTTACAAAGGCTTTTGCCAAGCAATGCAAGACCGGCAGTGTCATTAATATTATCGATAACAAGATTGCATTTAATCAATATCAATACTCAGCGTATTTGTTGTCCAAAAAATCACTCGCAGAATTTACTAAATTGGCCGCACTCGAATTAGCACCTGCTGTTCGTGTTAATGCACTGGCTCCGGGAGTAGTTTTGCCTGCGAGTGAGCGATCTCAGGATTATATCGATTGGCGCGTTAGCGGTATTCCTGTACAAAAACAAGGTACAACAGAGAATATTACCCAAGCACTGTACTATCTGCTGGATAATGATTTTATTTGTGGACAAATATTGACAGTAGATGGCGGAGAGTCACTGACTAATACGGGCCAAAATGCAGCTAGCTATGAATAATATTAATTTAGTCAGAAGTATCACTATTTGTTGTTCAGGAACGAATTCTGTAATGCCTGTGTTACCATAATAAAAACAACAAAAATCAGGGGAAATACATGCAAAAGATTTATCGACGGATTTATGCAGATCCTGAATTTCATGAGCTGGAATTAAAACGTGGTTGGTTTAGTTGGTGTCTAGCCAGTATTTTATTAATTACTTATTTTAGCTTCATCCTGATCATTGCTTTTGCACCACATATATTTGCAATACCTGTTATAGAAGGTCAAATCATTACCTGGGGTATTCCCGTTGCGTTGTTCATCATATTTTTAAGTTTTTTGCTTACCGGTATTTATGTCTATCGTGCTAATTCTGAGTTTGACCAATTAGTTAAAGATGTTGTTGAGCATGCAAGGAATGCTACTGATGATTAATTCTGTTAAAAGTTTTTTCTTCACTATTTATATATTGTTTTTACCCGCACTATCAACTGCTGCAGATGCCATCCAGGGGGATGTGACACGGCAGCCCGTTAACGTTACTGCAATTACGATGTTTCTGATTTTTGTAACAGCAACATTAGGTATTACTTATTGGGCGGCACGCCGCACAAAGAGCACGAAAGATTTTTATGCGGCTGGTGGGCAGATAACCGGTTTCCAGAATGGATTGGCTATTGCGGGTGATTATATGTCCGCTGCGTCTTTTCTGGGAATCTCAGGTTTAGTATTCGCTAGTGGCTTTGATGGACTTATTTACTCTATCGGTTTTCTCGTTGGGTGGCCGATCATTCTTTTTTTACTGGCCGAACGCTTACGTAACCTGGGCAAATACACGTTTGCTGATGCCGTAAGTTATCGTTTACGACCACTGCCTATCCGAAGCTTATCGGCATGTGGGACACTGACCGTTGTTTTATTATATTTGATTGCCCAGATGGTTGGTGCGGGGAAGTTGATACAAATTTTATTCGGTCTTGAATATCATTATGCTGTTGTAATAGTCGGCATACTGATGATTTTGTATGTGACTTTTGGTGGTATGTTAGCAACTACCTGGGTACAGATTATCAAGGCAGTACTATTATTATTTGGCGCAACCTTCATCGCGCTTGCAGTGATGTATCAAATGAATTTTTCTTTTGAAACACTGTTTGTCAATGCCGTTCAAGTCCATAAAAGCGGTATTAACATCATGTCGCCGGGCGGTCTGGTCTCTGATCCTGTGTCAGCTATCTCGCTTGGATTGGCACTTATGTTTGGTACTGCCGGTTTACCACATATTCTAATGCGTTTTTTTACCGTGCCTGATGCGCAGGAAGCACGCAAGTCGGTTTTCTTTGCGACTGGGTTTATAGGCTATTTTTATATACTGACATTCATTATCGGTTTCGGTGCGATCGTACTATTAGTTAATAACCCTGAGTTTCTGGATCCGGAAACTGGCGGAATCCTCGGTGGCAATAATATGGCGGCGATTCATTTGTCCAAGGCCGTTGGCGGTGAGATCTTTCTAGGTTTTATTTCCGCAGTGGCTTTCGCTACTATTCTGGCTGTGGTTTCCGGCTTAACCTTGTCTGGTGCCTCTGCTATTTCACATGATCTTTACGCAAGCGTAATAAAACATGGTGAAGTATTGGAAGGTGAAGAAATACGCGTATCCAGGATTGCGACGATTATTCTGGGCATTGCAGCTATCTTTCTGGGTATTATCTTTGAACAACAGAACGTCGCCTATATGGTTGGACTTGCCTTTGCTATCGCAGCGAGTGTTAACTTTCCGGTACTGTTTCTCTCGATGTTCTGGCAAAGATTAACGACCCGAGGTGCTTTCATTGGAGGCAGTATCGGTTTAATCACAGCAGTCCTATGCATGTTGTTCGGGCCGACTATATGGGTTGATATCCTTGGAAACACAAAAGCAATATTCCCCTATAAGCACCCGGCACTTTTCTCTATGAGCGCTGCATTTATATCAATCTATATAATTTCTAAATTTGATAATTCTGAATCGGCACGTGCAGAGGCATTAGCTTTTGAAGATCAATATGTCCGTTCACAAACAGGCCTGGGTTCAGAGGGAAGTGTTCAGCACTAAATATTAAATGAAACGATGTCAGTGGTGTGAAGGTGATTCACTCTATATTAAATATCATGACAAGGAATGGGGTGTACCACTGCATTCTGATAGAAAATTATTTGAGTTTCTTGTGCTTGAAGGTGCCCAGGCTGGTTTGAGCTGGATCACAGTTCTCAAAAAGAGGCCTGCTTATCGAATCGCATTCGATCGGTTTGATTATAATAAAATTGCAAGCTATAAGGAATCAAAGATTCAGTCCTTGTTGAATAATTCGGATATCATCAGGAATAAACTTAAAATCAGAAGCGCTGTAAAAAACGCGCAGGCCTTTATTCAAGTACGTGAAGAGTTTGGAACATTCAATCATTATATCTGGCAATTTACAGATCATAAAACAATTCAAAATCTGTGGAAATCCTTACAAACTATTCCAGCCAGAACGGATATCTCTGAAAGGATGTCTAAGGATTTAAAAAAACGTGGCTTTACCTTTGTCGGCCCCACTATCTGTTACGCATTTATGCAGGCTATTGGTATGGTTAATGACCATACTGTCGATTGTTTTCGACATCGTGAATTAAAGAATTAACGAATGTTCATTCGGCCAAAAGATTACATTGCTATTGCAGACACATTATATTTTGCAGTGGTCAGCGAATATCAGGAAGATGGCCGCGCCCTGTGCTGGTTACGCTATATTAAAGATGACGCTGGAATGCATAAGCTCAGCACAAAGCAAGCCGCTGAATACATCTCTAAATCGTATCCGCAATTTAATTTCCATAGTGATTATGCCGATAGTTTACTACACGGAATTCCTTTTGAATCAGTCGATAAAATCTTTAGACCTGAAGCAACCGTTTTACGGTTATTGAATTTATCATCTGCCGATGATAAACAACGTGATGCAATAACAATTATTAATCGCTTACTGGAAGCAGGTGTAGATCAGAAAAATATAGGTATCACAGGTTCATTAATGCTGGATACGCATAATGAAGAATCAGATATTGATATTGTCATCTATGGACGAAAACAGTTTTTTGCTGCTAGAAAGCTCATAAAAAATGAAATTAAAATATCCAAACTTGAATCTTTGAGCGAAGCTTCATGGAAAGATGCCTATCATCGACGTGGCTGTGCATTAACATATGAGCAATATAAAAAACACGAGTTAAGGAAATATAATAAATGTATTTCAGGAAATACCAGGGTTGATATTAGTATGATCCCGAATGCTGTTGAACAATATATTGAAAAAGGGCCCTATAAAAAAAAGGGGAGAGCCAATATTGTTGCCAGAGTTACAGATGATACTTATGCTTATGATTTTCCCGCGCGCTATTTGATCGAACATGAAACGATAACTGAGGTTGTGTCCTATACTGCAACTTATATTGGACAAGCGAGAACAGGTGAACAGATAGATGTTGCCGGGCATATAGAGCAGGGAAGTGATGGAGGTTCTCGTTTACTGGTTGGCACCAGTCGGGAAGCAGCGGATGAATATATACGCATAATCGATTAAACATTAAATCACTGTTTAATACTCTTGTAGAGAGTTACTTGCTCTATGTTATATTCCACATTATTTTAAAAGCATACAGATTATGAATTTTAACCAACTCGCGCAGCAACTGGTCGATGCAGGGAGAATACTCTACGATTGGGGTATGGTTCCTGCTACCAGTGGTAATTTTTCTGCTCGGATAGACAAAAATGAAATTGCCATAACCATTTCCGGTAAGCATAAAGGGCGGATGACGGCTACGGATATCATGCGAATAGATAGTGCTGGTTTATCACTGGATGGAAACAAACCTTCCGCTGAAACCGGTCTGCATGTCCAGATTTACCAACACTATCCTGAAACGAATGCCATCTTGCATGCACATTCAATCAATGCGACTTTGCTTTCACAGCTTGCAACAAACGAAGTTGTACTGAAAGACTATGAGTTATTAAAAGCTTTTCCCGGTATCACTACGCACGTGACCCAGGTCAGTATTCCGGTTTTTGAGAATGATCAGGATATCCGGCGCCTGGCTCTACTGGTGGATGATTATATGAATAATCCCGGTGTTATTCCGGCCTACCTGATTCGTGGACATGGTTTTTATACCTGGGGAAATTCGATCGATGATGCATTAAAATATACTGAAGCACTTGAATTCCTGTTTAAATGCGATTTAACCCTGCGAGGAGTTATACAGCCATGACGCAACTTACAATTTATCCAGACAACCAGCCTGAACAAGGCGTAAAAATAACTGATTTCAGTGAGATAGCATCGGCACTTTCAAGTATCAATGTCTTGCTCGAAAAATGGGAAGCGGGACAGCCATTGGCTAAAGACGCTTCATCTGAAGATGTTATGAAGGCATATGATCATGCAATCAAGCAACTGAATGAAAAATATAACTTTAAAACAATTGATGTTATGGGTTTGAATCCGGATCATCCCGACAAAGACGCTATGCGCCAAAAGTTTTTAGCAGAACATACTCATGCTGATTTTGAGATTCGTTTCTTCATAGAAGGTAGCGGAATTTTTTATTTGCATGTTGACGGCAAGGTCTATGCGACTTTATGCGAAAAAGGTGATTTGATCAGTGTCCCAGCCAATACCACACATTGGTTTGATATGGGCACAGACCCTTATTTCAAATGTATCCGTTTCTTTACTACCGACGAAGGTTGGGTTGGCAACTTTACGGGTAGTGAGATTGCAAAGGACTTTCCTGATTTTAATACGCTGACTGCCTGATTGTTTTGAACCGCGTAATCCTGACTGATATAGAGGGTACGACAACCTCGATTTCTTTTGTGGTTGATGTGTTGTTTCCATACGCCCGTGCACACATAGCTGAATACATTAAATTACATGCGAACGAAACAAACGTGCGTGAGCAACTCGATGAAGTAATTAAGCTTGCTGGTATTGATAATAATCTTGATTTAATCACGCAACAATTAATCCAGTGGATTGATGAAGATAAAAAAATCACGCCATTGAAGGCCTTACAAGGAATGATCTGGAAGGCTGGTTATGAGTCTGGCGATTTTAAAGGTCATGTCTATGAAGATGTAAAACGAAATCTTGTAAAATGGCATAATGCTGATTTACAACTTTATGTTTATTCATCAGGTTCTGTAGAGGCGCAGAAATTAATCTTTGGCTATAGCGAGGCGGGAGATTTGACGAAATTATTTTCTGGCTACTTTGATACGCGAATCGGCAATAAACGTGATGCAAATTCTTATAAAGAGATCATCGCTGAAATAGGTGTGAACGCAGATGAAATATTATTTTTGTCTGATATTGAAGAAGAACTGGATGCAGCAAAACAAACGGGAATAAACACGTTGCAACTAGTAAGGGAAGATAGCGGAGTTTCGACAAAACATCCCTTCGTTAGAGACTTTGACGAAATTGATATTTGAATGATAGACATCGAAGACAGTAGTTTTCAAATTAGTTAGTGTGCATAAAAATCAAGAGATAAATAATGCTAGAAAGAACAAAGATTATTGGTTTATTAAATTCTGGTCAGGCACAGGAATCAGTTTTGTTGAAAGGCTGGATTCGGACTCTAAGGGAAAGCAAGGACTTTTCATTCATTGAATTGAATGACGGTTCATGTCTATCGAATATACAGATTATTGTTGATAGTGTTGTCGACAATTATAAAGAAATTGCAAAGCTGAGCACCGGAGCAGCGATTTCTGTTACTGGTGAATTAGTTGAATCTCCCGGCAAAGGTCAGAAATGGGAAGTACGTGCAACAGCAGTAGAGATTTTAGGGGTATCGCCAGATGATTTTCCTTTACAAAAGAAACGTCATACAGATGAGTATCTGCGGACTATTGCGCATTTAAGACCACGCTCTAATAAGTACGGCGCGATCTTTCGCATTCGTTCCAAACTGTCATTTGCAATTCATAAGTTTTTGCAGGAACGTGACTTTCAATGGATACATACACCGATCATTACCGGGTCTGATTGTGAAGGGGCTGGTGAAATGTTTAATGTGACTACGCTTGACCTTGATAACATTCCAAAGAAAGCAGGTGCTGTGGATTATGAACAGGACTTCTTTGGAAAACAAGCCAGCTTGACCGTATCCGGTCAATTATCAGTCGAGACGTTTTGTTTGAGTCTGGGTAATGTCTATACCTTTGGCCCAACTTTTAGGGCAGAAAATTCAAATACCAGTCGGCATATGTCTGAATTCTGGATGATTGAACCGGAGATGGCATTTGCTGATTTAAAAGATGATATGGCTCTGGGTCAGGAGTTTGTTCAATACCTCATTAAATATACGCTGGAAGAATGTGCGGAAGATCTCGAATTGTTTGCCAAATTTGTGGATAAGAATCTCATGTCGACGCTCGAGAATATTATCAATAATGATTTTATTCGGTTTTCCTATACAGATGCCGTTGATCTGTTACAAAAGAGTGGTCAAAAATTCGAGTACCCGGTTGTATGGGGCAGTGATCTGCAATCCGAGCATGAACGATTCCTGACAGAAAAACATTTCAAGCAGCCGGTTATCGTCTATGACTATCCAAAAGATATAAAGGCGTTTTATATGCGTCTGAATGATGATGAAAAAACAGTAGCCGCAATGGATATTCTGGTACCGGCAATTGGTGAGATCATTGGTGGAAGTCAACGTGAAGAACGTTACGATATGTTACAAAAACGTATTAATGATATGAACTTTGATGAAGCGGATTACTGGTGGTATCTCGATACACGTAAATATGGCACCGTACCGCATGCCGGTTTTGGTCTGGGGTTTGAACGCTTGTTAATGCTGGTAACAGGCATCACCAATATTCGTGATGTCATTCCTTTTCCGCGCACGCCTAAACACCTCGAGTTTTAACTGGTCGCAGGAATGTTAATAGTAGCGTAAAAATAAACATTCAAAGTTTATTGAAATAGCGATTCATCTCATCAATTACTTTTCTTGAAAGTAATATTGTCGATAACAGGGTTGGGAATATCATCAAAGCAAACATAGTGTCGATTATGTTAATGATCGTCATCTGCGTCCATATAGCGCTCAGTGGTATAAACGCCAGATAGACATAGATGAATTTATTTCCGATACGTTTACCAAATAGATAACGGGCACATTTCAGACTGTAATAGGAATAGGTGATCATGGTTGATAGTGCAAATAAGGTAAAGACCAGATAGACAATCAAATCGCCAACACCAGGTAGTGTTTGTTTAAAAGATAAAGCAGTCATGACTATGCCATTATCAACTGAATAGATGCCCGAACTTAATATCACTAATGCTGTGCAGGTACAGACGATGTGTGTATCTATGAAGGGGCCGAGCATTGCAACCAGGCCCTCACGGACAGGCTCTTTTGTTTTGGCCGTTCCATGCGCCATAGCTTCTGTACCTACGCCTGCTTCATTTGAAAAAATAGCGCGTTTGATGCCGGTAACCAATACTTCTTTAAATGCTAGTCCTGTCGCGCCACCATAAAGTGCTTCTGAACCAAATGCACTATAATAAATGTCGCGTAATATTGTTGGCACGGCATCGTAATTAATCAGGATGACATATAGGCTACTAAATACATAAGCCAGAAACATAATTGGCACAATACGCGCAGTGACTTTGCCGACGCGCTTAACATCACCAATGATGATAAATCCGATAAAGATTGCAGTAGCAATGCCTGTATAGAGTGGTGTTATAGAGAGTTCATTTTCTAACAGGCTGGCCATTTGGTTTACCTGAAAAATTGGCATACAGCCAATCAAACCTGCAACAGCAAATAAAATAGCCAGTGGCTTGAAGCGCTTGCCCAATCCACCTTCAATAAAATACATTGGACCACCTTGTTCAACGCCTTCTTCATCCACTTTACGATATAAACACGATAGGGTGCAGGTAAAGAATTTTATGATCATGCCAAACAGACCGGCGACCCACATCCAGAAGACAGCACCGGCACCACCAAGACTGATGGCAATAGCGACTCCGGCTATATTGCCCATGCCGATGGTGCCTGATAACGCAACGGTCAGTGCTTGAAAATGTGATAATTCCCCCGGGACATTTTTACTGTCATATTTACCCGATAAGATTGCGACGGCATGAAAAAAACCAGTGAAAGGTTTTAATCGGGAGATATATGAAAAGTAAAGAGCTGTGGCGAGGATGAATACAACGAGCGGTAGTCCCCATATAAGATCAACCACGACAGACCAGAATTGCTCAAATTGATTCATTACGTTTATTAATTATTAATGTCTTAAATCTATTGAACATTAGCTCGACAGACTAGTCAAATCGACATCAATGCATTGATGGATTAACACCATGTCTAAATTCACTTCATTATTATTTGTATGTCTTCTTTATACAGCAATGGCTGTACGTGCCGAAGTGATCATTGTCAGTCCCGATACTCAAGTGAGTCTGCTTGAGCTTTATACCTCTGAGGGTTGCAGTAGTTGTCCTCCCGCAGATCGCTGGTTCAGTGAACTCAAGTCACATCCCGGGTTATGGAATAGACTCGTCCCTGTCGCTTTTCATGTGGATTACTGGAATTATATTGGCTGGCGGGATCGATTTTCCTCCCCGGAGTATTCCGCCAGACAACGCCGCTATGCGCGTTCTAAAAATCTTAAGACAGTCTATACGCCGGGTTTCCTGATGAATGGAGAAGAGTGGCGTTCATTTTTTGGGTTAAGAAAATTATCAGTAGATTCAGGTAAAAAAGCTGGAAAGTTAGGTTTAAAAATTAAAGATATGGACTTGACTGCAGAATTTAATCCGCCTGAACCTGTTTCAGATAAAAAGTTCATACTTAATATCGCGGTGTTAGGGTTTGATATTAAAACCGATGTTAAAGCAGGTGAAAACAGTAATAAAGAACTCAAACATGACTTTGCCGTATTAGGTTTTAAATCAATCCCTTTATATAAAGAGTTATCAACCTATGTTGTTATGACGGAATTACCCGATATTGTTGAAACGGCACCGAGAATGGCTATTTCGGCCTGGGTAAATAAGGAAGATGATATGACACCACTACAAGCAGTAGGAGGCTGGCTGGAAAAATAAATTCCGTTTAACAGTTTTTGACACTTCCTCCACCCATGTAGGCACCGCTGTTTGTGTAGAAGCATACAAACATCGTAAACTTGCCGCCTCAAATAATTATTAGCCATCATTATGCAAGACACACAAGCTGAACAATCCCTACAACGTATAACTCTAACGATGGTATTGCTAAACGCATTTACAACACCATTGATGTTATCCGCTGTGAATGTTGCTTTACCGGCTATTGCTACGGACCTGTCGATGCATGCCGTGTTATTAAGTTGGGTGCCGATGGCCTATCTTATGGCGAGTGCAATGTTTGTCCTTATCTTTGGACGCATAGCCGACATGATAGGGCGTAAAAGGCTATTTCTGATCGGTACTGTATGTGTAATTGTGACTTCTTTAATTGCTGCCTTTGCGGTTAATAGTACGATGTTAATTACAGCGCGTTTTTTACAGGGTGTCAGTGCTGCAATGTTATATGCAACACAGGTGGCAATTATTTCATCTGTTTTTCCACCAGCTAAACGTGGTCAAGCGATTGGTTTGACAGTTTCAACAATATATCTTGGTCTGACCATCGGCCCCTTGATTGGTGGTTACGCAATTGACAGTTTCAGTTGGCGTGCCAGTTTTATGGTGCATATACCCTTGGCGATTATTGTATTAGTTGTTGGTTCGTTATTCGTAAAAGGAGAATGGTCTGCAGATGAGCGTGGCAGCTTTGATCTGTTTGGGGCAATCATTTATGCATTTTCAATATTAATGATTTGTGTAGGTGTTTCCTGGTTACCATCAAGCTTGAGTTATATTTTCCTGGGGTTGTCTGTTTTTGGATTTATGTTCTTCTTTTTATTTGAGCGGGCACATAAGCATCCTATCCTTGATGTACGCTTGTTTTTTTTAAATCGGGTATTTACCTTTTCATGTCTGGCGTCACTTATAATGTACACAGCAACGTTCGCTAATGTGGTTCAGGTTAGTCTTTATCTGCAATACTTAAAGGGTTTATCTGCGACAACAGCAGGAATGATAATGATGTGTCAGCCATTAACCATGGCAATTTTTTCCCCTCTGACAGGTCGATTGTCAGACAAATTTGAGCCACGACATCTTGCCACTTTGGGAATGTTCATCAGTGCTTGTGGACTGATTTTACTTTCAAATCTTCGTATTGAATCAAATCTGAATTTCCTTATTTTTTCTCTCGTTACGACCGGGTTTGGTTTTAGTCTTTTTTCATCGCCAAATGTAAATGCCATTATGAGTTCAGTAGAAAAACCATTTTATGGTAGTGCTAACGGTGTTATGGCAACTATGCGTATCATCGGACAGATGACCAGCATGGTTCTGGTTACTTTGATGTTTGTTATTGTGATCGGAAGTGTGGAAATACAACCCTCGAATTATGACGCTTTGGAAAAGGCCATACGTCTGACATTCACTGTCGCTGCAATGTTGTGTTTGCCTGGAATTTATTTATCTATCGCAAGAGGGCGAATGCATAGTTAATTGATTTATCTCAATGAATAACAAGATTGCTAGATTAGAATCGGCTTATTTATGATATTCAACGGTGAAGATTAATGAATGAAGAACATTCCAATGCTAAAAAAATTGCTGGCTATTCATTTTTAGTCGTATTTGCTAATGATTACACGATTGACGAACATGAGCTTGCTTTTATGGAAAGGTTGGCATTGGAAGATAATGTGGTTGATGAAGAAGAAAAAAGGGTGCTGCGAGACATATTCGGACGTGTTAAAGATGAGGATCTGGAAACAAAGGTTTTAGAAGAGATAAAGGCGTTTAGAGAAAAATATAATTTTTAAATGATTTTTGTTTAATCACCATAATGTAAATACGGCTTCATTGGATCAGGTGGCATTTGTAAATGAAAACCTTTTTCATCAATATTTTTCATTACCAGTAAGACATTTTCTCTGGCAAGCTTTCGTTCTGGCGTTAATTCCAGATCCATTACATGGGTGAGTTCTTTTACGATCTTCATTAATTCTTCTGGTAAATCGTCAATAGTTTTATCTTCATGCACATATAGATACATTTCATCTCGTTTCGAACAACGGTAGATTTTACATTTCATTAGTTTCATATATTTAATAATAGTCGTTCTTGTGACACAGCTTTGATGGATAAAGTTATTCAGGCTTCTTTTAGATTAAGAACCAGTACATACTATAAACATATAAGGGCGCTAACGCGCCCTTATATGTTTTATCAGTTTAATTAGAGTTTCACCTAGAATAGCCCCGTGATATTGCCATTATCATCAATATCAATACGCTCTGCCGCAGGTACTTTGGGTAAACCCGGCATAGTCATCATATTGCCACAGATAGCAACAACAAACCCGGCGCCATTAGCCAGACGAACTTCACTGACATGAAGATTGTGCCCGGTTGGAGCACCAATCGCTGTTGGATCAGTTGAGAAAGACATCTGTGTCTTGGCCATACATACCGGATAGGAACCGTATTCTTCATTCCAATCGGCTAACTGTTTTTTCACTTTAGGATCATATGATACAGAAGCTGCGCCATAAACCTTGGTTGATATGGCTTCGATCTTCTCTGTCAGAGAGGCATTATCTTCATAAACATACTTGTGTGTGCCAGGATTGTTATCGACGACATCCACTACTGCATTTGCCAGATCTTCCGCACCCGCACCGCCATCAGCCCAATGCTTTGATACAACAGCTTTAGTGCCAAGCGATTCACAACGTTTCATTAACATGTCTACTTCTGCATCAGTATCCAGCGTGAAATGGTTTAGACAAACAACACATGGCAAGCCATAGACTTCATTGATATTTTTAATATGACGTTCCATATTGACCATACCTTTATCAAGGGCTTCAAGGTTTTCCTCATTAAGATCTGCCTTGGCAACACCCCCGTGATATTTCATCGCGCGAATAGTCGCAACCAGTACAACGGCAGCAGGTTTAAGACCCGCCATACGGGACTTGATATCGATGAATTTTTCAGCACCCAGGTCAGCGCCAAAGCCACCCTCAGTGACCACATAATCGGCTAATTTCAAACCGGTCTTGGTTGCTGTAACAGTGTTACAACCATGAGCAATGTTAGCAAATGGGCCACCGTGGATAATGGCGATATTATTTTCCAGTGTCTGAACCAGATTGGGGTTGATTGCATCTTTTAATAATGCGGCCATAGAACCATGTGCTTTCAAGTCTCTGGCGTAGATCGGTGTTTTATTATCAGTTTTGTAACCGATGACAATACGACCTAATCGTTCTTTCAAATCCTTGCGGCTAGTTGCAAGACATAAAATGGCCATGATTTCAGAGGCAACAACAATATCGAACCCATCTTCGCGCAAATAACCGTTGGCAGGACCACCTTGACCAACTGTAATGTTGCGCAAGGCACGATCATTCATATCGACCACACGTTTCCATTGAATGCGGCGTGGATCAATACCAAGTTCATTACCATGATTGATATGGTTATCGATCATGGCAGAGAGCAGGGCATGGGCAACACCGATAGCATGGAAATCACCGGTAAAATGCAGGTTGATATCTTCCATAGGCACCACTTGTGAATAGCCACCGCCAGCTGCACCGCCTTTCATACCAAAGCAAGGACCTAATGATGGCTCTCTGAGGCACATAATGGCTTTTTTGCCAATTCGATTCAGTGCATCACCTAAGCCAACCGTAGTTGTCGTTTTACCCTCGCCAGCAGGTGTTGGACTGACGGCAGTGACCAGAATAAGTTTGCCATCTTTGTTATCTTTAAGACTGTCTATATAGTTGAGTGACAACTTTGCCTTATAGTGGCCATAAGGTTCGAGGTGTTCGCTCGCTATTCCATATTGATCATGAGCAAGATCAACAATACGTTTCATTTTTGCCTTTTGAGCAATTTCAATATCAGACATGACGCCCTCCCAAAAAATGTAATAAAATACAGAAAGTTATAAAAATTAAATCACTAAGAAATCGATAAGTTTCCAAATTATTATTATTATTTTTATGGCTGAAAACGACGTTGTGTATTTATTTAGTCCTTGAGTTAAGGTATTCACTTACCTCGCTAAATGATTAAGTATTAAATTAAACCTCCCATCAATATACAGGGGTTAAATATCAATATCCTACTGGAATATCTAGTCCGTACCCGAAGTCTGTTGGCAGGGACACGTGCGCTGTTTGCGCTTTCCTTACTTGGTTTAGTGACCGGCATGATTGCTGGCACCGTAATTATTCTATTCCGATTTAGTACGGAATATTCACAAATATCATTTTTACCCGGAGCAGACCCTGAAAATTATGAAGCTTTGAACTGGCAGTTCCGCCTGTATATGGCTTCTGCTGGTGGGTTATTTCTGGGCTTATTGTTTTATTTTGTTTCACGCGCCCCACTCAGGGTCGGCGTAATTCACGTGCTTGAACGACTATCGTATCACGAAGGTAATTTACCATTAAAGAATCTTTTACTGCAATTTATCGGCGCTACGGTTGCAATTGTATCTGGTCAATCTGTTGGCAGGGAGGGACCGAGTGTTCATTTGGGAGCGGCAAGTGCAAGTTTGATGGGGCAGTATCTGCATCTTCCAAACAATAGTATTCGAACCCTTGTTGGCTGTGGTGCGGCTGCGGCTATCGCCGCTTCCTTCAATACACCGCTAGCGGGCGTGATTTTCGCAATGGAAGTTATATTAATGGAATATACAATAACCGGCTTTACACCGGTGATACTTTCCGCTGTTAGCGCGACGGTAATGTGTCGGTTAGTGTTTGATACTGACCCCATATTTAGTGTGCAGGTTGTAGATCTCGAATCATTCGCTGAATTACCTATTATTGTATTAATGGGGCTTTTTATTGGTGCTATTGCTGCTGGTTTAATACGGTTGACCGGAATTATCACAAAATTTGGACAGAAATTTGATATCTGGTTACAAATGACTCTTGCAGGTGTCGGTGTGGGTTTAATCGCAATTATCAGTCCCGAGATTATGGGCATTGGTTATGACACTGTCGATGCCGTAATGCTGGGACAATTAGGCATCGCCGCATTGCTTTTGATATTACTGGCCAAGGTCGCTGCTACAGCCCTCTGTGTAGGATTCAGTATTCCAGCCGGCTTGATTGGTCCGGCTATTTTCATCGGGGCTTTGGCGGGAGGTATCGTTGGTCAGTGCGTCCAGTTATATAATAGTAATTTTTCTGATGTAGGTTTATATGTGATGTTAGGCATGGGGGCCATGATGAGTGCAACACTGCAGGCACCATTGGCAGCCTTATTGGCCTTGCTTGAATTAACCGGTAATCAGAGCATTATCTTCCCTGCAATGCTTGCAGTGGTTAGTGCTAATCTGGCCGCGCGTGAATTATTTAAAAGTGATTCAATCTTTTTATCCCAATTCAGAAGTTTCGGGCTTGATTATCGGAATGATCCCATCGCCCAGTCTTTAAGGCGAATAGGTGTTGAATCAGTAATGAATAAATCATATGTCATGAGCGAACCGTTGATTCAACGTAATGTGGCTAATAATCATTTAAAAGGAAGTCCCGACTGGCTCTTGATTAGACGCCCGGAAGGCAACCTGCTCATGCCTGCAACTGATTTAGCCAGATATCTTGAAAAAGAAGATGATGAGGAAATTAAGCTACTGGAAATACCCGCCAAACGTCGGGAATTGGCACAAATCAGCCTTGCCTCTACTCTGCAACATGCACAGCAGGTTATCAATGAATCGGAAGCGGAGGCTTTGTATGTAACCAAAAAATTAGGTCCCTCTGCTGATCGCATATACGGGGTCATTACCCAGGAAGATATTGAAAAACATTATCGTTTTGTCAGTCATTGAGCCTATATGTGGTTTACACTGTTCTAGTTATTTTTAAAACCTGTTTAGATGATTAAAATTGCATTTCTGTGATGGTGTCTTAGGTATGATTCTGTTAGCATAATTTCCCCTGAATATGACATTATTTAGGCTACTTTTTACCCCACAAATCGGTTTAATTAAACCGGGCAATATTTCTCCCTCTAAATTTTCTATTCTTATCGGTATGATTTTATGACGCGTTATATATTTATCACTGGCGGTGTAGTGTCGTCTCTCGGCAAGGGCATCGCTTCAGCTTCCCTGGGCGCTATTCTTGAAGCGAGAGGATTAAAAATCACGCTGATAAAACTCGATCCTTATATTAATGTTGACCCTGGAACAATGAGTCCTTTTCAACATGGCGAGGTCTATGTCACTGACGATGGTGCTGAGACAGATCTTGATCTGGGTCATTATGAGCGTTTTGTGCGCACGACCATGGGTAAACGTAATAACTATACGACAGGCCGGATTTATCTGAATGTTATCCAAAGGGAACGTCGTGGGGACTATCTGGGTGGTACTGTTCAAGTTATTCCGCACATTACTGATGAAATTAAACGCTGTATCAAAAATGGAGCAGGTGATGCTGATATAGCGATGGTTGAAATTGGTGGCACGGTTGGTGATATCGAATCACAACCTTTCCTTGAAGCGATTCGCCAGATGCGAATTGAACTTGGGTCAGAAAATACGATGTTTGTGCATTTAACGCTGGTGCCTTATATCGCTGCAGCGGGTGAAATTAAAACAAAGCCGACACAGCACTCGGTGAAAGAGCTACGTTCTATAGGTATACAGCCTGATTGTCTGGTGTGCCGTACAGACCATATGATCCCGGATAATGAAAAGAAGAAAATGGCATTGTTTACCAATGTTGATGAGTCGGCAATTATTTCTGCACTTGATGTCGATAATATTTATAAGGTTCCTAAAGCGCTGTTTGACCAGGGACTTGATGAAATTGTGAACAAAAAGTTTGGATTGAATTTACCAAAAGCTGATCTTGTTGAATGGGACAATGTTATTGATGCACTTGAACATCCCGATGACGAAGTAAATATCGCAATGGTAGGAAAATATACCGATTTGGCAGATTCATATAAGTCTTTGTCGGAAGCTCTGGGACATGCAAGTATACAAACACGAGCGCGAGTCAATATTACTTATATCGATTCGGAAGATATAGAAGATAAGGGGATTGGTTGTTTGCTCGATATGGATGCGATTCTGGTTCCGGGTGGCTTCGGCAACCGGGGTATCGATGGCAAGATTACCGCTGTGAAGTATGCCAGAGAGAATGGTGTTCCTTATCTTGGTATTTGTCTGGGGATGCAGGTTGCCGTGATTGAAGTAGCGCGACACCTTGCCGGACTCAATAATGCGAACAGCACCGAGTTTGATAAAAATGTTGAACACCCGGTTATCGCCTTGATTACTGAATGGCAAGATACCAGTGGCAAGCGTGAGAAACGGAGTGAAGATTCTGATTTGGGCGGTACCATGCGTTTAGGCGGACAGGAATGCAAATTACTCGAAGGGTCATTGTCGAAAGAATTGTATCAGTCGGATACGATAAGGGAACGACACCGCCATCGCTATGAATTCAATAATACGTATCTGGAACGATTGGAAGCAACCGGATTGCGCATAGCAGGCCGTTCTCTTGATGATGAACTGGTCGAGATTGTTGAGATACCTGATCATCCCTGGTTTGTAGGTTGCCAGTTTCATCCCGAATTTAATTCTACACCAAGAGACGGTCATCCCTTATTTACAGGGTTTATAAAAGCCGCGTTGACGCATAAACAATCTAAATCTGGAATTATTAAAAATGCAGTTATGTGATTTTGAAGTTGGTCCAACGCAGCCCTTCTTTTTAATAGCCGGGCCATGCGTGATTGAAAGCGAACAACTCGCTATGGATACGGCCGGCCAGCTAAAAGAATTGACCGCTGAACTGGAAATACCCTTTATCTATAAATCGTCATTTGATAAGGCCAATCGTAGTTCTCATGATAGTTTTCGTGGCCCCGGAGTTGATGCAGGTTTGAAAGTCTTGGCGGATGTAAAAGAAAAAATCGGTGTGCCGGTATTGACTGATATACACGAAGATACACCGCTGGATGAAGTTGCCACTGTGGTTGACGTTTTGCAAACACCCGCGTTTTTATGTAGACAAACAAATTTTATCCAGTCCGTTGCCAGAACCGGATTGCCGGTTAATATAAAGAAAGGCCAGTTTCTAGCTCCATGGGATATGACACATGTTGTTGAAAAAGCACGTGCAGCAGGTAATGACAAAATCATGGTGTGTGAACGCGGAGCTTCATTTGGTTACAATTATCTTGTGTCAGATATGCGTTCATTGGTTGTTATGCAGGAAACAGGTGCACCTGTTGTATTCGATGCGACGCACTCCGTACAAATGCCAGGTGGTGCCGGCAAGGTTTCAGGCGGACAACGTGAGTTTGTACCAGCATTAGCACGTGCAGCTATGGCAGTCGGGATATCGGGTTTATTTATGGAGACACATCCGGATCCGGAAAAAGCATTAAGTGATGGGCCTAATTCATGGCCGCTTAACAAGATGCGCGAATTATTAGAAACCTTAAAAAGAATCGATCAAATCACTAAAAATATAAATTAACTTGACCTGTATTGGAGATTTAAGAGTGACAGTTATAAGTAAAATCAACGCCCGCGAAGTCCTCGATTCCAGAGGAAACCCGACTATTGAAGCCGAGATTATTACTGCTAGCGGTGCCGTGGGTAGTGCTATGGTTCCTTCAGGCGCATCAACCGGTGTGCGTGAAGCATTGGAATTAAGAGACATGGATGACTCACGTTATATGGGCAAGGGTGTGCTTACCGCCATCGATAATATTCATCAAATCATTGCACCTGCCTTGTCTGGAATAGAAGTATCTGAACAGGCAGAAATCGATCAAATTATGATTGATCTGGATGGTACAGCGAATAAAGAAAACCTGGGCGCGAATGCTATTCTGGCGGTTTCGATGGCAACGGCGCATGCAGCGGCCAATGAAAATAAAGTTCCCTTATATGAATACCTGGGTGGTGATGGTCCATTTCAAATGCCGGTACCCATGATGAATATCATCAATGGTGGCGCGCATGCAGACAATAGTGTTGATATGCAGGAATTTATGATCTTGCCCGTAGGCGCACCAAGCATCAGAGAAGCTGTACGTTATGGAACAGAGATCTTTCATTCTTTGAAATCAGTTTTATCAAAACGTGGCCTCGGCACAACAGTGGGTGACGAAGGTGGTTTTGCCCCGAATCTATCATCTAATGAAGAAGCGATTGAGGTGATACTTGAAGCAATAAATAATGCGGGTTATAAAGCTGGCGAAGATATTTTATTAGGCCTGGATGTAGCAAGTTCTGAATTTTATAATGAAGGCATCTACACTCTTGAATCGGAAAACAAACAACTTAACGCACAAGAATTTCTCGATTACCTGATCCCATGGTTTGATAAGTATCCGATCATTACTATGGAAGATGGGATGGCGGAAGATGATTGGGATGGTTGGAAATTATTAACCGATACTCTGGGCGAAGATGTTCAATTAGTGGGTGATGATTTGTTTGTTACAAATACATCTATACTTCAGGAAGGAATTGATAAAGGCGTTGGCAATTCTATCCTGATTAAAGTTAATCAGATCGGAACACTGACCGAAACGCTTGCGGCTATCAATATGGCAAAAAAAGCCGGCTATACAGCGGTAATCTCACATCGTTCTGGCGAGACAGAAGATACTACGATTGCTGATCTTGCAGTTGCTACTTCTGCAGGACAAATTAAAACGGGTTCACTTTCACGGTCAGATCGTGTGGCTAAATATAATCGTTTGATGAAGATTGAAGAGCAGTTAGGGAGTAATGCCAGTTATCCCGGCAGTAATGCTTTTTATAATTTATCGTGAACGTGCTTGATTTATTCGATAATTATTTATAAATGTGATGCTGATAAAAACGCATGGATTTATATATTTTAAGTACAAATTTAATTTTAGATAAATGAAATTCACTGCCACACTCTTTGTCATATTGTTAATACTGCTGCAGTATCGTTTATGGGTTGGTAATGGCAGTTTGACCGAGGTGCATCATCTGCAAGAACAGATCAGTCAGATGGAACAGGAGAATAATTCGCTTAAAGAACGCAATCTCTCTTTAGCCGCAGAGGTTTATGATTTAAAACAGGGTAAGGATGCAATTGAAGAACGGGCACGAAGTGAGATGGGAATGATCAAACACGACGAAACGTTTTATCAAATTGTTGACTATACAGACATCAAATCTAAACCGAATTAACGGACATGTCAGATAATGTAAAATACTGGGTAGTCATTCCAGCCGCTGGTGTTGGTGCACGTATGGGCGTGGATAAACCAAAACAATATATTACATTTGATAATAAAACGATTCTTGAGTACACGATTGATTGTTTTCTACATCGCAATGAAATTGAAAAAATTGTCGTTGCAATTTCCAGCAAAGATGAATACTGGCCGGATATGGCTATATCAAAAAATAAAAAAATATTGACTGCTCCTGGTGGTGATGAACGTTATCAATCTGTATTAAATAGTTTGCATGCACTTACAGGCAAAGCAAATGAAGATGATTGGGTGTTGGTTCATGATGCAGCCAGACCTTGTTTGAATCAGTCTGCAATCGATAGACTTATAAAAAATCTAAAAATGCATGAAGTTGGAGGCATACTTGCCTTACCTTGTAGAGACACAATGAAACGTGTAAATGAGCAAGGTGAAATAGTAAAAACTGTGGAACGGCAATCTCTTTGGCATGCACAAACACCACAAATGTTTAAATACGGAAAACTTGTCAATGCTATTGAACAGGCATTGCAGGAGAAGGTCATTGTTACTGATGAGTCAATGGCCATAGAACGGATTGGTTATCAACCTTTAATTATCGAAGGTCATCACGAAAATATAAAAATAACCCATAAAGATGATCTTCAATATCTTGAATTGTACCTAGATGGGATGAGATAAAAAAATGCGAATTGGACATGGATATGATGCACACCGACTGGTTATAGACCGTCCTTTAATCCTTGGCGGAGTGACTATTCCCTACGAAAAAGGTTTGGAAGGTCATTCGGATGCAGATGCAGTCATACATGCTCTTTGCGATGCTATCCTCGGTGCGCTGTGTTTGGGTGATATTGGTGCCCATTTTCCTGATACTGATCCAACTTTAAAAAACATTGATAGCCGAATTTTACTAAAGCAAGTGAATGATTTAATGAAACAAAATAATTATGTGTTGGGTAATGCAGACATAACTATTTTGGCTCAAGCGCCAAAAATGGCGACATATATTTCAGCAATGAAAAAAAATATTTCTGCTGATCTAGATGCAAGTACATCTGATATTAATATTAAAGCTACCACCACAGAAAAAATGGGCTTTGTTGGTCGTGGTGAAGGTATTGCTGTTTATGCTGTTGTTTTAATCACATCGAAATAACTTTTCAAAAAATATTTCTCTTTTAATTTTTCCAATCTTATTTTAGTTTTTGACTCATAGTCATTAGGACTAAGTTGCTCTGTTGATATACATTGTCACTGGATTAGTGAAATGTATTTTAAAACAGAGTTAATTAAATACGGTAAATTAAAGGGGAAATACTATGAGTACTATCAGATACAGTAGCGAAATTTCATTTCAGAACTTTAAACATCTTGAAGTCCAGGTTGATCCAGAACAGAGATCGGTCTGGTTATATCTCAACTCACAACCGCGCGCCTGCTTTACTGTTGCATTGCTTGATGAACTTAAAAAATTCCAATCAATATTAAAACACAATGAAGGTAAATTATCTTATCAAGGTCAGTTAGTTGATATTGAGTTTAGTGTTTTTACATCTCGTCATCCGGTCTTTAGTTTTGGTGGTGATTTAGAGTTATTCATAAGTTGTATTGAGAATAATGACAGGGAAACACTCAGGGATTATGCAAGATTATGTATTGACGGTTTGTATGCTAATCATATTGGGCGTGATCTTGATATAACCACTATATCTTTAATACACGGAAATGCTTTGGGTGGTGGATTTGAATGCGCGCTTTCAGGTCACGTACTAATGTACGTCGTCAAAACCTTTTGGACAAAGAGCGGCATAAACTAAGAGACAGATCGGTTCATCGGGTTAGTTAATGTGTTGTTTATCGTAATGCATCTGTTTACGTAGTGCCAAGGTATTTTGTTTAATCAATGCACGTT
>JAURNW010000004.1 GCA_030829985.1 Gammaproteobacteria bacterium | reverse complement strand
ATACCTTGGCACTACGTAAACAGATGCATTACGATAAACAACACATTAACTAACCCGATGAACCGATCTGTCTCTTAGTTTATGCCGCTCTTTGTCCAAAAGGTTTTGACGACGTACAATCACGTACGGTTTGTTCTGCACTTCTTTTATTTGTCATCATCGTTTCCTCTTCGGTTAACGATGAACGAAAACTATCTCTTAGGCAATTAGGCTAATTGGTCCACATGGGGCTGACGGGGTACACAATACGCTGAAGCTATTATAAACCTTCAAAAAATTCTTTCGGGATAAAGGATAAGTGAAAATAAATCAACGCGTTGATTATTAAAAAAATAAAATGGGAGTAAGCTCAGGAAACATACGAGCAATGAAATTACAAAATCGTTAGGCTTCATGCTCTGAGAATAAAAACCTGAGTTTCCATTGGAAATGTATCATGGCGTCATTAAAAGATTGTTGATTACATTGTTGTACATGAACTGGCTCACCTAAAACACAAAAACCATGCAGATGTATTCTGAAATGAATTAGATAAGGTCATGCCAGATTATCGTGAACGAAAGGATTGCTTGAAAGTGAATGGAGCAGGGATGAGCTTATAAAAAAAAGACCTTAAAGATCACTCTTTAAAGTCTTTCGTTTGGCTCCCCGGGACAGGCTCGAACTGCCGACCTAGTGATTAACAGTCACCCGCTCTACCGACTGAGCTACCGGGGAATATTCGAAGGCGTGTATAGTACTGATGGTGATAGACAGGGTCAACACTTATACAATTTAATTGGTTTATAAAGCTGCCTTAATTCTTGCCATGCTTTTTTCGAGGTTTTCCATGCTGGTTGCAAATGAGATCCGCATGCAACCATTGGTACCAAAGGCAGAACCCGGAACCATTGCAACTTCCGCTTTTTCTAAAAAGAACTCGGCTAACTCAATATCGTTGCTTATACCCTCTAGCTTTTCTATCAGACCATTCATATCCGGGAATATGTAGAATGTTCCTTCAGATGGAATACAGTTAATACCGTCTATTTCCTGTAACGCCTTAAACACGAAGTCATGTCTTTCTTTAAATACGCCTGTACTCTCTTTGATGTAAGTCTGGTCACCGGTTAATGCAGCAACGGCAGCGGCTTGTGCGATAGACGTTGGGTTAGACGTGCTTTGTGACTGGATCTTGTTCATCCCTTTGATGATAGATTCAGGACCACCGACATAACCTATGCGCCAACCGGTCATGGAATAGGCCTTTGAAACCCCATTAACTACGATGGTCTGATCATATAATTTAGGGCAGGCATTCACGATGTTTACGAATTTGTCCTGGCCCCAAAGAATATGCTCATAAATATCATCCGTGACAATCAGTATGTCGGGATGCTGTAGCAATACTTCTCCCAGGGCGGCTAATTCTGCTTCACTGTAACAAACGCCTGAAGGATTAGATGGGCTGTTGAAGACAACCATGCGTGTTCTGTCAGATATTGCGCCACGTAATTTTTCGGGACTAATTTTGAAATGTTCATCAATACTGGTTTTGATAGTCACCGGTTCTGCGCCAGCAAGTTTTGCCATGTCAGGGTAAGAAACCCAATAGGGTGCAGGGATAATAACTTCATCACCGGGATTAAGCGTTGCCTGGAACAGATTATAAAGACTATGCTTCGCACCACATGAGACAGAAACTTGTTTGCTATTGTAGGTCAGATTATTCTCACGTTTGAATTTATCAATGATCGCATTTTTTAATTCAACGGTGCCATCAACGGCAGTATATTTGGTTTGTCCTCTCTTCAATGCCTCAATAGCGGCTTCCTTAATATGTTCCGGGGTGTCAAAATCGGGTTCGCCTGCGCCGAGACCGATAATATCCTTTCCTTCTGCTCTGAGTGCAGCCGCACGAGCTGTAACAGCCAGAGTGGGTGAGGGTTTAATACTTTGCGCACGATGTGATAATGGGATGTCCAACTTTGTCTCCTGATTAAATGGGGCATAAAGGGCGTGTAATATACTAGAAACGGTTCGCTTAAAATAGATTATACATGAAAGAATTTTCACTGGTTTCAGAGTTTGTGCCTGCAGGCGATCAACCTGCTGCTATTAATGCATTGAATGAAGGTCTGGAAGATGGTTTGGCTTATCAAACCCTGTTGGGTGTTACCGGTTCCGGTAAAACGTTCACGATTGCCAATATTATCCAACAACAACAGCGGCCCGCGATGATATTGGCGCCTAACAAGACTTTGGCCGCCCAATTGTATGGCGAGATGCGTGAATTTTTCCCGGACAATGCCGTTGAGTATTTTGTTTCTTACTATGATTACTACCAGCCTGAAGCCTATGTTCCGACAACCGATACCTATATAGAGAAAGATGCCTCTATTAATGAACACATTGAACAGATGCGTTTGTCTGCAACCAAGGCCATTTTAGAGCGTCGCGATACTATAATAGTAGCAACTGTTTCCGCTATTTATGGTTTGGGTGATCCTTCCAGTTATCTGAAGATGGTGTTGCACCTCGACCGCGGTGATCTGGTCGATCAACGGACACTGTTACGACGTTTGACTGAATTGCAATACAAACGCAATGAAGTCGAACTACATCGAGGTACATATCGTTCTCGCGGTGATGTAATTGATATCTTCCCGGCGGAATCGGAATCGGAAGCGATTCGAGTCGAATTATTTGATGATGAGATCGAATCAATCAGTCAATTTGATCCTTTAACCGGTGTGGTTTTGCGGAAATTGCCGCGCGTCACTATTCACCCAAAGACACATTATGTAACGCAACGACAGGTGTTGTTAGATGCGGTTGAATCGATTAAGGGTGAGCTAAAAGTCAGACTCGAACAACTTGAATCATTGAACAAATTGGTTGAAGCACAGCGCCTCGAGCAGCGTACCCGGTTTGATATCGAGATGATCAACGAGATTGGTTATTGTTCGGGCATTGAAAACTATTCGCGTTATTTATCAGGAAGGGCAGCGGGCGAACCACCACCGACCTTGCTCGATTACTTACCTGAAGATGCGATGATGATCATTGATGAAAGTCACGTCACTATTCCGCAATTAGGTGCAATGTATAAAGGGGATCGCGCACGTAAAGAAAATCTGGTCGAGTATGGTTTTCGCTTGCCTTCAGCCTTGGACAATCGGCCATTACGGTTTGATGAATTTGAAAAACTGGTACCACAAACGATTTTTGTATCAGCGACGCCTCGATCATATGAAGAGGAGCATTCTGGCAAGATAGTCGAACAAGTGGTGCGACCAACAGGTTTGATAGACCCCGAAATCGAGGTGCGTCCAGTTGGCACACAAGTCGATGATCTATTGTCAGAGATCACGCTACGTACAGCTGTTGATGAACGTGTCCTGGTCACGACACTGACCAAACGTATGGCGGAAGATTTAACCGATTATTTGTCCGAACATGGCGTCAGAGTACGTTATTTACATTCCGATATTGATACTGTTGAGCGTGTTGAAATTATTCGTGATCTGAGAATAGGGGAGTTCGATGTCCTGGTCGGTATTAACCTGTTACGAGAAGGACTGGATCTGCCGGAAGTTTCGTTAGTCGCGATTCTTGATGCAGATAAGGAAGGTTTTTTACGTTCCGGGATGACATTGATTCAGACGATTGGTCGTGCCGCGAGGAATCTGAACGGAAAAGCTATTCTTTATGGCGATAAAATAACCAATTCCATGCAGCATGCGATCGATGAAACAGAACGGCGTCGCAGCAAGCAGATTGAATTTAATGAAGTGAATGGCATCACGCCAAAAGGTATTAAAAAAGCCATTACTGATATTCTTGAGGGGGCTTATACTGATAAAAGCACTATCTCGAAGGCCTATAAGAAAGTGGCGGAAGAGGTAGCTGAATATAAGGTGATGTCACCCGAGCTACTGATGAAGAAGCTTAAGAAATTAGAAGAAAAGATGTACCAACATGCACGTGACCTGGAGTTTGAAGAGGCGGCGCAGGTGCGTGATGAAATACATCAATTAAAGATTCACGGTCTGGGATTGGTCGATATTAAAGCCAGTTAATGTTAGGGCTTGTAACAGACCTATAGTCTTCTGTATGCTATGCCGCCTTTAAAGCCCTTGAACATGTTCGATGTGGGCTTTAAGTAGTATGATAACTTTTTATTTAGGCGCGTATGCTTTTATGCCCAGAGGGTGCAGTTGGTTCAACTGAGCTTACTCAGAGCATCAAGTCAACGTGGACCTAAAGTAGTAAGATAGTTTTTTATTTAGGCGCGTAGCTCAGTTGGTTAGAGCACTACCTTGACATGGTAGGGGTCGTTGGTTCGAGTCCAATCGTGCCTACCAAACGACACACAGGCACCGTCATGCGGTGCCTGTTACATTTTAAATATCCTTTACACGTGGCCTATTGTGGGGGTCACCACTGAATAATAAGGAGAAAATATGCCCACGATTACGTTACCCGATAATAGTCAGCGCGAATATGATCACGCATTGACGGTCATGCAAGTCTCCGAATCCATAGGTCCCGGTTTAGCTAAGGCAACTTTGGGTGGCATGGTGGACGATAATTTTGTTGATGCATCCTATCTGATAGAAAAAGACAGCAATTTAAGGATTATCACCGAGCGCGATCCAGAAGGTCTGGAAATAATTCGACACTCTTGTGCTCATCTGATGGCACAGGCGGTCAAAGAACTTTATCCCGAGGCGCAAGTAACTATTGGTCCTGTGATAGAAGATGGCTTCTATTATGACTATGCTTATGAGCCAGGTTTTACCCCGGACGATCTCGTCAAAATCGAAAAAAAGATGGAAGAACTGTCCAAGGCTGATCTTGAAGTATCACGATCAGTTATGACTCGCGATGAAGCAACGGCATTCTTTCGGAACCTGGGCGAAGAATATAAAGCCGAAATAATTGAATCGATTCCAAGTAATGAAGATCTCTCTCTTTATACCCAAGGCGATTTCACAGATTTGTGTCGTGGTCCGCATGTTCCCAGTACCGGAAAGATTAAGTCTTTCAAGTTGATGAAACTGGCCGGCGCGTATTGGCGTGGTGACTCTAATAATGAAATGTTACAACGTATTTATGGCACTGCATGGCAGGACAAAAAGGCGTTAAAGGCTTATTTAACGCGTCTTGAAGAAGCAGAAAAACGCGACCATAGAAAATTGGCCAAGAAACAGGATCTATTCCATTTTCAGGAAGAAGCCCCCGGCATGGTGTTTTGGCACCCAAAAGGGTGGACGATATATAAAATTATAGAACAATATATAAGTACAAAAATGCGGCAGAATGGTTATCAGGAAATTCATACCCCGCAGGTCGTTGATAAGAGTTTATGGGAACGTTCCGGGCATTGGGATAAATTCCGCGAGGATATGTTTACCACCAGTTCCGAGAGCCGGGATTACGCGATTAAACCGATGAACTGTCCTTGCCATATTCAGGTTTTTAACCAGGGCCTGAAGAGTTACCGCGATTTACCCCTGAGATTGGCCGAATTTGGTTCCTGTCACCGTAACGAAGCTTCCGGTACGTTGCATGGTTTGATGCGCGCACGTAATTTCACTCAGGATGATGCGCATATTTTTTGTACCGAGCATCAAATTCAGGATGAGGTATCAAACTTTATTGATTTGTTATTCGAGGTATACCGTGATTTTGGTTTCGATGATGTCATTATCAAGCTTTCCACCCGACCCGAAAACCGGGTAGGGAGTGATGAAATCTGGGATAAGTCCGAGCAAGCACTTGAATTGGCATTAAATAATAAGGGACTGGATTGGGCGTTACAGCCGGGCGAAGGTGCCTTTTATGGACCTAAAATTGAATTTTCTTTAAAGGATTGTATTGGACGAGTGTGGCAGTGTGGAACAATCCAGGTCGATTTTTCCATGCCTGAACGTTTGGATGCCTCCTATGTCAATGAAGATAGCTCAAAACAGGTTCCGGTTATGTTGCATCGTGCGATTGTTGGTTCAATGGAGCGATTTATCGGTATTTTGATAGAGAATTATGCCGGTGCTTACCCGGTTTGGTTGGCTCCCGTACAGGCCGTTATTATCTCAATTACCGAAAATCAAATCGATTATGCGAAAAAAATATCAGAAATCTTGAAAAACCAGCACTTTAGGGCCGAAGTTGACTTGAGAAATGAAACGATCGGGCTTAAAATCCGCGACCACGCAATGCAACGCGTTCCCTATCAGATAATTCTTGGGGCACGTGAACAAAATGAAAATACTGTGGCCGTGCGTACGCGAGATGGTGAGGATCTTGGAACAATGTCTCTGGACACCCTGATTCAGCGCTTGAACGACGATGTCGCGTGCCTCGGCCGTACTAATTTGGAGGATTAATTTTATCAGCGTAGAAAAGCAGACACGCCTCAATGAGGACATAACATCACCAGAGGTGAGGTTAATAAATGCTGAGGGCGAACAAGTAGGTGTCGTGTCAATTAGTGATGCTCAACAAAGCGCTGAGGACTCCGGGTTAGATCTGGTTGAAATTGTACCGAATTCTGAGCCGCCAGTTTGCCGAGTGATGGATTATGGCAAGTTTATATTTGAGCAAAACAAGAAGAAACACGCTGCTAAAAAGAAGCAAAAACAGATACAAGTCAAAGAGATCAAGTTTCGACCTGGTACAGAAGATGGTGATTATCAGATCAAGTTAAAGAATCTGATAAAATTCCTGAGTAATGGTGACAAGGTCAAGATTACACTTAGATTTCGTGGCAGAGAAATGGTGCATCAGGAATTAGGTACCAGAATGTTAAAGAGAATAGAAGCCGATCTGGAAGAATTTGGAACTGTAGAACAGTTTCCAAAGATGGAAGGCAGGCAGATGGTGATGGTGTTAGCATCAAAAAAATAGATTCGAAAAGTTACAGAATATTGAAAGTGGAGTTAATGAAATGCCCAAGATGAAAACAAACCGCGGTGCTGCAAAGCGTTTTTCGCGTACTGCTTCAGGCAAATTTAAACATGGTCAGTCGCATCGAAGCCATATATTGACCAAAAAGAGCACAAAACGTAAACGTCAGTTGCGCGGAATGCTTGCAGTTCATGATAGTGATCAGAAGGCTGTTGCCCGCATGGTCCCGTATTTATAGAGAGGAATTGAAGCAATGCCTAGAGTAAAACGTGGTGTTACCGCACACGCCAGACATAAAAAAATCATTGATCAGGCTAAAGGCTATAGTGGTCGACGCAAGAATGTCTTTCGCGTTGCCAAGCAAGCTGTAACAAAAGCTGCTCAGTATGCCTATAGAGATCGACGTCAACGTAAGAGACAATTCAGATCGCTTTGGATAACCCGTATTAATGCGGCTGCTCGAATCCATGGACTTTCTTATAGCCGTTTTATTGATGGCTTGAATAAGGCCTCTGTAGAAGTTGATCGTAAGGTATTAGCTGATTTGGCTGTGTTTGATAAAGTCGCCTTCGGCGTATTAGCAGAGCAAGCTAAATCCAGTCTCACTCATTGATCATTTTATAATGAATAAAAACAGGGAAAGGATTACCTTTCCCTTTTTTTATGCGCAGGATGTACTATATGTCGCGAAAAGATACGACTGTCGAAAAGTCCGTAGTGACCTATATTGGATTAAAAAGTGAATAATACCGAGAAACTACAAGCTCAGGCTCTATCAGAAATTGATTCTGCAACTGACCTATCCCAACTGGATCAAATTAGAGTTGATTACCTCGGTAAAAAAGGTCAATTGACACAACTTCTGAAACAACTTGGCAAATTACCTGCTGAAGAAAGACCAGAGGCAGGTCAGGTTATTAATCTCGCCAAGACGGTTGTTCAACAAGCAATAGAATCCCGCAAAGCGGTGCTTGAAGATGAACATCTGAATGAAATTATTAAAGCAGGTCGTGTTGATGTTACTTTGCCAGGTCGGGGCAATAGACGCGCCGGTTTACATCCCATTACCTTAACCTTGCAACGTATCGAGTCACTGTTTCAACAGATAGGCTTTGAAATAGTTGAAGGGCCAGAAGTTGAGGATGATTATCATAACTTCGAAGCACTTAATATCCCTGCACATCATCCTGCTCGTGCCATGCACGATACTTTCTATTTCCCGGATGGGCGTTTATTGCGAACGCATACGTCATCAGTGCAGATCCGTATTATGCAAAACGATAAACCGCCGTTTCGTTTTATCGCACCGGGGCGTGTTTATCGATGTGATTCGGATATGACACACACACCAATGTTTCATCAGGTTGAAGGTCTGATAGTCGATGAATCAGTTACCTTTGCAGAATTGAAAGGTTTATTGATCAATTTTCTGGAAATCTTCTTCGAGAAAGAATTGAAAATTCGGTTTCGTCCGTCTTATTTCCCTTTTACTGAACCCTCGGCAGAGGTTGATATTATGGGCGAGCGTGGCTGGCTAGAGGTATTAGGTTGCGGCATGGTACATCCGAATGTATTAAAGAATGTAGGCGTTGATCCGGAAAAATATACCGGTCTTGCATTTGGAATGGGAGTCGAACGTTTAGCGATGCTTTATTACGGTGTTGATGATTTGCGTATGTTTTTTGATAACGATCTACGTTTCCTTAAACAATTCCACTGAGATTTGAGAGGACTATAGCCAATGAAATTCAGTGAAAAGTGGTTAAGGGAGTTTGTAAATCCTGCCATTGATTCGGATACGTTAGTACATCAATTAACAATGGCTGGACTTGAGGTCGATGATGTAACACCGGCCTGTAAGGAATTTGATGGATTGGTCATTGCTGAGATCATATCCGTATCCAAACACCCCGATGCTGACAAACTCCAAGTATGTACAGTTGATTGTGGTGAAAAAGATCCTTTAACGATTGTGTGCGGCGCAGCCAATGCCAGGGCAGGAATGCGAACTGTACTAGCCAGAATTGGAGCGCAATTACCGGGAAAGCCAAAGCTGGAGGCGACAACCTTAAAAGGTGTGCTTTCAAATGGCATGCTATGTTCTGCTGCAGAAATTGGCTTGGGTGATGATCATGAAGGTATTATCGACTTATCTGGAAGCGAGACTATAGGTAAACCATTAAACGAGCTTATTGATATTAATGACAATATTATCGAAATCTCGTTGACACCTAATCGTGGTGATTGTTTGAGTTTAAAAGGTATCGCACGTGAAGTAGCGGTATTCAACCAGTTGGAATTTGGCCTGCCTGAAATTAAACCTGTGGAGATGAAATCCACTGCAAGCCGTAATGTTAAGTCCTCAGTTACAAGCGCTTGTCCTAAATACCTTGGCAGAGTTATTGAAAATGTCGATACATCAGTCAAATCGCCACTTTGGTTGTCAGAAAAACTACGTCGTTCAGGACTTAGAAGCATTAATGTCGTAGTTGATATAACTAATTTCATCATGCTTGAGCTGGGTCAGCCTATGCATGCCTTTGATAATGACCGATTGCAGGGTGGTATAGAAGTTCGTTTCCCTAAGGATAAAGAGCGGATAAAACTGCTTGATGAGTCCGAATTTGATATCAAACAAAATACGCTATTGATTACTGATGAATCGGGTCCATTAGCGATGGCCGGTTTAATGGGTGGATATGATAGTGCGGTTACAACAACATCGAATAATATTTTTCTGGAAAGCGCATTTTTTTCACCAGATGCAATCATTGGTGAAGCCCGCCAATATGGATTACATACCGATTCATCTCACCGTTTTGAACGTGGCGTTGATCCGGCACTTCAATCAATTGCAATGGAACGTGCTTCTGCTCTGGTTCTGGAATTGTGTGGTGGACAAGCAGGGCCTATTAGTGAATCTACTAGTGAAAGTGAATTACCTAAAAATAATCAGGTTGTCCTCAGACAGGCACAAATCAAACGGGTGCTCGGTATCGATTTAGATGAAAAGTTCGTAACAGATACTTTTTTAAAGTTGGGTATGGACTCTAAATACAATGAAAAACAATGGCTTGTAGTCCCTCCTTCACATCGTTTCGATATTAATATCGAAGTCGACCTGATTGAAGAATTAGCACGGATATTCAGTTATGACGCAGTTCCTGTCTCAGCACCAACGCATAAACTCAATATAAATGCCCCCAATACACATTATAAAACGGTACAGTATTTCAGAGAGGTTTTGATAAACCGTGATTACCATGAAGTCATTACTTATAGCTTTATTGATCCAAAATATACTAAGTTATTGAATAATAATAAAAGTTTAGTATTGGCTAATCCCATAGCGCCTGAATTATCAGAAATGCGCAGCAGTTTATTACCCGGTTTATTAAATACGCTGCAATACAATATAAAACGGCAACAAGAAAGGATTCGGATCTTCGAAACAGGATTGGTATTTAATGATATCGACGACCTTAAACAAGAACCTCATGTTGGTGGATTAATATATGGAAATATTAATGAAAAACAATGGGATAAAAAGAATATATTATGTGATTTCTATGATTTAAAAGCAGATGTCGAGACGATTTTTTACTCGATGCTGCGGTCTGAAAGAATTGAAATGAAATCGAGTCAATCAGAGATGCTACATCCAGGGCAGGCGGTAGATTTGTTGGTTGACGGAAATAAAATTGGTCATTTTGGTCGTTTACACCCCAAAATATGCTCCAGTCTTGGTATTGGTGATAATCTCTATGTGTTTGAATTTAATATAAAAAACAGCCTAAAACAAGAGAAGTCACGTTATGCGAAAATATCTAAATATCCTTCAGTAAAACGTGATATTTCTATTCTGGTGGATGAAAAAATACCGCTCACAGACATCATTAATTGTATTAATAATGGTGCAACTGAGTTGCTCACTAACCTAGAGTTATTTGACGTATATCAAGGGGAAGGTATTGAAAAAGAGAAAAAAAGTCTTGCTTTAGGCTTGACCTTTCAAGCAACTTCTAGCACTCTTATGGATGAAGAGGTTGAATCCATCATGGCTAAGGTTATTGATGGCCTACATAATAATTTCTGTGCAAAACTGAGAGAATAATATGGCAGCACTGACAAAGGCTGAAATGGCGGAAAAATTATACGAAGAACTTGGCTTGAACAAACGTGAAGCTAAGGAAATTGTAGAAATGTTCTTTGAAGAAATTCGTTCCGCTTTAGAATCGGGCAATCAAGTCAAGCTTTCCGGGTTTGGCAATTTCGACTTGAGAGATAAGAATCAACGACCGGGACGTAATCCGAAAACGGGTGAAGAAATTCCTATTAGCGCTCGTCGCGTAGTTACTTTTCGTCCAGGTCAAAAATTAAAGGCACGAGTAGAAGCATATGCTGGAAGCGTCCAACAATAGTGAATTGCCGGTTATACCCGGTAAACGTTATTTTACAATAGGCGAGGTCAGCGATCTCTGCGCTGTCAAGCCACATGTATTACGCTATTGGGAACAAGAATTCCCCTCTCTCAAACCACTCAAACGTCGTGGTAATAGACGATATTACCAACGTCACGATGTAATCCTTATCAGACAAATTAGAAGTTTGCTTTATGAGCAAGGGTTTACGATTGGTGGTGCTAGACAGCGGTTATCAGGTGATGAAGCCAAAGATGACTCAAATCAAAGCCAGCAGATCATTAAACAGTTAAGAACCGAACTTGAAGAAGTTCTGGATCTCTTACGGCGTTAATTCATAATTCAGTCTAATTGAGTTTTGTCTATGACGGTTATAAGTTTATGACCGTTTATTTCAATGAGTAGTCAGCACAAAACTCTTTCGTTAAAATCTTCTTATTTAAATTCGGGGCGTAGCGCAGCTTGGTAGCGCACTTGCATGGGGTGCAAGGGGTCGGAGGTTCAAATCCTCTCGCCCCGACCATAATAGAAGACATTCCTAAATACATAATGAAATTTGTACAAGTATGATAAGCAAAATTATGAAAAAGTCCGTTTTATATTTTTTTATACTAATAGTCGCGTTGCAGATTACTGCGTGTGGCAAAGAAACAAATCCAAAAGAAGCATTTGAGAGTGGAGATTATGAAACGGCTTTTAATCTGTGGATACCATTAGCTGAAAATGGTGATGCTGATGCACAAAATTATTTGGGTATTATGTACTATTTAGGATTTGGTGTTAAAAAGGATTATAAAAAAGCGCTGTATTGGTATGAGAAAGCCGCGAAAGCCGGACATGCTGATGCTCAAAAGAACTATGGTGATATGATTAATTTTGGACGTGGAATACAAAGAAGCAATCAGGAAGCCTATAAGTGGTACTTTGCCGCATCCCAACAAGGGAATGAAAAAGCAAAGCGACAGATTGAAGTGCTTGCTGCTTCGGGCAACTTATCACCTAATCAGCAAATGCATGCCAAGATAGAAGCCAATGAATTTATTCTTGATGAGTCAAGACGATTCATGAGTCACGATACGTATATTAATAAATAATAATCGAATAAGAATATATTATGTGTGGAATTGTCGGCGCTGTAGCCCAACGTGATGTTTCTCCTATTTTGCTTGAAGGTTTGAAGCGGCTTGAATATCGAGGTTACGATTCCGCAGGCCTGGCTGTCATTGATGAAAATGATGTTGTTCAGAGAATTCGGGTATTGGGTAAAGTTAACCAATTACAACAAGAGCATGAGGCATCACCATTGAGTGGCGGCACTGGAATCGCTCATACGCGTTGGGCAACACATGGTAAACCAAGTGTAAACAATGCTCATCCTCATATCTGTCGCGATGAAATTGCATTAGTTCACAATGGCATTATTGAAAATCACGAATCCTTGCGAGAGCAACAAAGATCTGCTGGTTTTGAATTTACATCAGAAACGGATACCGAGGTCATTGTTAATGGTATCTATCAGGCAATTCAAACCAATCCAGATATTCTCGAAGCAGTATTTCAGACTATTTCCCAATTAAACGGCGCTTATGCACTAGGTGTTATTAACAAGGCTGATCCGAAACGATTGATTGCAGTTAGAAAAGGGAGTCCACTCGTTATAGGTGTCGGTATCGGTGAATATTTTATTGCTTCAGATGTATTTGCATTGTTACCGGTTACACAGCGTTTTATCTTTCTTGAAGAAGGCGATGTTGCAGATATTAAACGCGATAAACTGACGATCTATGATAAAGATCGTAATATTGTTGATAGGCCGATCAATGTTTCGGAACTTAATGCTGATGTTGCCGATAAGGCAGGCTATCGGCACTACATGCTAAAAGAGATTTTCTCTCAACCCGATGCAATATCTGAATCACTAAAAAGTCGGATTGAAGATGGCAAAATAGTCATTAATGAATTTGGTCAGAATGCTGATTCCATATTCACGAGGGTGAAAGCAGTAAAGATAGTTGCCTGTGGTACAAGCTATCATGCTGGATTAATTGCAGCCAACTGGATAGAAGAGATCGCCAATATTAGCTGCCATGTAGAGATTGCCAGTGAATTTCGTTACCGTAAATCCGTCGTAACGGATAATACCTTGTTCGTTTGTATCTCTCAGTCGGGTGAAACCGCAGATACGCTTGCAGCATTACAAAAAGCAAAAGAAGAAAAATATCTAGGCACTCTGGCAATTTGTAATGTTGCAGAAAGCACAATTACCAGAGAGGCTGAGCTAGTCTTCTTAACACACGCTGGTCCCGAAATTGGGGTTGCATCGACTAAGGCATTTACTACTCAATTGGTAGCGTTATTTCTGTTGGTAGTTGCTATAGGAAGAAATAATGGCCTCTCATTAGAAGATGAAAATGGTTATGTTAAACAATTGGAGAGCTTGCCCGGTCGAGTTAATCAATTATTATTACATAAAGATGAAATTGAGGTTATGGCCAAAAGTTTTGCCGATAAGCATCATGCATTATTTCTAGGGCGTGGTAATTTTCTACCCGTCGCGATGGAAGGTGCATTAAAATTGAAAGAGATTTCTTATATCCATGCGGAAGCTTATGCCGCTGGTGAATTAAAGCATGGTCCTTTAGCGCTGGTAGATAAAGACATGCCCGTTATTGCTGTTGCACCAAACAATCATTTATTGGAAAAATTAAAATCAAACCTGCAGGAAGTACAGGCACGCGAGGGGAAACTGTTTATATTTGCAGATAAAAACAGTGAAGTAGAAGCCACAGACAACGTTAGAGTACTGAATATCAGCGCAGTTTATGATTTTATGGCACCGATACTTTACACGATTCCATTACAGCTACTTGCATACTATGTGGCTGTTATTAAAGGGGCTGATATTGATCAACCACGGAATCTTGCTAAATCGGTCACAGTGGAGTAGATTTCGATTGATATATTCTGAATTCAAAGAAATTCAGATAAAATTCACCGCAACTATTACCACCAAAGCACTTTCACAATTTTCACTGATTGGTTATCGAAATGAGCAAATTCAAAAAATACTTAAACTCAAGAAAAAGGGTTTAACTGACAAACAAATTGCTGACCACTTTAATTCTAAAAATATAAAAACACCTACAGGTAAAAATTACACAAGACAATTAGTCTTAATGACGAGATACAAATATAACAAACGACTTAAAAGAACTAAAGAACATAATGTAGATGTTTCACCTATTACCCTTACATATATTTTTTCATATAAAATAAAAAAATGAGTTTTCGTTATCTGACTTTAATGTTGATGATATTCGTATCAACGCGAACATTTGCCTTTAATTTATTTGTATTAATAGAGACATCCGAATTAATTGAAAACAATATTAAATGCGCTCTATTTAATGAAAATTTAAAAGAATCATTTCCCAAAAAATATGATCAAGCACATTTATTAGATGCGATGATTGAAAACAAAAAAATCATGTGTAAATTTGAAAACATTCCCTATGGGAATTATGCTGTAAGCATATACAACGATGAAAATAAAAATAATAAATTAGATCTAAGTTTTTTTGGTATACCGAAAGAAGACTGGGGTGTATCAAATAATGTTCGACATAAAATGAGTAGTCCAGATTTTGAAGAATCACAAATATTGATTAATAAGGATGTAGAAATAAGTATTAAATTAGGTAATTTATAATGAATAAAATCGTAAAAGATAGAGTTACAGCAAAAAAAGATAATGGATTTGTGGTTTTTTTAATTGGAATGAGAATAAATTATTTTTGGAAAATACATAAATGGTTTCCTATTTTTTTAAGTTTCCCAAAAATGATTAAAGAATTAATAAAAAATCAATCGTTAGGTTATCTTGGTGGTGAGACATGGTTTGGTCGAAATATTATTTCAATTCAATATTGGGAGTCATTTGAGAAACTTGAACATTTTGCTAAATCTAAAGACTTAAGTCATTTGCCAGAATGGCAAAGGTTTCTTAAAAAAGTAGGAACAAACGGTGATGTAGGCATATGGCATGAAACGTATATTATTAAAAAGGGACAATATGAGAACATCTATGCGAATATGCCTCCTTTTTTATTAGGCAAGGTAGGTAAGTTGGAAAAGATTTTTTCAAAAAATAATTCAGCAAGAAAAAGAATCAAGAAATAACAAACATAAACCCAGAAAACTAGTAGAAACAATTACAGT
>JAURNW010000003.1 GCA_030829985.1 Gammaproteobacteria bacterium | reverse complement strand
GAGAGGAGAAAAAGAAAAGAAACTGCCAAAAATGTATTACGAAAAAGAGATGTTTCGGCTTCAGGTAGAGCTGGTCAAGTTACAGGAATGGGTAACTAAAAAAGGGCTTAAAGTAGCGATTATATTTGAGGGTCGTGATGCTGCTGGTAAAGGTGGGGTCATCAAACGCATTATTGAACACATGAGCCCACGGATCTGTAACATAGTCGCGTTACCCGCACCCACTGAACGCGAAAAAACACAGTGGTACTTTCAGCGCTATATTGCACATCTGCCAGCAGCGGGCGAGATCGTCCTTTTTGACAGAAGCTGGTATAACCGTGCCGGAGTAGAAAGGGTAATGGGCTTCTGTACAGAGGACGAGTATCAGGAGTTTTTACGTTTTTGCCCTGAATTCGAATGCTCTTTGGTGCGATCAGGAATTATCCTCATTAAGTACTGGTTTTCGGTTAGTAATGTAGAGCAGGAAAGGCGCTTTCAAGGACGAGCTTTGGAGCGGCACAAATTATGGAAGCTAAGTCCAATGGATATGGAATCTAGATCGCGATGGATGGATTACTCCAAGAGTAAAGACGAGATGTTCTTCCATACTGACATTCCACAAGCACCCTGGTTTGTTGTTCCTTCTGATGATAAAAAACGTGCCCGGCTGAATTGTATATCACACCTTTTGGATATGATCCCATATAAGGACTTAAAGCCTAAAGTGCCAAAAATTCCTCCATTGAAAGAAGAAAAAGGTTATAAACGTACGGCTATGCATCAACAGACATTTGTACCGAAAAAATATTGAACTAGTTTGCAGGCATTTATTGTTTTCTTTTTCTAACTTGCTCTTGCTTATTCTATGCTCTGATTAATTAAGCTGAGACAGTAGCCCTGTTAGATACTAAAGTGTAGTTTTCAACGCTTAATTGATTCATAAATCTCATCGCTAAACCCAACAATGAGTTTATTATTTAATTCTAGGACAGGTCGTTTGATGATTGTTGGATTCTTAATCATTAACTCAACCGCTTGAGTTTTATTTTTAATTTCTTTTTCTTCGTCAGACAATTTACGCCAGGTTGTACCACGTTTGTTGATCAGTGTTTCAAGATCGATTTGTTTCAGGAAGTTATTAACTAGTGTTTTATTAATGCCATCTACACGAAAGTCGTGGAAGGAATAAGGCACGGAATGGTCTTCTAACCATTTCCGTGCCTTTTTAACGGTATCGCAGTTTTTTATGCCATAGAGTGTTATTGGTGCCATGGATGTTTATTAGACATCACGTAAAATTTCGTTAATGCCGACTTTACTACGTGTTTTCTCGTCAACGGTTTTAACAATGACGGCACAGTACAAACTATATTTACCATCATCTGAAGGCAGGTTACCTGAGACAACAACCGATCCTGGTGGAATGGTGCCATAGGTGATTTCGTCAGTTGCACGATTATAGATGCGTGTGCTTTGTCCGAGATAAACACCCATGGAAATCACTGAACCCTCGCCGACTATTACGCCTTCAACGACTTCCGAACGCGCACCGATGAAACAGTTGTCTTCTATAATGGTTGGGTTAGCTTGCAAGGGTTCGAGCACGCCGCCGATACCAACGCCTCCGGATAGATGTACGTTCTTACCAATTTGCGCACATGATCCTACCGTGGCCCATGTATCGACCATGGTGCCATCACCGACATAAGCACCTATGTTGACAAAGCTGGGCATCAATACGACATTTTGTCCGATAAAGCTACCACGTCTTACAGTTGCGTTAGGTACAACGCGCGCACCAGTTTCAATAAAATTAGTTTTGGTATAACCATAGAACTTATTAGGAACCTTATCGTAATAATTTGTCAGACCACCTTGCATCACGACATTATTTTCAAGAATGAAAGAGAGTAATACCGCTTTTTTTAGCCATTGATTTACGACCCACTTGCCATCTATTTTTTCAGCAATACGTAATTGACCACTGTCGAGTTTCCAGATGATATTTTCAACGGCATCCTTGATTTCCTGATTTGCTTCATCGGGTTCGATCTCGGCGCGGTTATCAAATGTGTCGTTGATTAATTTTTCTAAGTCGCTCATATATTCTTCCTGATTTTTTTAAAATGAATTTTGTATAAATTGTTTAATGCGGTTTGCTGCTTCTACGCATTCTGTAATTTCCGCTACCAAGGCAATACGAATCCGATTTGTGCCGGGGTTGAACCCACTGGAATCTCGTGACAAATAAGAGCCGGGTAGAACTTTTACATTCTCGCTTGTAAATAATTTTCTTGCAAAGTCTGTGTCGGAGCAGGGTAGTGCTGGCCACAGGTAAAAACTGGCAACGGGTGGTGAGACTGTTAAGACCGGATTCAGGATAGTACAGATTTTGTTGAATTTTTCTCTGTATTGAAGCCTGTTTTGTATTACATGTCCTTCATCATTCCAGGCAGCAATACTCGCTTTTTGCGTGTGTAAAGGCATAGCGCCACCATGATAAGTTCGATAGCGAAGGAAGTGTTCTATCAATTGACCATCACCCGCAACAAAGCCCGAACGTAGGCCTGGAACATTAGACCGTTTTGAAAGGCTATGAAAGACCAGGCAACGTTTATACTCGGAATTACCCAGTTCATTCGCGTACTCCAACAGACCAACCGGTGGTTGATCTTCTAGCTGGTAAATTTCTGAATAACATTCATCTGAAGCAATAGTGAAGTCATATTTTTCCGATAATGCCATTAATTCCTTTACTGTTTCTTTATCAACTACTGCGCCAGTTGGATTTCCGGGTGAGCATAAGTAGACCAGTTGGCATCGTTGCCAGATGTTGTCAGGTACGGCTGAGAAATCAGGGATAAACTTATTATCCTCAGTGCAGTTTAGATAATAGGGTTCTGCTCCTGCTAATAAAGCTGCCCCCTCATAAATTTGATAAAACGGGTTAGGTAGAATCACAATCGGTGTTTGTTTATCTTTGTTGATTATTGTTTGGGCGATGGCGAATAATGCTTCTCGTGTTCCGTTGACAGGCAATACATTTTTATCGGCATCTATCGATGTGCGTGGCAAATTAAATCGTGAGCATAACCAATCAGCTATTGCCTGACGTAACTCGATAATGCCACGGGTGGTTGGATAGACCGCTACGCCAGTTATATTCGATTTTAATGCATCTAATATAAACTCTGGTGTAGGATGTTTAGGTTCGCCAATCGCAAGGCTAATGGCTGATTTATTCGGGTCAATGGTAACGCCTTCGAGTAATTGCGTTAGCTTCTCAAACGGGTATGCATGACAATTTTCCAGTCCGGGATTCATGAGAAAGATTATTGTTGTGTTATTTAATGGTAAAAAAATCTAAGTATATGTTATCAACTCTTTCTTCCCAACAAACATCACATCACTTTGCGGCATTATCTTGTATTGTCGCTGCAATTCTCTGGGGACTGCTTTGGTACCCAATCAGAGTATTGGAAGGTATGGGTGTTCCGGGTTTGTGGTCGACATTGATTATCTTTTGTACAGCCATGCTTATTCTTTTTCCTGGTTGCTTTCGGGCGCGGGGTGAATTATTAGAACACAAACTCGATTATATCCTCATTGGTCTTTTTGCTGGTTGGACCAATCTTGGGTTTATATTAGCTATGTTAGAGGGAGAGGTTGTTCGCGTTTTATTGTTGTTTTATCTGTCACCGATTTGGTCGATTTTATTGGCTATTCTTATACTCCGGGAACGTATTACCAGACTCAGTTTTTTTGCGTTAATTTTGGCGATGACCGGTGCGGTCTTGATGTTGTGGGATGCAAATTTATTCTTCAATAAATCAATAAGTCTTGCTGATATTTATGCTATTACCTCAGGGATGGCCTTTGCGTGTACAAATATTGTTATTAGAAAGATGGGGAAGACACCGGTATTGCTAAAAATGGGCGCTTCATGGTTAGGTGTCATTGCCGTCACAGGATGTGTCATTTTGCTGCAACATGTTCCTATGCCTGAATTAACGTTTAATTCAGGCACATTAGCATTATTAATGGGATTTCCATTCATGTTTATCATGACGTGGACGGCTCAATATGGTGTTACAAACCTTCCCATTCAGCGCTCTTCCGTCATTTTTTTATTGGAGGTTGTTGCAGGCGCAGTTTCAGCTGCACTTTTGACGAGCGAGATTGTCAGTCATTTTGAATATATTGGCGGCGTTTTTATCATTTTCGCTGGTTTGATTAGCGTATTCAAAGAAAAAACTTGATATAAGCCGTAAAACCCGATTCCAGTATTAGTGCCTGACTTGATGTTGATGTATCCTTTGCGCCCTTTATAAATAGTGTATTTTTTATTAATTGGATTTTATTTGATTGTGACTAAGAAAATTTTAATTTTGCCGGGTGACGGTATTGGACCTGAGATAGTTGCTCAGGCCGAGAAAGTGCTAACCTATTTAATCAATGAACGTGGTCTGAATCTGGATATTGACCATGGTCTATTGGGTGGCTGTGCGGTTGATGCTGCGGGTGTTCCGTTACCAGATGAAACGCTGGCCAAAGCTAAAGAATCTGCTGCTGTATTGTTAGGCGCGGTAGGAGGCCCTAAATGGGAATCTATCGAGCGCGCATTGCGACCAGAGCGTGGTTTGTTGGCAATTCGTTCAGCATTGGGATTATTTGCCAATTTACGCCCTGCGGTGCTTTTTCCACAATTGGCAGAGGCCTCCAGTTTGAAAGCAGAGTACGTCAGTAATCTCGACATAATGATTGTGAGAGAACTGACCGGTGGTATCTACTTTGGCGAACCGAGGGGTATTCGAACGCTCGATGATGGACAGCGACAGGGATATAACACGCTGGTCTATAGTGAAAGCGAGATTGAACGGATTGCAAGAGTAGCTTTTGATGTCGCAGCTAAGCGCCAGGGACGCGTTTGTTCGGTTGATAAGGCAAATGTACTCGAAGCAACAGAATTGTGGCGAGAAGTCGTTAGTGATATTGCCAGGGATTATCCCGATATTGAGTTGCAACATATGTACGTTGATAACGCTGCTATGCAATTAGTGCGTACGCCAAAACAATTCGATGTACTCTTGACGACCAATTTATTTGGCGACATCTTGTCTGATCTTGCTTCAATGTTAACCGGCTCTATCGGGATGTTGCCGTCTGCATCGCTGGCTAGTGATGGCACTGGTATGTATGAGCCGATTCATGGTTCTGCACCTGATATTGCCGGTCAGGATGTTGCGAATCCACTAGCTACAATATTATCTTTATCCATGTTATTACGGTATTCATTGGCTGAAGTTAAATTAGCGGATCAAATTGAACAAGCAGTCAGTCAGGTCCTGTCGAAAGGACTAAGGACAAAAGATATTTATTCTGACGGTACCAGTTGTATTGGCACGAATGAAATGGGTGACGCGGTTGTATCAGCCTTAAAAGTAGTCTGTGTAGCGTGAAGCTATAATTATTAATTTAATTCGATTTGGAATATAGAAATGAGTGAAAAATTTAATGTCGCTGTTGTTGGCGCGACAGGTGCAGTGGGTGAAACCATGTTGTCTATTCTGGAACAACGTGATTTTCCTGTAGGTGAGGTATATGCCTTGGCCAGTAGTCGTTCTGCTGGTAAACGTATTCAGTTTAAAAATAAGCAACTTATTGTTGAAGACCTCGAAACGTTTGATTTTAGTAAAGTTCAAATAGGACTTTTTTCACCAGGTGCATCAGTTTCTGCTATCTATGCACCAATTGCTGCTGAGGCGGGTTGTGTAGTAGTGGATAATACCTCTCAATTTCGTTATGACCATGATATTCCATTGGTCGTGCCAGAGGTAAATCCGCACGCAGTCGCGGATTTCAAGAATCGTGGCATTATCGCTAATCCGAATTGTTCAACAATTCAAATGTTGGTTGCGCTAAAACCAATCTATGATGCGGTCGGTATAGAACGCATCAATGTGTGTACCTACCAAGCAGTTTCAGGCACCGGTAAAGAAGCAATAGAAGAACTCGCAAAACAAACGGCGGCTCTTCTCAATGGAAAAGACATTGAATGTGAGGTCTATCCGAAACAAATCGCATTCAATGTCTTACCTCATATCGATGTCTTTCAGGATAATGGCTACACCAAGGAAGAAATGAAAATGGTGTGGGAAACACGAAAGATATTTGAAGATGAATCAATTCTGGTTAATCCAACTGCTGTAAGGGTTCCGGTTTTTTATGGGCATTCAGAAGCTATTCATATCGAAACCAAAGAGAAGATCAGTGCGCTGGCAGCAAAAGAATTACTTGTGAACATGCCAGGTATAACTGTCATTGATGATCATGAAGATGGTGGGTACCCTACTGCTGTGACAGAAGCTGCGGGGGAAGATCCTGTATTTGTTGGTCGTATAAGAGAAGATATTTCACATCCACGTGGCCTGAATATGTGGGTGGTTTCAGATAATGTTCGTAAAGGTGCGGCATTAAATAGTGTTCAAATCGCTGAAATTCTGGTAAAACACTACTTATAAACTATAGTTATCGGTTATATATAAAGCACATTCGCAAGTTCTAAAGTTTACTAAATCGATTGTAAATGTAGTTAAATTGTATTCTGAAATATATGAGTATTGTAGTATAAGGAAATATAATTACTATATGAAACAATAACATAGCGTGCAAATTAATGGGTGTCTACAAAATAATATTTAAGTTATTAATGCTCACATGTTTGGGCTTTTATACTCTTGCAGCCCACGCACTCGCATTGTCTGAAGCTGAGCTAAATTCTCATTTAAATCAATTGCTTGATGTCAGAATTGAGCTGAAAACAGATGATGCGGCTGAAATCGATGATCTAAAGATCGAATTAAGGCATCCGCTTACAGATTATGCATCTCGATACCAGTTAAAATACAAAGTTTTGAAAAGTGATGGGATTAATATTCTCAAGATCACCAGTAAAGATGTTATTCGTGAGCCAATTGTCGAATTTACATTAGACATAGGCTGGTCTGATGGTCATGTCGTCAGGGAATATTCTTTTTTGATTGATCCTCCACATAATTGATTTCAAGGAAATTGAAGTAAAAATGAAACGCAAATTTTATATCGTCATCTTATTAGCTTTAGTTCCTGCTTTAGCAAATGCGCTTGGGCTAGGTAATCTTGATTTGAATTCAGCATTAAATGAGCCGTTTGATGCAAGGATTCAATTACTTTCACCAACGGCTGATGAACTTGATTCCCTAACCGTTAATCTGGCTGATAGTGAAGCCTTTGCCAGAGCAAAATTAGATCGTCCCTTTATATTAAGCAAACTTAAGTTTTCTTTACGACGTGCGGTTGATGACGGCCCTGATTACATTCGAGTCTATAGCCAGGATTCTATACGTGAACCATTTTTAAACTTTTTGGTAGAAGTAAGTTGGTCAAATGGACGCTTATTTCGTGAATATACAGTTTTACTCAATCCACCATTATATGACCCTAATGCACGTGATGGTGAGTTTACTCGTAGTCAACCAAGTAGTGAGGCAATGGCTGAACCAGCTGAAAAAGTTATCTATACAGATGATTTCGAACAACCCGTCAGTTCAGTTACTTCGCCAAATGTAAATTACTCTGCTGGCGATTACGGGCCGACTTCAGATTCAGATACTTTATGGTCTATTGCATCAGCAATGCGCTCAGATTCATCTACCAGTGTCAACCAAATGATGCTGGCCTTACTACGTGCTAATCCGGATGCATTTTTAAACCAAAACATTAATGGTTTAAAGCGTGGTCAGATACTTCGTATGCCAAATGAAAGTGAACTCATTGCGCTTTCTAATGCTGAAGCATTGGCCGATGTTCAATCACAACATGCTGTCTGGGATAACATTAAAGATAACCTATCCGGTGCAGTTTCTGAACGTCCAGAAATCAGTTCGGTGCCAGATTCAACTGCTACTGATACTGATGCAGAAACGGTTGAAGCAGACGCCGAACTTAAGCTGGTCGCCGCTGATGATACAGATGAAGCTACGCAACAGGTTTCGAGTGTAGACTCAGGCGTTGGGGATGATCTGGCATTAGCACAGGAGTCTATTCAAGCATTGACACGTGAGAATATGGAGTTAAAAGATCAACTTCAAGAGTCAGAAGCGTTACTCGACGATCTGAAACGACTATTATCTTTAAAAGACGATGAATTAGCAGCGTTGCAAGAGCAAGCCATTACATCAGAAGGAATGACTGAAGAAGTCGAGTCCATAGTTGATGAAACAATGACTGATGTGGATTCTGCAGCAGTAGCGGAAGTTGAGGAAGGCATTGAAGAAGCAATAGACGATCAAGCCGTGGTAGAAGATGCGGATGAAATGATTGCTGATGAAGCAGAGACACTTGAGGTTGTTGAAGAAGAAGTTATTGATGTAATTGAGTCTGAGCCGACTGCTAATTCTGACGGTATTATGGGTATGGTCGATCAGTACCTTGGTCCTGTTAAAGAAATCCTTTTCGGTAATCCGATGGTAGGTATGGCAATCGCTGCAGTTTTGATTGTGCTGATAATCATCATCGTGATTATGAAATTCAAAAAAGACTCTGCGGAAACTATTGATATAGATGCAATGACGGAAGAGGCATTTCCTGACTTTGATTCTACTGACTTGGGTGACGCTGATGATGAAATGCCAGATTCAGAAGCGGTCACTGTTCTGCCTGACGCAGATGCAGAAGCAGAAGCAGAGACCATTATCAAAGATGTGGCAGGTAGTGATGCTGAAATGCAAGTCGCGGATGAAGATGATACTCCTGCACAAGGTACCCCAGTTCAAGCAGCCCCTGTAGAAGAAGAATCTGATGAAGACCCACTGCAAGAGGTTAATACCTATCTAGCATTTGAACAGTTTGATCAAGCTGAAGAATTCGTTCGAAATGTAATCAAAGATGACCCAGAAAACCCTGAATACCATACAAAACTGCTGGAAGTATTTTACACATCAGGTAACAAGAAAAGTTACGAAGATGAAGCAAAAGTTCTGCATGAAATTTTGGGTGGTGAAGGAGAACACTGGAATATGGCCGTCGCTATGTGGCAGGAAATGTCTCCTTCAAGAGCATTATTCGAAGCAGGTGATGATGATGAAGACGATGCCGCGGCGGATACTACCGGTGGTGGTTTTGTTGATGTAACTGCTGCAACTGGCGCTGGTGCTGATATTTCTGAATTACTGGATCTGGAAATAGAGGATAATGATGAGTCTATTTCAAATGAAAAAGGCGAAGCAGGTGACGATAATGCGACGGTTGAGTTTGACTTAGGTGATGCCTCTGATTCAGACGAATCAACGGATGATGATAATCTGCTTGATTTCGACCTTAGTATAAATGAAGAAGATGATGCCGCTCCTGAGATTGAAACAAGTGAGGACGATGCAGATGATGCTGGTTTAGAAATTGATCTGGCTGTTCCTGAATTAGAGTCAGCGTCCAGTGAAACAGATGATAATGCCTTGGATATGAGTCTCGAAATTCAAGAAGATGATGCCTCAATCGAACTTGATATTGAAGAGGACAATGCTGGAACTGAAGCGGATGATGAGATCTCTCTTGATTTTGATATGACTGCAGATGGTGATGGAGAGACTGATTTGTCAATTGAATCGTCTGAAGACATTAGCAGTGATTCAGAGATGGACATAGAATTTAACCTGGATGATGATTCTGAGTCATCAGAAGACGACATAAGTCTTGATTTTGATGGGACAGTTGAAATACCAAAAAGTGTCGATTTGGATGAAGATGACGACGATGATGATGAACATACGGTATTTGTTCCCAGAGCATCACAACCAGATGAACAAAGTGCTGATGATGAAATTGCTACCAAACTTGATCTTGCCAAGGCTTATGTTGAATTAGGTGATAAGGACAGTGCCAAAGTTATTCTTGACGAGGTAATGGCTGACGGCAATGATGAGCAACGAAAACAAGCTGAGGATCTATTAGGACAGGTTTAGTATATTAAAAATTAATTCAACAGAATGATTTAATTTTATGTTGCTACAACCAGCCTAAGTAAGCTGATTCTATTTGTCTAATCACCAATAAGACCAGTACAGAATGAAAATTGCGCTGGGAATCGAATACGCAGGTTGTAATTATTTTGGTTGGCAAAGACAATCTATCTCTCCAACAATACAAGAAACACTGGAATCTGCGTTATCAAAAATTGCGAATGAGCAGATCAGGGTTCATTGTGCCGGGAGGACCGATACTGGCGTACACGCAATCCAGCAGATAGTTCATTTTGAAACCTCATCGCAACGAGATAACCATGCATGGGTTTTAGGCACTAATACAATACTTTCTAAAGATATTGCCGTAATCTGGGCAATAGATATCCATGACGATTTTCACGCTCGGTTTAGCGCTGAACGCAGAACTTATCAGTATTTGATTTTAAATCGACAGGCACGTCCGGCTATACTCAATGGATTAGTCACCTGGGAATGCCGACCACTTGATTTTGAAAAGATGAAACAGGCCTCAAAATGTTTTGTCGGAGAGCATGACTTTACCTCATATAGGGCCGTTGCTTGTCAGGCTAAATCACCCGTTCGAACAATACATAGCTTTGACATGGATAGACTTGATGATTGGATAGTCATTACATTATGCGCAAATGCTTTTTTACATCATATGGTAAGAAATATAGCCGGTGTACTAATGGCTATAGGACTGGAGAAAAAAGAGGTTAATTGGGCTGCGGATGTTTTGGCTGCAAGAGATAGAACATCTGGTGGCGTAACTGCTCCTCCGGATGGTTTGTATCTGGTAAATATTCAATATCCGGCACGTTTTTCGATACCAGAGTCAAAAACAGTATTAGAAAAATTTGGCATAGGCCATTAAAGTAATTATTTAAAAATTCTACATGGAAAAAATGAATCGTACCCGAGTAAAAATTTGCGGGATTACCAATCTTGAAGATGCCAATATGGCAGTTTCGGCTGGTGCGGATGCTATTGGATTGGTATTTTATAAACACAGTCCCCGCTATGTATCAATAGATATTGCCAGCCAGATAACCAGGAGTTTGGCTCCTTTTATTAATTGTGTTGGTTTATTTGTAGATGCTGATGAAGGTTATATTCATGAGGTATTAGAGCAAGTTGTGATTGATACGCTCCAATTTCATGGACAAGAGTCGGAACAGGCTTGCGCTTTATACAAGAGGCCTTATATTAAAGCTATAAGGATGCAGAAAACGATTAGTTTAGAGGAGGAAATTAATAAGTATCCTTCAGCTAAAGCATTATTGTTGGATACCTATGTAAAAGGAATTCCAGGTGGTACCGGAGAAATGTTTGATTGGGAGATTATCCCAAAGCAATTATCGAAACCGTTAATACTTGCCGGTGGTTTGGATGAAAATAATGTAAAAAAAGCGATTTGTCAGGTCCGCCCATATGCGGTGGATGTGAGTGGTGGTGTTGAGAAGGAAAAAGGCATTAAAGACGCCAACAAAATTAAAAAATTTATTAGTGAGACTATGAATGCTTGAAGTAAATAAAAAAATAGATAATTCAGACATCGACTCATTTAAGTCTATGCCTGATATACGTGGCCATTTTGGCCCTTATGGTGGCCGGTTTGTGTCTGAGACGTTAATGGGACCACTTCAAGAGCTTGAAGAGGCTTATTTTAAATATGCAAAAGATCCTGATTTTATTGCTGAGTTTGAGCACGATTTAAAACACTACGTAGGGCGACCTTCCCCTTTATATCATGCAAAACGCTGGAGCGAGCAACTTGGTGGTGCACAAATATATCTGAAGCGGGAAGATTTAAACCATACTGGTGCGCACAAGATTAATAATACGGTGGGTCAGGCCTTATTAGCAAAACTCATGGGTAAACGACGGGTCATTGCAGAGACTGGTGCCGGTCAACACGGTGTTGCTACAGCAACCGTTGCCGCTCGTTATGGCATGGAGTGTGTCGTGTATATGGGAGCCGAAGATATACAACGACAGTCTATGAACGTATTTCGAATGAAATTACTTGGGGCAAAAGTTGTGCCGGTTGAATCAGGCTCAAAAACGTTAAAAGATGCCCTGAACGAAGCGATGCGCGATTGGGTAACTAATGTAGATGATACATTTTATATCATTGGTACAGTTGCAGGTCCCCATCCATATCCAGTCATGGTTAGAGATTTTAATGCTGTTGTTGGTCGCGAAGCCCGACAACAGTGTCTTGATCAGACAGGAAGACTTCCAGATTCATTGGTTGCTTGTGTAGGTGGTGGTTCTAATGCGATAGGATTATTTCATCCTTTTCTGGATGATAAGAGCGTTGCAATTTATGGTGTCGAAGCAGCTGGTGATGGTATTGAAACTGGACGCCATGCGGCGCCTTTAAATGCCGGAAAACCGGGCGTTTTACATGGTAACCGTACTTATCTTATGGAAGACAAATATGGGCAGATAATCGAAACACATTCAATTTCAGCAGGCCTGGATTATCCTGGCGTAGGGCCTGAACACTCATGGCTGAAAGATACCGGCCGAGCAAACTATGTTTCAGTTACCGATATTGAAGCACTGCAGGCGTTTCATGATTTGACGCGAATAGAAGGGATTATTCCCGCATTAGAATCAAGTCATGCTCTTGCATATACAGCAAAAATTGCCCCTGAAATGGATAAAGATGCGATAATTATTGCTAATTTATCGGGTCGTGGCGATAAGGATATTCATACTGTTGCTGCACATGAAGGCATAACACTATAAATTTGAATTCGGGTAGATAAAATTATGAATAATCGTGAGCGCTTGATGGACATAATGGCTGAGGAAAAACTTGATCGTTTGCAAATCGCTGAGTTAGTAATGGTTAGACGAGATGAAGTTGATCATTGGTTATTACCTCACGGATCAAATAATCATAAGGAAATGCCTGATATGGCAGTGGAGTTGCTAGAATTAAAACTTGGCCTGAAGAAATAATTGAAGTTGTTTATCTGAATAATTATCCTCTTTTCCGTACCTTTTAACATTTCTTAAATTAATCAAATATGAGCAGAATTGAAGCGTGTTTTACCGCACTTAAAAATAATAATAAAAAAGCGCTTATCCCGTTTATTACGGCTGGCGATCCATCTATTGATTTAACGGTTGAGTTAATGAACGTTTTGGTAGATGCAGGCGCAGATATAATTGAATTAGGTGTACCATTTTCTGATCCTATGGCTGATGGCCCGGTGATCCAGCGAGCAAGCGAGCGAGCGTTGGCAAATGGTACCAATACTGATGATGTTTTTAATATCGTTAAAACATTCAGATCCGAAAACGAATCAACGCCAATTATTTTAATGGGATATTTGAATCCAATTGAAGTGATGGGTTATGAAACCTTTATAGATAAAGCGGTAGATGTTGGCGTTGATGGTCTGATAATTGTTGATCTACCGCCCGAAGAATCTGTTGAGTTCGGTAAGGTACTGAAACCCAATGGGATCGATCAGATTTTTCTTGTGTCTCCAACTACAAATGGAGAACGTTTGGACAGGATCTGTGAAGCGGCTTCCGGCTTCCTGTATTATGTCTCCTTGAAAGGCGTTACTGGGAGTAATCAACTGGATGTTAAGGCTGTTGGAGACAAATTGGACGAAATTCGAAGCAAAACAAATTTGCCGCTAGGAGTCGGGTTTGGTATTAAAAATTCACAAATTGCGAAAGATGTAGGCAACATAAGTGATGCCGTGGTTGTGGGTAGTGCTTTAGTTGAAAGAATTGCAGAGCATGCTGGCAACAGTGAAAAAATGAAATCGGAAATATTCTCATTTATCAGTTCCCTGAGAACTGCATTGGATAGTAATGGGTAAGAATAAAATATGAGCTGGTTTAAACAAATATTACCTTCACGCAATAAAACTAATGGGTCAACGCGTCGTACTGTTCCAGAGGGCATCTGGACAAAGTGTCATGTATGCCAGGCTGTGCTATACCGTGCGGAACTTGAAAGGAACAATGAAGTTTGTCCGAAATGTGGCCATCATATGCGTATTAGTGCCCGGGTTCGTCTCGAAAGCTTTTTGGATGAAGACAATAGAGAAGAAATTGGTGCTGATGTAAAACCGGTCGATATTTTAAAGTTTCGTGATGGTAAACGATATAAAGACAGACTTAACCAGGCCCAGAGAAAAACCGGTGAGGATGACGCTATGGTGGTTATGTCGGGCACACTTAAAGGATTGCCTGTGGTTGCCTGTGCTTTTGAATTTGGTTTCATGGGTGGTTCCATGGGGTCAGTTGTGGGAGAACGATTTGTACGTGGTGTTGAAACGGCAATAGAATTAAATGCTTCGTTGATCTGCTTTTCTACAAGTGGTGGTGCGCGAATGCAAGAAGCCCTGTTTTCATTGATGCAAATGGCCAAAACATCCGCAGCGATCGCAGTCTTACGTAATTATAAATTGCCTTATATTTCTGTACTGGCTGACCCGACTATGGGTGGAGTCTCTGCCAGCCTTGCCAGTCTTGGTGATATCAATATTGCTGAACCAAATGCATTGATTGGCTTTGCAGGACCAAGAGTAATTGAGCAAACGGTAAGAGAAACATTGCCCGCAGGATTTCAACGTAGTGAATTCTTACTTGAACATGGTGATATAGATATGATTGTCGACCGTAGACAATTGCGCGATAGAATCAGTAAATTATTATCAATATTGACACACCGATCAGTAACCGCATGATTTGAATTATTTTCAATGCATTATGCCCAGTAAAACTGAATCAATTTCCAGTTCCAGGATACATCCCGATAAATTAAGGTTTAATCGTCTTGAAAAATGGTTGAAGTGGCAAGAGAGCCTGCATTTTACAGCTATTGAACTTGGTCTGGAGCGATGTCGTCGTGTCGCGAACAACATGGGTTTGCTTAAGCCCGCTTATAATGTAATTAGTGTTGCTGGAACAAATGGTAAAGGTTCAAGTATCACCATGCTGGATAAAATACTACGCAATGCCGGCTATAGTGTAGGTCGTTATACTTCACCACATTTACTTCGTTATAACGAACGAATTTGTATCAATGGAGAAGAAGTCGCTGATTCAGAATTATGTGAATCATTTGACCGAATTGATCGGGCTCGTGGAGACATATCATTAACCTATTTTGAATTTGGAACCCTGACTGCTTTAGATCTTTTTCGTCAACACAATGTTGATTTAGCAGTTCTTGAAGTAGGTTTGGGCGGCAGACTTGATGCCGTTAATGTGCTTGATGCCGATGTTGCATTAATTACCAGTATCGACATTGACCATCAGCAATGGCTTGGCGATAACCGTGAAAGTATTGCCAGGGAAAAAGCAGGTATCTTTAGAAACAAAGCGCCTGCTATATGTTCTGATCCAAAACCTCCACAAAGTTTGCTTGATTGCGCTGATGCATTAGGCACCCCTTTATCAGTATTAGGACGTGATTTTAAATTATCTATGAACCACAGTTTTTGGTCATGGAATAGCGATGATGTTTCCCTGCAAAAATTACCCAGACCAATGCAATTTTGTGATTTTCAATTGGAAAATGCGGCGGGAGTATTGATGGTACTGGAAAAAATAAAAAATGATTACCCCGTGAGTATTGAACATATCAAAGATGGTTTAAGTAGTTTTCGACTAAATGGTCGTATGCAATTCATCCCCGGTAGAATCCCGAAGATTTTAGATGTGGCACATAATAGTGAGTCTGTAAAAGTATTGGTGAAAAATTTAAGAAGAATTCCTTGTTTAGGCCAAACGCATTTAATAGTGGGAATGTTGAAAGATAAAGATCATCCCGAGGTATTTAAAGTCTTAAATCATATTGCGGATAGTTGGAATATAATAACGCTGACACAAGATCGTGGTAGTGATGCCAAAACGCTGATATCAGAACTTGAAACACTGGGCATCAAAGGGAATGTCACTGAATATACAAGTGTCGAACAGGCATTGGATAAACTCGAAGAAATATCAATGATTGGAGATAGAATTGTTGTCACGGGTTCATTTTTAACAGTGGGCGCAGCACTTCGTCATCTTGACCAGGAGTCAAATTAACCTAAGATGCATCAACGTTTAAAAGAACGATTAGTTGGTGCAGCTGTATTGGTTGTTCTAGCGGTTATATTTATACCCATTATTTTAACTGGGCCTATTGATTCAGGCGCTATTAATAATACTAATATCCCTGAGCGACCGACAGAGAAATTCAATTCAAATCTAATTCCATTAAATCGTACGGTAGTAACCGATCAGTCTGATAAAACTAATGATGCAGAAGTAATAGATAAGTTATCAATGGATATACAGACTGATGAAAACTCCATAAGTCAGCATGAACAAACAGTCACCACTGCAAATTTTCCAGTCAATGTACCGAAACAAACTACGACATCTGTATCAACCAATATAGTAAAAGATAAACCTGTGGGTTTGACCGCATGGGTAGTTCAATTAGGTAGTTTTTCGAGTAAGGAAAATGCAGATAAATTAAACACAACATTAAGAAAATCAGGTTTCCCTGCTTTTGTTGAACCAATACAACAGAATACTAAAACAGTATATCGGGTTAGGGTAGGCCCGGAATTATTACGTGCTGATGCTGATACTTTGCTGAAGAAAATTAAAGAAAAAAACAAACTAAACGGTATAGTATTGAATTATCCATGACCCATTAATTTATAATTACATAACTTTAATTTAATAATGTCTACAGCTGACATCGTCATTCTTTGTTTGATTGCCTTGCCAACCATTGTTGGTGTTTTTTATGGTTTTTTGAATATCTTATTTTCATTATTATCCTGGGCTGTTTCTTTGGGTCTCGCAATTAAACTGGTACCTTTCTTTTCTCCATTGTTAGAAAATTATGTGGATACGCCAATTTTAAGGGTGGTTCTGGCATTCATTGCATTGTTCATTTTAAGTTTACTTATAATGAGCGGTATAAGTTATTTTATAGTAAAGTTGTTAGGTAGAACCGGTTTAACCGCAGCGGACAGGATCCTGGGACTTTTCTTTGGGATGGGGCTCGGCGGGCTTATCGTTGCTGTCATTGTCTTTATGGGTGGTTTCACTGCATTTCCTCAGGAACCGTGGTGGGAAGAATCAAAATTAGTCGCTCCTTTCGAACGTATTAGTATTTGGAGTGCGCGTTTTTTACCAGAATCAATTACGGAATATCATTCCTATGAGCAGACAGATGAAAATGGTTAATAAATCCATAAGAGTAATACCAATATGTGCGGGATAATCGGAATCGTAGCCAAAACCCCGGTTAACCAGGCTATATATGATGGCTTGACTGTATTACAGCATCGAGGCCAGGATGCTGCTGGAATGGTGACATGTGATGGAAATAAATTATATTTGAGGAAGGACAATGGTCTTGTAAGAGATGTTTTTCATACACGCCATATGCTAAATCTAAAAGGGAATATGGGTATTGGTCACGTGCGATATCCTACTGCTGGATGTGCTTCGTCAGCAGAAGCTCAACCCTTTTATGTCAATACGCCCTATGGGATTACACTTGCCCATAATGGCAATTTGACTAATGCCGAAACATTAAAAGAAGATTTAATGCGTGATGATCTTCGACACTTGAATACAAATTCAGATTCTGAAGTACTATTAAATATCCTCGCCCATGAATTGAGTGCAATTGGTAAGCTGCGAAATAGCCTTAAACCGAAAGATATATTCAAAGCTGTAAATCGCTTACACCAAAGATGTAAAGGCGGTTATGCTGCTGTTGCTATGATAACGGAGGTCGGAATAGTAGGTTTTCGCGATCCGAATGGAATCCGCCCCGTAGTTTTTGGGGAACGCAAAACAGATAGTGGGACTGAATATATTATTGCATCAGAAAGTGTCGCGATTGATGCACTGGATTTTAAACGCATTCGTGATATTGAACCTGGCGAAGCAGTGTTCATAACGCTTGAAGGAGAGATTCATACTTTTCAGTGTTCAGATAATCCCTCTCACAATCCTTGTATTTTTGAGCATGTTTATCTGGCAAGACCCGATTCGATAATTGATGGTATTTCTGTCTATAAAGCGCGATTAAGAATGGGTGAAAAACTAGCCAGGAAAATACTCAAACTTTATCCTAAACATGATATTGATGTCGTTATTCCTATTCCTGATTCCAGCCGGACGGCAGCATTGCCTTTAGCTAATAAACTTGGTGTTAAATACCGAGAAGGTTTTGTAAAAAATCGTTACATACCCAGAACCTTTATCATGCCTGGACAGAGTATTCGTAAAAAGTCAGTAAGACAGAAATTGAATGCGATTGGGTTGGAGTTTAAAGGTAAGAACGTATTGTTAGTAGATGACTCGATCGTCAGGGGCACCACTTCAAGAGAGATTGTGCAGATGGCAAGAGAGGCTGGTGCGAAGCGGGTGTATGTTGCATCGGCCGCACCACCAGTTCGTTATCCAAATGTTTATGGAATAGATATGCCTACGGCGACTGAATTGATTGCATATAATAAAACGGTTGAAGAGGTTGCTGAAACTATCGGAGCAGATTGGTTAGTTTATCAAGATATAAAAGATTTAATTGCATCGGCTCACAGGGGCAATAAAAAGATTACAAAATTTGATACTTCCTGTTTTACTGGTGAATATGTAACGGGCGATGTTAGTTCAGATTATCTCGCGAGAGTTGAGTCAATTAGAAATGATTCCGCAAAAGATATGGAAAACAGTGATGAAGGTTTAACGGATTTAATGGAAAACTATTAAAAAGACCACGGCCTAAATAGATTTAGAGCCGTGGAATAAGTAGGGGTATATCTAAACTTGGGTAAGCCCGTATCGTGAAGATACGGGCTTAAATTTGTATTTACGCAGACTTTTTAACAAATGGGACAATAGTCGAGGCTTCTTCGACGCCTTTTTCAACCCATGCACTTACTTCATCTTTTGATTCATTCATGATATCAACAGTGTTTCTGGCAATACCCTGAACTTTGGCGCTAGTTTCGTTGATGAGTGAAGTTTGGCTGCTTAAGATTTCTTTGTAATCTTTCGAATTACCAAGCATTTCCATCTGTGATGTAAAACACTCCATAGAGAGATTCATAAGCGCTTGCTGCTGATCAGAAACCTGTCCAGTAATTCTCAAGTTGATGCTGTAAAGCTCTTTCATAGCATCATAGTTTGCTTTACCTAATTTACTCATGGTTTCAAATATTTCGTTATTCATTATGCAACTCCTTATAGATGGACTTGTTACACAGCTATTGTGCAATGCAACAATTATTGCAATGCAGCATATTATTATTATTGGGGGCTGTCAACAGCAATTATTAAATAAATTTAAATTTATTTAATACTATTTTTTACGTAAATAACTGAAAAATATAGATTTTATATTTTTTAGAATAACTTAAAGATTATTTATTCGTTATCTTTTTTGTTGTGAAGGATGATTTTGTGGCTGTTTTAAAAAAGTTTTCCTGCATAGTTTTCCACATTTCCAGGTTTTTTTCAGTGATTTCAGTCATGGCAGAAATAGGATTCGTGTTGACCGCTGATTGTAGTTGTTCCTGAATTTGTTTTTGTTGTGTTACGAAAAGATTAATACTCTTTTGCAAATAATCTCCAGCCACAGACTGAACTGAATCGCCGTAAAAGCGAATAATATGAGACAAAGCTTGAGTGGTAAAAAGAGGCTCTCCATCATCTTCCTGTTCCGTAATAATTTGCAATAGAATAGTACGGGTCAGGTCTTCTTCAGATTTAACGTCCTTAACAATAAATTCTTTATTATTTAGCACTAAACGTTTGATATCTTCCAGCGTGATATATTTACTTTCTTCCGTGTCGTATAGACGACGATTAGGATATTTTTTGATTATACGTTTGTCTTCCATATTTCAGTCCTGATTTAAGTAAAAAAGTTACTGGACAAGTTGTTAGATGTCTCTTGTCTTGAATCAATACAGTATAAATTAAGCGATATACATAACATACATTCTGTCATGATATGTCGTATACCGCTTATTTCATAGTCAATAAGTAATCGTGATTAACGTGGGAGTCATTTGTGGCTGTTATGTTCTTTCAACAGCCAATGCAACACCCAGTCCACCACCTATACAAAGTGTGGCAAGTCCTTTTTTTGCATTGCTACGTTTCATTTCATGAAGTAACGTCACCAGAATACGACAACCAGATGCACCGATTGGATGGCCAATAGATATAGCACCACCATTTACATTTACTTTATTCGTATCCCAGCCTACATCCTTGTTTACAGAAATAGCCTGTGCAGCGAATGCCTCATTAGCCTCTATAAGATCAAGGTCTTCAGCCGACCATCCTGCTTTTTTCAGGCATAGCTTACTGGCGGGTATCGGCCCAGTGCCCATAATGGCAGGATCAACGCCGGCACTAGAATAAGACTTAATGGTGGCTAGTATTTCTAATCCAAGTTCTTTTGCTTTGCTTTCAGACATAACTAATACTGCAGCTGCACCATCATTCAGACCGGAGGCATTTGCAGCAGTAACAGTTCCTTCCTTATCAAAAGCAGGGCGCATACCTGAAATGTTCTCAGCTGTAACGCCAGGTTTTGGGAATTCATCTTTATTGAATACTATGGGGTCACCTTTTCGTTGAGGAATCTCGACAGGGACAATTTCTTCATCAAACTTTCCTGCTTTTTGTGCAGCTTCAGCTTTCTGCTGCGATGCTGCGGCAAACTCATCCTGTTCTTGTCGAGAGATATCATATTTTTTTGCAATATTCTCAGCTGTGATGCCCATATGATAGTTGTTAAATGCATCCCATAATCCATCTACTATCATTGAGTCCTGCATTTTCCAGTCACCCATTTTTGTACCAATTCTGGATTTAGGGAGTACATGCGGCGATAGACTCATGCTTTCCTGACCACCTGCAATTATAATTTCTGCGTCACCACATTTGATTGCCTGAGCAGCTAAATGTACTGTTTTTAATCCGCTGCCACAGACTTTGTTTATTGTCATACAAGGAACGCTATTTGGGAGTCCAGCATGAATTGCTGCTTGTCTTGCGGGGTTTTGACCTGTACCAGCGGTCAGGACTTGACCAAAGATAACCTCGTCAACTTGTTCGGGTTTTATACCGGCACGTTTTATGACGTCAGCGATAACCGTTGCTCCCAGGGTGTGAGCAGGTAAGCCTGCTAACGAACCACCAAAATTTCCTACTGCTGTTCTAACTGCTGCAACTATGACCACATTATCTGTCATGTCAGTGACCTCCATTAAAGTAAACTGCATAAAAAATCACTGTTCTTTGAACAATGATTTGTGAATCAGGTAATATTGTTATGTTGCGTCGCAACATCCAACCGCAAATATTATCAGAAATCAAATAGACATGTCTAGTTTGACACGATTTGGCATCAATGTGATTAATCTATCCGGGAGTGAGATTCTCCAGATATATAGAACTGCTCGATTGTTAGCTCTTATTTATCTTTGATTTATAAGTATATTTAAATGTGCAGGGTCCGATTATCTACAGCTAAAGCCGCTTCATGCATAGCCTCGGATAAAGTTGGATGCGCGTGGATGGTTCTAGCAAGATCTTCAGTGCTACCATCAAACTCCATTGTGACTACTGCTTCAGCAATTAATTCTGATGCGTTTGGACCAAAAATATGAATTCCTAATACTCTGTCTGTTTTTGCATCGCCTAAAATTTTGACAAATCCGCTAGTTTCCCCCATGGCTCTTGCACGGCCAGTCGCCATAAATGGAAAGCTACCCGAGCGGTATTCAATCCCATCGGTCTTCAACTGTTCTTCGGTTTTACCTACCCATGCAATTTCCGGCCAGGTATAGATAACCCAGGGGATAGTAGCGTAGTTCATGTGTCCTGGTTTTCCGGCAATACGTTCTGCTATAGCAACACCTTCTTCAGAAGCTTTATGAGCAAGCATGGGGCCTCTAACTACATCACCAACGGCATAAACATTTTCCAGATTAGTGTTGCAATGATCATCAACGACAATAAAACCACGCTCATCAAGTTCTAATCCACATTCTTCAGCACCCAAGCCGGCAGTATTAGGAGAACGACCAACCGCAACAATTAATTTGTCTACAGTAATTTGTTGTTTTCCTTCAGCATCATCGTAGTTAACAGTAACTTCACGATTGTTACTGCCAGTACCTGTCACTTTTGCCCCAAGTCGAATATCCAGACCTTGACCACGTAATGATTTTTCAGCTTCGGTTGCAATTTGACGATCTACCAAGGCAAGAAAATCGGGTAAAGCTTCAATAACCGTCACTTCAGAACCAAGTCTGTTCCAGACACTGCCAAGTTCCAGACCAATGACACCGGCACCAATTACCCCAAGTCTGCGTGGAACTTCATTGAAGTTAAGAGCGCCGGTTGAATCGACAATTAATTTATTATCAACACTTGCTGGAGGAATTTTTGTGGGTACAGATCCTGTAGCTATAATAATATGATTTGCTTCTACAATTGTTTTTTCATCATGCGTTTCATGTTTAGGTGATATCTCAATTTGTCTATTGCCAAGTAGTTTTGCCTGACCACATAACCAATCGACTTTATTCTTTTTGAATAATCCACTAATACCTTGTGTTAGGGTCTTTACGATATTAGCTTTACGAGAGATCATTTTATTAACATCCATACTCACACCACTAACGGTAATGCCATGTTCGCTAGATTCATGTTTGATGTGATGGAATTGATGTGATGAATCCAGTAATGCTTTGGAAGGGATACAACCAACATTCAAACAGGTCCCTCCTAATGCCGGTTTTCCTTCCTCATTGATCCAGCTTTCGACACAGGCTGTAGTTAAGCCCAGCTGTGCGCAACGAATGGCGGTAACGTAGCCACCTGGACCGGCACCAATGATAACAACATCATATTTTTTCATATAGCGTAAACCTTAAATCCTAGTTTTATTTAGAGTTGCAATAGAAACCGTGCAGGATCTTCCAATTGCTTTTTAATAGACACCAGAAATTGAACAGCCTCTCGACCATCGATAATGCGGTGGTCATATGACAGAGCCAGATACATCATTGGACGTATGACAATTTCACCATTCGCTACAACAGGCTTTTCATTAATTGCATGCATTCCAAGTATCGCGCTTTGTGGAGGATTGATGATAGGCGTTGACAATAATGAACCAAATATACCGCCATTGGTGATTGTGAACGTACCACCGGTTAGATCATCCATAGTTAATTTACCATCGGTGGCTTTTTCGCCAAAATTTCTAATAGTAGATTCAATATTAGCAAGTGATAGTGAGTCTGCATCTCGTATAATAGGAACAACAAGCCCTCTTGGAGAACTAACAGCGATACCAATATCGAAATAACCATGATAAATAATATTATCGCCATCTACAGATGCATTAATGACAGGGAATTTTTTTAGTGCTTCTACAGTCGCACGGGTAAAGAAAGACATAAACCCCAGTTTACTTCCATGCGTTTTTTCAAATTCGTCCTTATAGCGTTTACGAATGTCCATGACTGGTTGCATATTCACTTCGTTGAATGTTGTGAGAATAGCATTTTCATGTTGTGCACCTAGCAGCCTCTCAGCTACCCGTTTACGGAGTCGTGTCATAGGCACAGTTTCTTCAGGCCTGTCTCCTGCGCTGCCCGTCAATACAGGAACTGCTACTGGTGTTGCAGATTTACTGCTTTCGGTTTCAGCTTTTGGCTCTGGTATTTGAGGCACAGTTGTATTGCCCGGTTGAGTTTTTTCTGCGACCTTATTTTGTATAGAAGTTGGAGCACTGGTTTTTGCTGAACCACCTTCTATATGTCGAAGTACATCTTCTTTTGTAATTCGATCTGAACTCGTTTTAATATCTGCAGCATTTAAATTATGTTCTTCCATCATGTTTCGAACAGCGGGGCTTAACTTTAGAGACTCGGGAACGGGTTTATCTGTATTTTTTAGATCCATCTCCGGAAGAGATTGTTGTTCGGGTGCAGATTTGGATTCAGGTTCCTGTTTTTTTGGGGTATCTCCACTCGCTTCTGTATCAATACGGGCAATAACTTCATCACTATTAACAGTTTCACCATCATCTCTCAAAATTTCAGAAATGACACCGTCATTTAAAGCTGCCACTTCAAGCGTCACCTTATCGGTTTCAATATCGATTAGATTATCTCCACGCTTTACCTTATCACCGACACGTTTTTGCCAGCTTAACAATGTAGCTTCAGCGACAGACTCTGCCAGGACGGGTACTTTGATATCAACCAACACGATCTTCTCCTTAAATTATCTACGCAATACTGCGTTAACTTGTTTATGTGTCGTTACTTCCAGCTTATCGATTTGCAACGCATCAGATATTAGTTCTTTTTGTTGAGCAAGGTGGACGGGCATTAAACCAGTCGCCGGTGAAGCGGAATAAAAACGTCCTGCATAACCAAAGGTATGTTGATCTTTTAAACAACCAATCATCGTTCCTCGGGATTGCATATAGTACCAGGCTCCCTGGTTCTTAGGCTCTTCTTGAACCCAAACAACTTCCTTTAAATTGGAATATTGATCCATGATTACTTTTAATTCATCTCTTGGGAACGGATAGAGTTGTTCTATTCTCGCTATAGCAATGTTTTTAATTTCGCTTTCACGACGTTGTTCCAACAAATCAAAATAGACTTTACCACTGCAGAGTAATAAGCGTGTTACCTGATCTTTATCAATTTCATCAATTTCGTCAATTACAGTCTGAAATTTGCCACTCACTAACTCTTCCAGGGGTGATGTAGATAGCTTTCTTCTTAACAAGCTTTTCGGACTCATAACAATTAGCGGTTTACGATAAGGTCGCAACATTTGTCTTCGCAGCATGTGAAACATTTGTGCCGGGGTACTTGGAAAACAGACTTGCATATTTTGTTCTGCGCAGAGTTGTAAATAACGTTCGAGTCGTGCTGATGAATGTTCTGGTCCTTGCCCATCATAGCTATGTGGCAGGAATACCGTTAAGCCACAAAAACGCGCCCACTTGGCTTCGCAAGAACTGATGAATTGATCAAAGACCACCTGTGCGCCATTTGCGAAGTCACCAAATTGTGCTTCCCATAAAACCAGAGCATTCGGTTCGGCACTACTGTATCCATATTCATAAGCAAGTACGGCCTCTTCAGATAGCGTAGAGTTGATGACCAGAAAATTTGGTTGGCCATCTTTTATATGTTGTAGAGGCATGTAAGTCCGACCATCTTTCATGTTATGAACAATAGCGTGTCGGTGGAAGAATGTTCCGCGGCCGCTGTCTTGTCCTGATATACGGATAGGATATCCATCATCGATCAAGGACGCATATGCCATGGTTTCTGCGAACCCCCAATCCATTAGAATTTCACCGGCACCCATTTGCTTACGGGATTCCATTACCTTTTCGACTGCTGAGCTTAATTCAAAATCATTAGGAATAGTTGTGATTAACGCGGTCAATCTATCAACCGCGTTTTGATCTATATTGGTATCAACCGGGTGCGTCCATACCGTGCCTATATAGCGGGTAAAATTTAGTAAATATTTCGGATTTGCATGTTCAGCATAAGTACCAGCAACCCCCTGGTTACTTTCCAGTGACTCAATGTATTCTTTGGCAATAGCATCTGCTTCTTCCTGAGTAACAATTCCTTCTGCTATCAATTTGTCTGTGTGCAGTTTACGTACACCTGGATGTAGTCGAACCTGTTTATACATTACCGGTTGGGTCGTTATTGGTTCATCTGCTTCGCTGTGTCCATGTTTACGATAACAAACCATATCCACGACCACATCTTTGTTAAATTCCATCCTGAAATCAAGAGCGAGCTTGGTGACAAACACAACAGCTTCCGGATCATCGCCATTAACATGAAAGATCGGAGCTTGAACCATCTTTGCAACATCTGTGCAATACAAAGAGGATCTAGAATCGAGAGGATCACTAGTCGTAAACCCTATCTGATTATTAATGATGATATGTAACGTGCCGCCCGTCGCATAACCGCGTGTCTGTGACAGATTGAAGGTTTCCATTATCACACCTTGACCGGCAAACGCTGCATCTCCATGTATCAATATTGGTAATACTTCATTGTGATCATAATCCGCGCGCCTGTCTTGTCTAGCTCTGACAGAACCTTCAACTACAGGGTCTATAATTTCCAGATGGGAAGGATTGAATGAGAGTGTCAAATGCACACTACCACCGGGCGTACTAATGTCAGACGAGTAGCCCATATGATATTTTACATCACCCGAACCGGTGATGGATTCCATGGTTTTGCCTTCGAATTCGTCAAACAACTCACTTGGTTTCTTGCCTATGGCATTGACCAGAACATTTAGACGCCCACGGTGAGCCATGCCGACGACCATTTCCTGGATGTTTTGTTTTCCACCTTCCTGGATAATTTCATCCAGTAGAGGGATAAGTGATTCACCACCTTCTAGTGAGAACCTTTTTTGACCAACATATTTGGTATGCAGATATTCTTCCAGGGCATTTGCATCTATAACGCGGTCAAGAATTCGTATGCGTTTTTCCGTATCGAAATTGGGTGTAGCCAGCGGTTCTTCAAGACGTTTTTGTATCCAACGTTTTTGCTCGGTCTCATTGATGTGCATATATTCAGCACCGATGGAACCACAATAGGTCGTTTTAATGATATGGATGATCTCTCTTAGCGTCATCACATCTGCCGCGAACAGGGAGCCAGTATTAAATGTCTTGTCCATGTCTTCTTCAGTGAGACCATGAAAAGCTGGATCAAGCTCCGGTATGTTGGGGCGTTGATATTGTTTCAATGGATCAAGGTCGCTTTGTCGATGTCCGTTAAAACGATGTGCGTTAATTAACTGTAAAACAGCGGTTTGTTTTTGGTGAGAAACAGTATCAGCAGCAGGCGACTGAATTACCATGGTGCTGTGGCGAGGCCGTTGTGCTGCGCTAGCGTAGGCTTGCTGAATGGGACTGTGGGCAATATCTTTTGCTGATTCACCAGATTGGATGGAATCAAAATATGTCCGCCATTCGGGTTCGATGCTTTCCGGATGGTTAAGATAAGTCTCGTATAATTCTTCTACAAACCAGGCATTGCCACTATATAAGCACGAGGGTATCGTGTTTTTCATGCTTTAATTTCCTTACAATTTTTATTATGTTTCTCTCTGGATCAAGCTGCTTTTGTGCAAAACCCCAGAAAAATATTTAAATTACATCTGATAATTACAATCAAAATAGATTTCACGCCTAACTATAAGATTTCCTGAATATAATTCCTATAGCTTTAATCTATTTTATGAATTAATGGATGCAATATTTATGCACAAATCATTATATGACATTATATGACATTATAGACGATCTTGCTGCAATGCCATAAAGGGCTGTATGCTTATGCAATTTTATGTACACCTAACAAATAATAAGACAATAATTTAGGGAGAAGCTTAATGGCTGATACAGTCACTATCACTGATAATCGTAGCGGTAAACAGGTTGAATGCCCCATCTTGACCGGTGTCTACGGTGCGCCAGTAATCGATACAAAATCGCTCTATAAAGAACTGGATATGTTCACTTTTGATCCGGGTTTCACGACTACTGCGGCTTGCAAGAGTGCAATTACATATCTGGATGGCGAACAAGGTATCTTGCTACATCGAGGATATTCGATTGACCAACTTGCACAAAATAGCTCCTATCTCGAAGTGTGCTATTTGTTGTTATACGGTGAGCTTCCAACACAACAACAATTTGATGGCTTTCGAGCAAACCTGAATAAGCGCAATATGGTACATGAACATCTGGAGCGTTTTTATACAGGCTATCTCTATGACGCTCATCCTATGTCGATGTTGATTGGTGTTACGGGTGCATTGTCATCTTATTATCACGAAGCGATGGACATTCATGATCCTCTGGATCGAGAATTAACTGCAATTCGAATTATTGCCAAAATGCCTATATTGGCTTCGCATTGTTATAAACATTCTGTAGGACATCCTTTTGTCTACTCCAGAGATGACCTTGGTTATGTTGAGAATTTTCTAAATATGATGTTTTCAGTACCAATGCGTGAATATGTGCCTAATCCTATTGCTGTTAAGGCGCTTAATTTAATGCTTATTCTGCATGCAGATCATGAACAAAACGCATCAACATCAACTGTTAGATTAGCCGGAAGTGCCGAAGCTAATCCATTTGCCTGTATCACTGCCGGTATTGTTACCTTGTGGGGAAGTGCTCATGGTGGTGCAAATGAAGCCGTACTAAAGATGTTGGCAGAGATTGAAACACCTGAAAACATTCCAAAATTTATTGCACGGGCGAAAGATAAAAACGATACCTTCAAATTAATGGGTTTTGGTCATCGCGTTTATAAAAACTATGATCCTCGTGCAACGATCATTAGACAGGTTTGTCATGATCTATTGAAAGAAGTTGATACTGTAGATCAACCCTTGTTTGATATCGCAATGCAACTTGAAGAAATTGCACTAAAAGATGAATACTTTGTAGAGCGTAAATTGTATCCGAACGTGGATTTCTATTCTGGCATCATTCTGAAGGCACTTGGCATCCCGACTTCTATGTATACCGTAATGTTTGCTCTGGCACGATCAGCCGGCTGGATTGCACAATGGCTGGAAATGATGGATGACCCGGATTTCAAGATAGGTCGTCCAAGACAGCTTTACATTGGTCAGGAAAAACGTGATTACGTACCAATTGATAAACGTAAGTAGTCAATAATTATTAAAATAAAAAATTAGAAGGAGAATTGAAAGAATGAAACCCCCTGTTCGTGTTGCAGTCACGGGTGCTGCTGGTCAGATTGGTTATTCACTGTTGTTCCGAATTGCTTCCGGGCAAATGCTTGGTCCGGATCAACCTGTTATTTTGCAACTCCTGGAAGTTACTCCGGCTATGAAGGCATTAGAAGGTGTAGTTATGGAGATTGATGACTGTGCTTTCCCGCTTTCTGCCGGTTTTGTACTGGCGGACGATGCTAACACTGCATTTAAAGATGTAGATTATGCATTGTTGGTTGGAGCAAAACCACGTGGACCTGGTATGGAACGCAGTGATTTGCTGGAAGCAAATGGAGGAATTTTTAAAATACAAGGGCAAGCATTAAACGCTAATGCAAGTCGCGATGTAAAGGTATTAGTTGTAGGTAATCCCGCAAATACTAATGCACATACTGCAAAGGTAAGTGCGCCGGACTTAAACCCGCGCAACTTTACTGCTATGACTCGGCTTGATCATAATCGTGCGCTGGCTCAGCTTGCAGCCAAGACGGATTCAGCTGTTAGCGAAATTAAAAAAATGACCATCTGGGGTAACCATTCAACAACGCAATATCCTGATATTTCCAACACAACAGTTGCAGGTAAAGCAGCAAAAGCAATGGTCGATTTTGATTGGTATAAAGATCAATATATTCCTCGTGTGGCTAAACGTGGTGCTGAGATTATAGATGCTAGAGGCGCTTCGAGTGCGGCTTCTGCAGCAAATGGCGCCGTTGACCATATTCGTGATTGGGTTTTGGGAACACCGGCAGATGATTGGGTTAGCATGGGTGTCCCTAGTGATGGTAGTTATGGCATTCCAGAAGGGCTGGTATATTCATTTCCGGTTACCTGTAAAGACGGTGATTATTCAATCGTCCAAGGACTTGAGATAGATGAATTCAGTCGATCAATGATGGATGCTACACAAAAGGAATTGGAAGAAGAAAGAGACGCCGTAGCAAAAATTCTTGATTAATTAATACTTCATATTAGTTATAAAAAGGCCGCTATTGCGGCCTTTTTATTGCCTTAAACTAATAATGGCCCAACCATTTTTTTCAGCTGCTGCAATTAATGTTGCATCCGGGTCAACAGCGATAGCATGATCTGCAACCTGCAGCAGAGGAATATCATTATGTGAATCGCTATAAAACCAAATCTCTTCGGGATTATGTTTGAATTTCTTCAACCATTCATTAAAGCGGGTGACTTTGCCCTCAGCAAATGAAGGCGTACCTATGACTTGACCGGTATATTGACCATCGATTATCTCGGGCTCACAAGCAATTAAGTGTTTTATATTGAGTTCATCTGCAATAGGTTGTGTAATAAATCTATTAGTTGCAGTTATAATTAACAGCTCATGACCTTGCTTGCGATGTCGTTCAATCAGTTCTTTAGCTTTAGGTAAAATGACCGGTTTGATTTTCTCTTCAATATACTTTTCTCTCCATCTTTCCAATTGTTCACGATCATTATCTGCCAGTGCTTTCAATTGGAATTTTAGAAATTCAGCTATATTGAGTTCGCCATTTAGATAGTCTGTATAATATTTTTCATGACCCTCCTGGTAAGCTTCGGAATCCACATAACCATGTTCGCTCAGGAATTCTCCCCACAAACAATCACTATCCCCGGCGATCAGGGTATTATCAAGGTCAAATAGTGCGAGTTTCATTATAAATTAAGTAATTGGAGTCTAAATAAAAGCGGCTAGTCTAGAAGTTATTCCACAGAAGGCAAATATTTCCATTTTGTTTGCTTGTTTTGCTCTATTATTGGAAAATTAAACGATATTTCATTTCGGTATATAAGCAGTGATTGATTCTGAAGGGTTTAGGGCAAACGTCGGTATCATTCTGACTAATGACGATGGTCGGGTCTTTTGGGCTCGTCGTATGGGTATGGATGCGTGGCAATTTCCACAGGGTGGAATTAAAAAAGACGAATCTCCTGAATCAGCTATGTATCGTGAGCTTAAGGAAGAAACCGGATTAGAGTCTGAACATGTCGAAATAATCGGCTCAACTGATGATTGGCTGAAATACTGGTTACCCAAGCGATTTATCCGCCACAATACGTATCCTCTATGTATAGGCCAAAAACAGATTTGGTATTTGCTCAGGCTGATTGCTGACGAAAGTTATGTCAATCTGACACATTGCCAAGAACCCGAATTCGATTTGTGGAAATGGGTTGATGTCTGGGACCCGGTTGAAGAAGTTGTCTCCTTCAAACGCAATGTTTATGAGCAGGCACTGAAACAACTAGCGCCGTTTATTTCTGCCGGTTTTGGTCGTCGTTAGGTTTTTTAATAACACTCTAAAATTTATTGGCTTTGCGCCGCTTTATATAGCATTACATTAGATAATAACTTGTTGGCAGATTTATTACTGATGCTGCTGACAAAACGTTTCATCGATTCTGGCGGATAATTTTCCGATATCAAAAATTCATAGAGGCTTTCAAGATGAATCGAACATTCTTTCATGGCATGGTCGGCGATGACTCTTGCATCGGATTGTAGCTGAAGTTGGCTCATGGCAATTTCATTCAGACATTCATTATATTCTGCTGACGATACTCTAACCTTTTGATATTCTTCCTGAGTCATTTGTCCGGACGTTTTATATTCTGCATGTACATTAAGGCTAAACACGCAAAAGAATAAAGTCAGGTATAAACCGATTTTAGGGTGCATCATATTTCCTCTATCATTTGTTTTTTATAATAAGAACAACAATAACATGAAAGATTCAATTTTCCATAAACTTGATATATCGACCCCGGCGTATGTCTATGATCAAGCCCGTATCATTGATGTGCTGGATAGGCTAGTCGCTTTAAAAGACAAAACCGGATGCTTGCCTCTGTATTCAATCAAGTCTGTGAACATGATTGGATTACTCAACGTGATAAAACCTTATATGGTTGGCTTTTCATGTAGCTCCCGGTTTGAAGTTCAGTTAGCAAAAGAAATACTCGATGAGGATCAGACTATACACATTACGACACCGGGTTATCGAGATGATGAATGGGAAGATATTATTGAATTAAGTGATTTTGTGACCTTGAACTCAGTAACACAGTGGCGCCGTTTTTCAAAACAAATCAATAAAAACTCAAGTTGCGGGATACGCATCAATCCGGAATTATCTTTTGTTAAGGATGAACGTTATGACCCCTGTCGACCAGATTCAAAACTGGGTATGACATTTGATCAAATTGTTAGTGCAAATATAAAACAAGAACTGGATTGGCAATATATTGAAGGTATTCATATACATAATAATTGTGAATCAATCTGTTTTGATGAATTAAGTCAAAGTATAAAACAGGTTATGCAAGGTTTATCAGAATATAAACCACAATTAAGATGGATTAATCTCGGTGGTGGTTATTTGTTCAAACGTGAAACAGATTTAACGCCGCTGGAAGACACCATTAAATGGCTCCAGGATGAGTTTAATGTGGATGTTTATATTGAACCTGGTAAGGCTATAACTGGAAGAGCAGGTTATTTGGTCTCTAGAGTTATTGACCTGATTGAGAGTAAAAATAAAAAAATCGTTATGCTCGATGCAACTATAAATCATTTGCCTGAGGTCTTTGAATATCAATACAAGCCTGATGTTATTCAGGCATCCGGCAATGGTAAGTATGAATACCGCCTGGTGGGATGTAGTTGCTTGAGTGGCGATCTATTTGGCGATTATTATTTTGATGAAATAATTGAACCTGGTAGTCGCATTGTATTTAAAAACATTGGTGCTTATATGCAAGTTAAAGCAAATATGTTTAATGGGATTAATTTACCAACAACCTACATACTAGATGAAGAGAATAATCTAGAGTTAATAAAACAATACGACTACAAATCCTTTCGTAGTCGATTGTGAGGTTGATCAAGACTTATCTATCAAACTCCTTAACATCCATGCATTTTTTTCATGCACTTGCATACGCTGTGTTAACAAATCTGCTGTTGGTTCATCATTTGCGTCATCAACTAATGGAAATATAGAACGTGCTGTTCTCGCTACAGTTTCTTGACCAACGATGAGCTGTTTAATCATTTCTTCCGCGCCTGGTGTACCTGTTTCTTCTGTAATAGTGGTCAATTCTGCAAATTGTTTATATGAACCTGGCGCATTTACTCCCAGCGCACGAATGCGTTCTGCTATCTGATCTACAGCTAATGCCAACTCAGTGTAGTGTGTTTCAAACAGTAGATGTAATGTTGAAAACATTGGCCCGGTAACGTTCCAGTGAAAATTATGCGTCTTTAAATAGAGAGTATAACTATCGGCAAGTAGACGAGATAAACCTTCAGCAATTTTTTCCCGCTGTTCTTTATCGATTCCAATATTAATATCCATAATTTACCTACTGGCTTGTTATTTAATATGCAGAAAAATACTAACAATAATAGAAAACGTTATAAAACTAATTATTTTTATCATGTTCATAGTAAAAAGCTATCATATCTATGGTTGTAGAATGATCGTAAAGTATTGTCGACTTACGGTAATATGCTTGTCGAAACAAATGTTTGTACCAACGATATAAATCAGGGACTTTTATTTTTTATGCTGTTAGCTGTTAAAGTACTTTTTTTTGCCTTTTTTGATATTTGTCGCCTTATTAAACGACCGCAGGATATACCTGCATCGAAGAATTTATTAACACTGTGCCTGATGTTGTATGGAGTTTTGTCTATTCAGTTAGCAGCGTTATCGCAACCATTAGATAAAGCTATTATGGCGGGAGGTCTGGAAGTTATTTTGATTATGCTCTTTTCCTTTGTATTACTTCAGATCAATGGGAAATCTGTGCGCTGGGTGCAAACAGTTACGGCATTGTCGGGAACCGGGATTATTATCAGCATCATTGCATTACCGTTATATTTATTTATAGGTATAGGTAGTGATAGCACAGTTAATTCGGGCGGTGTTCAAGTCTTTGGTTTGTTATTTCTTGCCACTTTAGCGTGTTGGAATATAGCGATAATGGGGCATATTTTGCGCCATGCTCTCGACATTAATATGTTTCTGGCAATTGTTTTGTCCATTACCTATATCTGGATCATATTCAGTTTTACCTCGGCAATAATGCCAACGGAAGTCAATTAATGCATATTCATATTTTAGGTATTTGTGGCACTTTTATGGGTGGACTCGCCCAGATTGCCAGATCGTTGGGACATCGTGTGACTGGTTCAGATCAAAATGTTTACCCACCGATGAGTGATCAACTCGCTAGTATGTCTATTGAAATAATGAATGGTTATAAGGCGGAGCACCTTGAACCTTGCCCCGATTTGGTCATCGTGGGAAATACAATCTCGCGTGGAAACCCGGCACTGGAGAAAGTGTTAAACGCTGGTATTCCTTATAGTTCTGGACCTGAGTGGTTATATCGGGAAGTTTTGCAACATAAACATGTACTTGCTGTATCCGGGACCCATGGCAAGACAACAACTACAACAATATTAAGCTGGATTCTCGAGTTTGCCGGTTTAAAACCAGGTTTTTTAATTGGTGGTGTAGCAGAAAACTTTGCTTTATCGGCGCGTTATTCAGATTCCGACTATTTTGTTATCGAGGCTGATGAGTACGATACGGCGTTTAACGATAAACGTTCTAAATTTATTCATTATCATCCTAAAACACTAATAATAAATAACCTTGAGTTTGATCATGCTGATATATTTCACGATCTTGCCGCTATTAGACGTGAATTTCATCATTTATTAAAAACTATCCCTCAGCAAGGGAGGATCATTTACCCTCAGAATGATGAACAGATCAATAAAGTAATCGAGATGGGTTGTTGGTCAGAATTGATATCATTTTCTGGTTCAGAATCTGAGTGGTCACTTACTGACATGGATCAAGATTATCGACATTTTTCAGTCCAAAAAAATAATGAAACAGAAGGTAAAGTTGCTTGGTCTTTAATAGGTGAGCACAATGCCTATAATGCGCTGGCAGCGATTATTGCGGCATATGATGTTGGCATTACGGTAGAAACTGCATGTGACGCCTTGTCCGAGTTTAAATCAGTTAAACGTCGCCTGGAATGTATCTTTGATGCAAAGTGTATTCGAATTTATGATGATTTTGCCCATCACCCAACAGCTATAATAAAAACACTCAATGCCCTGCGACAACATGCGGGAGACGCGCGTCTCATAGCCATTATGGAGCCTCGCTCAAATACAATGAAAATGGGAGTGCATGCCGAAACATTAGCCAGCGCTTTTATAGCAGCTGATCTGGTGTTGCTTTTTCAGGCCGATACTGTGGATTGGGATATTGCAAAGCATATGAATGAACTCGGTGATCGTTGTCGGGTCTTCAAAGACATTGAAGAAATTGTTGCCGTGATTGCACAACAACACCAACCGGGCGACCATATCGTCATTATGAGTAATGGTGGTTTTGGTGGACTCCACAAAAAATTGATCGATGTCCTGAGATAATTATGAAAATAGCGCTTTTTCCATTAAATACAGTGATATTTCCGGAGGGTGAACTACAACTTCGTTTATTTGAACCGCGCTATCTAGATATGGTTAGTGAATGTTTGCGTACTGAGACTGGATTTGGCATCTGTTTAATTCGCGAAGGCGAAGAAGCGGGTCAAGTTGCCGATTTTTTTCCTATGGGAACCTATGTGAAAATTATCGATTGGGATCAAATGGATGATGGATTACTCGGCATTACTGTTAAGGGCGAACAGCGTTTTCGGGTAGAGCAAACCGAGATCCAACCGGATAAGCTCTGTCTAGGTGAAGTGACGCTATTGGATGAAGATGATGAATTGCTGCCGGTCTCATATAAGGGCTTTTCTGATCTGCTAAAAGAGATAGCCAATCGTTATGAATTACCTTTTATGGATGAGCCAGAAAGATTTGAAGAGGCAAGTTGGGTGAGTGATCGTTTAGCTGAATTACTGCCGTTTGAGATAACGGCAAAACAATCTTTATTGGAGTTGGATAATGCCCTGAGTCGATTTGATTATATACAGGCCCTGTTAGAAAAGATTGATTCAGGTCAGTATTCGAACAACAGTTAAAAATATTATTCAATAAATCTGGTAGAATCGGGTTCTTCAATGACTGGGTTTTTCAATACCCCTATATTCTCAATTTCTACTGTAACAATATCTCCTGGCTTCATGTAACCGCGTGGTTTCATCATTACACCAACACCGCTGCTGGTTCCTGTAGCAATAATATCCCCCGGTTCAAGCGTCATAACCTGTGTGAGGTATTCGATTAGGTAATAACAATCGAATATCAGATTTGTTGTGCTGAAATCCTGACGCAGTTCTTCATTAACCCAGGTCTTGATAGATAGACTATGTGGATCTTTAATTTCATCCTGCGTTACTATCCATGGTCCGACTGGACCATGAGTATCGAATGATTTTCCCAAAGTCCATGTATGTGAACGCATTTGCCAATCACGAACACTCACGTCATTAACAATGGTATAGCCTGCAATAACAGAAGTTGCCTGATCGCGTTGGACATGTCTACAACGCTTACCAATAACTACTCCCAGCTCACCTTCATAATCAAGCTTTTCAGAGATCCTCGGTCTATGAATTGCATCATCAGGACCAATAACACAACTATTCTGTTTATTGAAGACGGTTGGATATTCAGGTTTTTCCAGGCCTGTTTCTTCAATATGATCAGCATAATTCAGGCTCACTCCAAAAAATTTATTCGGTTTTGTAATTGGCGCAAGCAATTGCACGTCGTTAATGGATAATAAATCAGAAGACTTATTAATATTATCCTGTAATTGATTTATTGCTGTTAGACCCGATTCCAGGAAGTGTTTCATACCCTTGTATGCTTCAGGCGCAGGACAAATGGTGTCATCAATAACAGCACCGACTGATACCTTATTATTAAATTTGTATGAAGCGAGTTTCATTAATTATTTTTGAGCAAAAAGTAAAATACTATTATTGCAGAAAAATAATATCAGGTTCAGCTAATTTGAGACTCTTTTATGTTTGATTCGAGATAGTTAAAGAAAGTCTCTGCGCAATTTCGCCATGAATTATTTCTGGCATAGGCAACACAATCATCCGGCTTAAGTTCTAATGCTTTAAGCACTGCCTTTTTAAGATCATTGTCAAATATCCCCGTTTCTCCTTGTATGATTACATCGATAGGGCCCGTTACCGGAAAGGCTGCAACAGGTACACCAGAAGCCATTGCTTCCAGCATAACCAGACCAAACGTATCTGTTAGGCTTGGAAATACAAAAACATCTGCAGCTGCAAGATATCGAGCCAGTTCCTCACCTTGTTTGAAACCAGTGAACATTACAACCGGGTATTTCTTTTTTAGTGCTTCTAAATCAGGACCATCACCAATTATGAATTTTGTGCCGGGCAACTCAAGATCAAGAAAGGCTTCTATGTTTTTTTCAACAGCAACACGCCCCATATACATTGATATAGGTCTTGTTGCTTTAATAAAGTTTTTATCACGAGGATGAAAAAGTGTTGTATCAACTCCACGTGACCAAACTACAACGTTCGAAAATTTATTTTCGAGAAGCCGTTGTTGTTGTGAAGCTGTGGGTACCATTGTCCGCTTGGCTTTATTATGGAAACGGCGCAGAAATGCATATGTCCATGAAACAGGAATAGGCGCGCGTAGACGGACATATTCAGGAAACTGTGTATGGTATGAACTGGTAAACTGTAAATTATTTTTAACACAATATGCACGAACTGCCTGTCCAATAGGTCCTTCAGTGGCTATATGAATTACATCGGGTGCAAATTCATCCAGTATTGATGCTACTTTATTTTTTGGGCGAATAGCTAAGCGTATACTGGGGTAACTCGGGCAAGGGAAGGTTTCAAATCCTTCAGGCGTAATGTATTTTACATCATTACCTAGTGCTGTTAGTTCTTCACCCGTTTTTTCAAGGGTTGTAACAACACCATTAATTTGAGGTTTCCATGCATCTGTAGCGATAATTATTTTCATAATATTATGCCGCTACCGGAAGTCGTTTTATGGATTCAAATTGCTCAGTCCAATGTAGTATTTCAAGACTGCCATCTTTGTTTTCTATCAAAGCGGTGCAGCTTTCGACCCAATCACCGCAGTTACAATAGAGTACTTCGTCTATCTTTCTGATTTCTGCGCGATGGATGTGACCACAGATCATGCCATCAACTTTTTTCTGTTTTGCCATTTGAGATACAGCGGTTTCAAAATTACTTATGTAATTCACAGCACCTTTTACTTTATGTTTCAATGCTGCAGCAAGAGACCAATAGGGTAATCCTAAAAAATCTCTAACAAAATTAACCCATCTGTTTGCTTTGAGTAGTACGTTATAGAGATTGCTGCCAAGGATTGCCATCAATCGCGAATTCTTTACAACGCTATCAAACTGATCGCCATGAAGCACCAGAAGTCTTTTGCCATCAGCAGTAGTATGTATTATTTCATTTTTTATAATGACATTCCCAAATGCGGTGTCATTGTGACTACGTAATAATTCATCATGATTCCCGGGAACATAGATCACTTGTGTCCCATGTTTGGCTTTACCTAGTAAAGTACGAATCACATCATTGTGTTCCTGCGGCCAATACAACTTCTTGCGCATATAGAGGAAATCGATTATGTCACCAACTAGATATATTTTTTCACATTCAACATTACGCAAAAAATCCAGAAGAAAATTCGCGCTACAGCCGGGAAAACCTAGATGTACATCTGAAATAAAAACAGATCTTACTTTTACTTTATTCGTAGTATACATATCTACGTCTCATCGTTAAGTTACGTTACTTTGATGCTTGTGTGTGACAACCAGGTTTATATAAGATGACTAAATGATGAAAAATAATGAAATTTTTATGAAGTTAAAAATTAGATTAATGTCATAAATATTTAATATAAAATTTATAAAACCTTCACTATTGATATCTAATGTGCGCACTGGAAAAGTATCAATGAGGAAAAATAAATGAATACTTTAAATAATGATGGCGGTATTGAAGTCAGGACTATCGGTGATTCACGCGGCTATTTATGGAAGATTATAATCGATAAAACACGAGGTATTGGCAAGATAGAAAAGGTTTCGGGTCTGGCTGATTCCAGAACTTTGAACTCGACCATTATTGATGGGTCAGTACATATTCTTGAGTCGGGCACTAAAGTATCTGATGATATGCAAACATTAACCACAACAATTGAGTCGCGTTTTCAAGCGGCTTAGTCTAGATCTCGATCCAGATTAGTCAGTAATTTAAATACTTAAGCATTTCAATTAACCACCTGCAATTTTGCAGGTGCGTGTCGAGGTTAATTCACTTAGAATAACCTTTAATATTACATCTATTACTTTTTATTAGCTTAACGATTATTCAAGTATGTAGTGAGTTATGATTAACGTTACTTAATTGAATTATGGGTGTCCCGGTTTGAATAAAGAAAAACGAATTCGTATATTTGAAACTTTACGTAATCAAAATCCTTCACCTACAACCGAACTGGTATATAAAACACCATTTGAATTATTGATTGCTGTGATTCTCTCCGCACAGGCGACTGATGTTGGCGTCAATAAAGCGACCAGAAAACTCTACGCTGTTGCTGATACACCCGAGGCCATTTTTGCATTAGGCCTGGAAGATCTGAAATCGTATATAAAGACGATTGGCCTTTATAACAACAAGGCCTCAAATATTATTGAAACCTGCAGGATTCTGATAGAGAAATTTAATAGTAGAGTCCCACAGGATCGAGAATCTCTGGAGAGTTTGCCTGGTGTGGGCAGGAAAACGGCAAATGTTATTTTAAATACAGCCTTTGGTGAACCGACAATAGCTGTTGATACGCATATTTTTAGAGTCTCGAACCGGACGGGGATAGCTCCCGGAAATAACGTGAATCAGGTTGAACAGCGTTTGTTGAAGTTTATTCCGGATGAATTTAAAAAAGATGCGCACCATTGGCTGATTTTGCATGGTAGATATACCTGTGTTGCGCGAACCCCTAATTGTGGTAGTTGCGTTATATTCAATGAGTGTGAATGGAAAGATCGAAAGAAGTATGCAAAACCTTGATAAACAAGCGTAAAATAGCGGCAGAATAATTTTTTTTATCTTTATTGGGTGGCTCGGAAATATGTTTGTGCAGGATCGAAATGAAGCGCGTGATTACTATTATCAGGTATGGAGTAAGCAGAAGCAAAAACTGCCTTTAGAGCCGATAGAGGCAATCATTTCTGATGTGATACTTGAACATCCCGAGTACCATCATTATCTTGAACAAAAAGAATCATCCAGAGAGAATGATTTTAGTGTCGAGCAAAATGAATCTAATCCTTTTTTACATATGGGGATGCATATTGCATTAAAAGAGCAGGTTAATTCTGACAGGCCTGCGGGTATTAGTGCTGTTTTTAAAAAAATAATGAATAAATCTATTTCCGTACATGATGCAGAGCATAAAATGATGGAATGTCTTGGCCGGATTTTATGGGAAGCACAGCGTAATCAGTCTCTACCTGATGATAATGCCTATCTTGAATGTTTGAAAAGGGCTTGTTAATGAAGCGCAATGTATACAGCTTGTTCGAAATGTACGTCGTCAAAACCTTTTGGACAAAGAGCGGCATAAACTAAGAGACAGATCGGTTCATCGGGTTAGTTAATGTGTTGTTTATCGTAATGCATCTGTTTACGTAGTGCCAAGGTATTTTGTTTAATCAATGCACGTT
>JAURNW010000002.1 GCA_030829985.1 Gammaproteobacteria bacterium | reverse complement strand
TAGGTGCTGTGGGTGGTTATCGTAAACTGTTGAATTCATCACGTAACAGTGGTGTCTTGATGGTTTTCTCTCTGCCATAAGATCTCAGCAAACAAGCGTTTGTTAAGATGTCCCCGACACTTCGGTGTCGGGGATTTTTTTATTAGTGAAGTTTGAGTTTTTAATTGATTTGTATAAATACTCTCTATTATTTCAGTATTATTTATAAGAACTTGTTATGACTTATTCAGTCATAAACATTGAAACTGTATGAAATTCAAATGGGCTCTGACTTAAACCTTAAAAAAGGGTCAATTCATGGTATATAAATTGACATGCTGTCAAAAGCACTCTTTAATTCGTGCCTTGAAATTTAAAGTTGTCTATTAGAACAATATATAGAATATTAATTATTTGGAGATGATCGACATGATGATGAAAAATATGCTGACCATATTTCTGGCTACTGCGGCATTTATATTACCAAATGTTGCTAATGCAGCCGAACATACAATTAAAGCAGGTGCTCGTGCTTTTGAAAATGACATCCTTTATGTTGCAGAAGGTGACAGTGTGCATTTTTCTAATATGAATTCACATAATTCCGTATCTGTAGAAGGGTTAATTCCTGAAGGTGCTACGCCATGGGCCGGTGGTATGGGCGAAAATGTACAAGCGCATCTGGAAAAACCCGGTATTTATGCTTATGTCTGCCAGCCTCATATTGGATTCGGCATGGTTGGCGTAATAATTGTTGGTGATGTCACTGCGGATGATATCGCAGCCTATAAACAAAAAGCGATGGATACACTAAAAGGACCTTTTCGCAGGTTGTTGGGTAAGATAAATAAAATAAAACCTACCAAATAGAAAGGTAAGAACATAAATACTTCGCATACTAAAATGGAATGTCCGCTATTAACATGCGGACAAATTTAAACTTATGAAACTCATATTCAATTTTTTATTATCAATGCTAGTGATGCAAACATGCTTTGCGGAAGAAGGATTCCCTGATTCTGAATTTCTTAAAGTATGTGCAGATCCTTATATGTTGCCATTTTCAAGTAGAGCAGAAGAAGGTTATGAAAATAAAATAGCAGAGTTATTAGCTGATAAATTAGGGTTGAAAGTGAAATATGAATTTTTTCCACAGCGTATTGGTTTTATAAGAAATACTCTAAGAGCTGAATCTGAAGAAGGCCTTGGTTACAAATGCGATTTAGTGATTAGTGCTCCATCGAATTTTGAATTAGCGGCGACTACTGAACCATATTTTACTTCTACTTATGTTTTAGTATATGCAAAAGGCAGAAAGTTGGATTCTATAACCGAGCCCTCCATGCTTGGCAAGTTTGTAAATGAAGAAAAAAATGATATCAAGATAGGATTGCCTGACCGTGGACCGCAACAGTTATGGGTATTTTATAATGAACTCATGAGTCATATGGTTCGTTATCAAGGACAATCAGGTGACCCTAAAGTCAATCCTGGACAACAAATGGTCGAAGACGTGGCCGCAGGTAAAATTGATGCAACTATTATCTGGGGGCCAACGGCCGGCTATTTTGCAAAACAGTATAAAAAGGAAGATGTTGAACTGGTTTTACTACCTTTAAAAGATGATCCAGAAAGACCAGAGATGCGGTTTACATATAGTTTTTCAATGGCTGTAAGATATGGTGAAAAAGCCTGGAAAGAAAAAATAAACAATCTAATTAAAGAAAATAAAACCGATATAGAAAAAATATTAACAGACTTCGGTGTGCCATTAATTAAATAATTGAGTTGCTGACATATGAAATTTATAGCTTATATACTTCTTACGATTTTCCCCCTGTTGCTTAGTAGCAATTTATTTGCTGAAGAACAAAATGAAGTTGCCACTCCGGGTGCTGGGACGCCATTAACACAGGAAGAAATTGAATCAAGCATAGGACGTTATGGAGAAGTAGAAGAAATCCCTGAAGATTTCCAATTTAACGAGGCTGAGACTAAATTATGGCACAGTGACCATTTGGGAAATATAAAATCTCCCCTTAGTCTTTACTATGAGTTTGTAAAATCTGGAACATATGAAGAAGGATTTACGGATTCAGTATATTTGAAAATACTTGAACTGAATGAAGATGGCACCAAGAATGCCATGATGGAATTTTTTACAGCAGAAAAGAAACAAGTTGTCACCCCTGATAATGTGACAAATATTACGGGTAATCCTGCAATAGGAATTTATATGCAGGGAGATGTCTATGAAATGAATCGTTTGACTAATGGTCATTGGAGACATTTTCAAAAGTATATCAAGATCTCATTGAGAAATGATGCGGTAGTTGAGCCAACAAAGTTTAAATTTAACGGAAAAGAATATAACGGTGAAAAAATATATTTTTCCCCTTATTTAAATGACCCTCATCGCCGTGATTTCGAACAGTTTGCAGATAAATATTATGAATTCATCTTTTCAGATGAGCTTCCTGGTAGTCTTTATCAGATAACAACACTGATTCCTGATAAAAGTAAGGAAGGTGCTGAGCCGTTAGTATTGGAAACGCTCACCCTGGTAGATGTTAAGAATAACGAGTCCTGATTTAAATCTGTTTATACTTTCCAGCTAATTTACATATTAAACATACGTTTTCTGGATAATATTCTGTTTCAGAATATTATCCAGGTTGTTGTTTAATGATTACTTTTCTGTTTACTAATCTCGTCGTTTGTTCGAGTACCTTTCTTTAATCTTACTGAACAAAATTTAAATTCCGGGATTTTGCCAAATGGATCTAATTCTTCATTAGTAATTAAATTAGCGGCTGCTTCACTAAATGTGAATGGCATCATTACTACGCCTTCAAGCATGTGCTCATCAGCTCTGGTAGTCGCTGCAATTCTGCCGCGTCTTGATTCTACGACTAACATATCACCAGTCTTTAGCCCAAACTTTTTCAGATCTTTGGGGTTAACCATAATACATGGGCCCGGTTCCAGCGCATCTAGTACGCGTGAATGACGTGTCATGGTTCCTGTATGCCAGTGCTCCAATTGACGACCGGTTACAAATACATAGGGATATTTGCTGTCCGGCATTTCTGCTGCTTCAATGTACTCAGCAGGGACAAATCGCCCTTTACCATCTTCTGTTGGGAAGATGCCATCTTTAAAGATAATAGGTTCACCAGAGTCGCCTTCTTTTAATAGTGGATAAGTTAAGGAATCCTCTTTCTCTAACCTTTCCCAGGTAATACCGCCCATACTTGGGACTGCTTTTCGAATTTCATTGAAGACATCTTCAGGGCCATCATAATTCCAATTAAGGCCAATACGATTCGCAATTTCCTGGATAATCCATAAATCCTGTCTAGCGTCACCCGGTGGATTTATGGCTTGACGACCCATTTGTACACGTCTGTCTGTGTTTGTGAAAGTACCGGATTTTTCAGGAAAAGCACTGGCGGGTAATATAACATCTGCATAGCTGCATGTTTCAGTGAAGAAAATATCTTGTACTACACAATGCTCAAGGGTTGCGAGAGCCTCCCGCGCATGATTGAGGTTTGGATCTGACATGGCCGGGTTTTCGCCCATAATATAAAGTCCATTTAGATCACCATCATGGATAGCATGCATAATTTCGACAACTGTCTTACCCACATCAGCATCAAGTTCCTGCCCCCAAAGTTGTTCAAATTTTTTCCTCACGTTCGGATCTGATACAGGCTGATAGTCTGGATAGACCATTGGTATTAAACCGACATCAGAAGTGCCTTGTACATTATTTTGTCCACGTAAGGGATGTAAACCAGTACTTGTTCTACCAATCTGTCCAGTCATAAGTGCCAGAGAAATTAAACATCTGGCGTTGTCTGTTCCATGTATATGTTGTGAAATACCCATGCCCCAGAAAATAATTGCAGTTTTCGCAGTTGCATATAAGCGTGCTACTGTTTTTATAGTTTCCGGTGGAATAGCACAGATAGGTGCAACTTCTTCAGGACTGTATTTAAGCACAGTTTCTTTTAAAGCCTGATAACCATCAGTATGCTGATCAATGAACTCCTGATTTTGTAAGTTTTCAGTAATAATTGTATGCATCATTGCATTCAGCAGTAATACATCTGTCCCGGGTCTTAATTGTAGTAAATGTTCTGCATGAAGATACATTTCAGAACCGTAAGGTTCTATCAGTACCAATTTGCTACCACGGTCGGTAGCATTTTTTATGAATGTTGCGGCAACCGGATGATTATCATTTGGTCGTGCTCCGATAACTATAATCACTTCAGCTTCTGAACCATCAGCTACCTGGTTTGAAACTGCACCGGATCCAATTGTTTCGAGTAAGGCAGCAACTGATGACGCATGACATAAACGAGTACAGTGGTCGACATTATTTGTTCTAAAACCAGTACGTACTAATTTTTGAACCAAATAAGCTTCTTCATTACTGCCTTTCGCACAACCAAAACCTGCTAAAGCATTAGGACCTTTTGTGTCTCTGATATTTTTTAGACCGCTTGCAGCAAAATCTAATGCTTCTTCCCAACTGGCTTCACGGAAATACTTATGCACTTCAGTCGGGTCGATTAAAGAAGGTGTTTTTTCCATTCCTTCCCGACGAATTAGAGGTTTTGTGAGACGGTCCGGATGGTGTACATAATCAAAACCATATCTTCCTTTGACACATAATCTGCTCTTGTTAGCAGGACCATCACGTCCTTCAACATATTGAATATGATTGTTTTTGATGTTGTAGGTTAATAAACAACCGACTCCACAATAAGGACATACGGATTCAACTTTTTTATCCGGTTCAATTAAGCCAACATTCTTCGCTGGCATCAGCGCACCAGTAGGGCATGCCTGCACACATTCGCCACAGGCAACACAGGTGCTTTCTCCCATGGGTTCTGCCATATCAAAAATAATTTCAGCATGCTTCCCACGAAATGCCATACCAATCACATCATTTACTTGTTCTTCACGACAAGCCCTTACGCAACGGGTGCATTGAATACAAGCATCCAGATTTACTGCAATCGCGGGATGTGTAAGGTCGGGTTTAGGTTGTTCTCTTTGTTCAAAACGAGGATTAAATACTTCTAATTTTTCGGCCCAATAATCAAGTTCTGAATGTAATTTATAGGGTGACTTTCCTTGTTGCGGCATATCAGACAACAACAATTCCAATACCATTTTCTGTGATAATTGGGCACGTTCATTATTACTGTTTACTGCCATTCCTTCTGTAGGTTGACGGCAACATGATGGTGCTAATACGCGCTCACCATCGATCTCTACTACACATGCACGACAATTTCCATCCGGTCGATAACCCTCTTTGTAGCAAAGATGTGGTATTTCTATACCATTGCGTTTAGCGGCTTGCAGAATAGTTTCTTCGCCGTAAGCCTCAATATCATCACCATTTAATTTAAAAGAGACGGCTTTCTCATTCATGAATTTTGGATTAGCAGCCATTATTTGAATTCCTCAGGAAAATATTTTATTGCGCAACGCAAAGGATTTGGCGCAGCTTGACCTAAACCACAAATTGAAGCATCGACCATGGCAGTGGACAATTCTTCCAGTAGAGGTTGATCCCAGTCTTCTTTTTCCATTAGTTTAACTGCTTTGGCAGTTCCTACTCGGCAGGGAGTGCATTGACCGCATGATTCATCTTCAAAAAAGCGCATGGCATTGAGTGCCATTTGTTTTGCGCTGTCTTTGTTTGATAATACGACAATTGCTGCAGAGCCAATGAAACAACCGTAAGGTTGCAATGTATCAAAATCAAGCGGGATATTGCCTAATGATGCGGGCAAAATACCTCCAGATGCACCACCAGGGAAATAGCCATAGAATTCATGTCCATCAAGCATGCCACCACAATACTCATCAATTAATTCCTGAATTGTGATCCCTGCCGGTGCAAGATGTACTCCGGGTTTTTGTACACGACCACTTACAGAAAAAGATCGCAGCCCTTTGCGGTCATGTCGACCATTCTTGGAAAACCACTCTGCACCATTGTTAATAATATCTCTTACCCAATGCATACTTTCCATATTTTGTTCAAGGGTAGGGCGTCCAAAAAGACCCACTTGCGCAACATAAGGCGGACGTAATCGTGGCATGCCTCGTTTACCTTCAATAGATTCAATCATTGCTGATTCTTCGCCACATATATAGGCTCCAGCACCACGTCTTAGGTGAATCTCAGGTAATGCACATGGCGGATTCTGCTTTAGTGAGGCGAGTTCTTTTTCTAATGCTTTACGGCAGCCCGCGTATTCATCTCTTAAATAAATGTAGATCTTGTCAGCTTCAATAGCCCAATGAGCAATTAAAGTGCCTTCAATAAACCGATGTGGATCCTGTTCAAGATAAAACCGGTCTTTGAATGTTCCTGGTTCACCTTCATCGATATTGATGGCAATCATTTTGGGTTTTGATTGTTCACTCAAAATTCGCCATTTACGTCCAGTCGGAAATCCCGCTCCACCCAGGCCACGTAAATTAGAATCTTCTAATATTGAAATAATGTCTTCGCGATTATGTTTAGCTTCTACACAATCTATTAGAGTTTGATAGCCACCATTCTTTCTATATTCACTATAGTTTATGCAGTCTGGTTCAGTATCTTCGAACTCATTATTTTGAATAGCTGTTTTAATTTTAGTCAAGTCTGCAGATTCTATCGGGTTGGTTCCAACAACGGCGACTGGGGCATGGCTGCAGCGTCCTACACAGGGTACTGGCTGAATTCGAACATCATCAATATCTTCAGATTCAAGTTGATTGATTAAATTTTTTGCACCAAACATTTCGCAGGTGAGTGAATCACAAACTCTTACTGTTCTGGATGGAGGGGCTACTTCATTTTCAGCGAGTACATCAAAGTGGTGATAAAACGTTGCTGTTTCATAGACTTCAGCCATGGGCAGGCTCATATCAATAGAAAGTGCAAGAATATGTCGGTTTGATATATGGTGATAATGATCTTGAATCTTGTGAAGATTCTCTATTAGCATGTCACGCGTTCTTGGCGAATCACCAAGAATTTGTCTGATTTCTGCTAACGATTTATGGGGTGTAGTGCGGCCTTGGACGCGACCTTTTTTTCCTCGAGTACGTTTCATTGATATTCGTTTCTATATTGATTTTATAATTGTTAATAAGTGTCATGCTTTTTTTATAATTATACTAACGCATAACCTTATGAGCCGAACTCACAATTAAATTAATTAATGTCAATCGACAATTGCTTGATAGAAACGAACATCATCTCAATTCTATCAAGTGGGTATATAAGTAATATTGGTTTAGTTATTATCTAAAGTCAATTAAGTCAGCTAAACCCATGATTCTGACAAATTGCAGCATTTTATACGCTTAATGGTATTTATTTATAATGTTGCAAGATAAGTATCTCTCCCTTGCCATTTCTTGCCAGATCGCCTGAAAAGCGATGTGCCTCAGGCCCATATTTACTGAATAACGCAAGTTCATCATCAATATTTGCAAGCTGAGTAAATAGGAGACGTAAAAACTGCATTTTTAAATTCCCACAACTTTTAAACGTTGCGGACAGATGGGCAGGTTTTTTAGCCAGAATGATTGTACCTCGCCGCATCCCCTCACCAGGTAGTTTGCCGACTTTGTCCAGTACAATTATTGTGCCTGCATGTATACGGCTGCCACAATAATTTCCGGATTTGCCCTGAATAATGATTATGCCACGGCGCATACGATCACCGACTCTATCACCCGCATTACCTTTTATATTAATCAGACCATTCGTCATGCCAAAGGTATCACCCGGAGCACCTGCACCAACATAATCTAAGGCATTTCCATGTATATCAATACGGCCGCCGGACATGGCATTTCCGGCCCATGCCCCGGTGTTTCCATCAACAATAATTTTTCCATTTTTCATCCCCTGGCCAAGGAAATCGCCAACATCACCTTTGATGAAAATAGAACCCCGGGTCATCTTTTGCCCAACATTAATGAGTTTGTCAGTGCTTTTATCAAGACAAATATGGCTAGAATCGGTACCTTTCATACTGAATAAAGCATCCACTTTTACCGTTTCATTACCATATATGAGCTTGATAGTTTTTATTTTTGCCAGCGTTTTTCCTTCTAGATTTTCCGGAATCAGCGGAGCAACATTCAACGTGAATTTAGGGGGAGTTTTTAAAGTAAAAGTTAGTGCGCTCATTTAAGTAACTTCCTTAGGTGGAACAAATGAGGCCCCAGATTGCCACCATAATTCCCAGCGCTAATCCGACAAATACCTTTTGCTAAACCAAAAGAGCAGGCGGCTTTAATACCCACCCGCATTGCCTGATTTATAGAATCTTCATCAAGGCCATCAATTACTATTTCGAGTACTGAACCAATCTCGTCTGTAAGTTCTGATTTTACCTGACCTTTCAATGTCGGGCAGTACGCCTCATTTGTAGACGCAGTGAGAAATTTGTATTTAGAGCCGACCTTCGAGCCTGAACCGACAACACCTCCGGGAAAAGCGGTAATTACACCGGGTAACTTTTGAATTTCATCGACAGCTTTTTCACAAGCCGCAAGTCCATGTCGGGCTGTTTTAGCCAGTACCAGAAAGTTACCCCCGCCAATTGCCTTTGTTACGCCGGTAGACTCCTCACAGATAAATTCACCGTGCATAACCGGAATTCGCCAGAAACGTCTGCCATTTACAACTTTTGATATTTGATAACCATCACCAAAGAAGCGCAGGCTTTTTCCTATAGAAACGGTTTGTTCGCTTTCCAGCCCTGAATAACATGCTGTGGTTGCCGTTGTCATAACCGATTGGCCAACGCGTGTTGCAACATGTTTTTCCAGATCTTTTGTAGACATTGCAAAGATCATCACCGAAATACCTGGACGACCATCCGGTGTTTCTGATGGTTTGAGTTCCCGCTCGATATCAGCCTCAATGCCACATGCTATGACTGAAGATGCAAATCCACGAATTGCATTTGCAGCCCGATATGCCCACTTAAGTGTCATAGCTGTAATTATGATGCGAGTCGCTTTCATCGGGAAAGCTTCTGCAAATGTATCGTCTATCTGTACGCCATTTATTTTCATGATTAATATTTACATACAGGGTTGGATGATGATTTTTCCATTACCATGTTCAATAATTTCATCATCATCAATTTTAAAATTACCAAGACTAACCGTTTGATAATCATCAAAGTAACGCTTTAGCGATTTCTCTATACTGTTATCATATTCCGGTCGTAACGTATGAGTCGCACCATTGACAACTTTAATGATTTTTCCGTTACGCACAATGAGTTCACCATTCTTGAATACATAATCCGGTTTACTAAACATTTTTTCTTTATCTTTGTTATTGCTATAGACCGTAATGTCTGCAACTGCCCCGGAACCAAGATGACCTCTATTTTTTAAACCCAGACTTTTAGCCGGAGCAGCCCGGGTCATTATCGCTATTTCATATAAGGAGTACTCTCTATCAATACTACCAAGGGTACTCGCAGCAGCAGCTTCTTTATTAATAGTTGATAGCATGTCATTCCTAAAACTTTTATCCATTAATAAACGGATCAGATGCGGATAACTTGTAAACGGGGCGCCGTTCGGATGATCCGTTGTTAAAAAGACACGCCATGGGTCATCTATCAATAGAAATATTTCAAGTCCGATAGCCCATTGCAAAGCATTTACAAAGTTCTTATCACGATATTTAAAAGGAACTACGCCGCAACCAGCATCACATTCAATGTCCATAATGACCCATTTTTTGGGATGGGCATGCCAATGTCCTGCATACTGCATCATTGAATCACCCGATGCTGTTACTGTTTGGCCAAAGAGTATTTGCCCAACATCAATCGATATATTCGGATTCTTATTGACCGCTTCTGCAATTTCGGCAGCACCCGAAGAAAACTTTTTGTCACCTTCAGTACCGTAACTATGAAACTGAATATGAGTAAGATGCATACGCATCCCTTCAACCGCACGAATTGTTTCCAGCGTTGTGTTGAGATTGCCAGGCACGCCAAGATTGCATCCATGTAGATGTAAGGGATGAGGTATGCCTAATTCCGTTACTGCTCTAGCCAAAGATTTAATAATATCCCGTGGCGATACGCCGTAGTATTGATTTAATTCATCCAGGTCCAGTTTGCGTTGATTAAATTTAAAAGCGCTGATGCCACCGGGATTAACAACCTTTATACCCATTGCCTGTGTAGCATTGATTGTCCAACCAACGTAATCACTTATAGCAGCCTGGTCTTTTTTAGATGCAAGCATGCGTAAGAAGAAATCGTCGCTACCGAGCATGGCATAGGCACCTTTGTCTACCATCGGTGTATCAGCCATTTCCATATGAGCTTGTCGAGCATTCGCTGGCAGCATGGCGGGTTCAAAGCAGGCGGTATAACCCATTTCAGCATAACGATAACCAGCGGTTAAAGTTGATGGTGCTGCATAACCACAGCCGGAACGCGTAAGTTCGGTCTTCTCGACCAGGTCTGTAGCATGGTCTTCTGGCAGCATCATGCGTGCTATATTGACCTTTCCGCCACCAATATGTGTGTGAATATCAATAGCACCTGCCATTATGACCTTGCCTTTCAGATCATAAATTTTGTCTATCTTTGCATTGCTGGACGGTTTACGTGTTATGTGGCCATCATTGATATAGATATCCCTATGTTCACCATTGATGCCATGCACAGGATCATAGACGATGCCGTTAGTTAATTTTATGTACATAGAATCTTGTTTACATCCTTTCGATAGCTTGTTTGAGGATCGACTTAACGCTGGTATATGGCGATTGCCTTACTTGTTTTAATGGTAAGGAAATAACGCTATCAGTACGAAATAATTGACCTGCATGATCAACTCCAGGAGTTGCTACAGGGATGAATACATCAGGTGTGAAATTTAATTTTGTATCTGGCGTTGCCATTACGATTGTAGGTACTGATGCTCGCGGTGGGTTCACCTTCGAATTGAAACTGGATATCCAGAGTAGAGAGTCGACCTCTTTCTTTTTGAGAACATTTTGAGTTGAATAACGCTGAGCATCGTAATCAGGATAACCTTTGTTGTAGTTAACTCTTAACGGATAACCACTCTGCCAGGCACAGACATTATTTGCCGTTATAGCGCCATCATTACCACCCAGTGAAAATCCTGCAAATCGCGTTGTTCGGGTCAAATATTTAACAATTTCACAAAAGTTTTGAATAGTCAGTTCAGCATGAGGGATATCCAGATCAGCAGGTGACCAGATAATTACGCCATATTTGGCAGCCATCATCTTCTTACCGAGTTCCTGTAGTGTCTTGATTTTAATCCCAGCGACTTCATTCACATCAAGTGTTGCGCCAGTAACAAGTGCGTGCAAGCTTGAAATGACCTCACCGATTTGATCCGTTTTGCAGGTGAGCACGGAAGGTTTTTTGCCGTTTGGGTTTACACCTGATTTTGTATTTAGTTTTTCGCCTATATAAACAATCTCACGTTGTTCATTCTTCAACTTGAACATAGACTTTTTATTCCAGATAGCCCGTTCAAAAAATCGAGGGAAGCCTGTTGCATCTGTCCCGGCAAATATAATCAAATCAGCACGATTTCTGATTTCTGTCATCGTCGTTGTAATCCAGCCAAGGTCCTGTAAAACAAGTGAGTTTCGGATCAGGGCATTGCCGTGCATATGGTCAATCACTGCACCGGTTTTATCTGCCAGATTCATTATTTCTCGTATACCCGCAACGTCACTACCAAGGCCCGCGATCAGGGGGGCATGTGATTTTTTAAGGATCGCACACATTTCATTGATAGCGTCAGTAAGCGCGACAGGTTTACCATTAATTTTGGGTTCATTTACCGCCAAAATAGATTCAAAAGATGAGACTGCTTTGTGGCAGCCATTTTCAAGTATTTTTAGTGACTCCTGTTGATTTTTTATTACCAGGTCGTCGCATAGAATCCCACAAAAAGGGCAAGTAACATCTCTGGTTATTGACGCGCTCGCTGTTGATACTTTTTCCAGAAATATTTCCTTTATAATCAATTAATTAACTTTCGCTTTTATAGAAGCTATTGGTTTTAATAGCGTGTTTTTAAAACACATAACGTTACTACAGGTGTATATGTTGAGGAAGAGGCAGAAAGAAACAAACAAAAAATGATAATTGTTTTATTTAATTACCGATAACATCTCATGAATACTCGTGTACTTTTCACGTGGTTTATCTTTGACTTCTCCAAGTTCAATTTCACTCGTGTCAACTTTTTTCCAATCCTCAAAATTAATATGCCGAATAGATTTAATATCCAGCTTGGAATAAATCGCTTTCGCACCTGACTTTTTTGTACTGCTATTCAGTTTTTCAAGATCTTGAATTAAACATTCAACTGTTTCCACACTACAGGCGCGGTTTGTGCCAATTATGCCACTAGGACCACGCTTAATCCAACCAGCAGTATAAAGTTGATCGACCACATTATTCTCGGAATCAGTAACCCTGCCTTTGTCGTTAGGGATAGTTCCCCAGCTTTCATTAAAAGGTACTCCTTCTACAGGAATCCCTCGGTAACCGATACTACGAAATAAAATTCCAGTTTCGAGTTCTATTGTTTCACCAGTGCCCCTTGCGGACTGTTTAAACGACTCGCCTGACAATTTATTTTTTTCAAAAATTATTCTCTCCAATGTTGTATCGCCTATGAGTTCTTTCGGGCTCATAAGAAAACTGAAAAAACATTTTTTTGATTTAGCTGTGTCTGGTTCCCGTTTAGAAAACTCGCAAAATAAATCGTAGATTTTCTTGCTGGAGATATTACTTTTTTCTTCTAACTCTTTTTCGCTTTCCGGGTTAAGCAACAAATCCTGTTCAAGGACGACTGGTTCGCAATCCGAGAGTTCGCCAAATTCACGTAACTCTTTTGGTGTGAATTTAGCCTGAGCGGGTCCGCGTCTTCCGATAACGTGTATTTCTTTAATTTTGCTTTCGGCCAATGCGTCCAGTGCATGCTGGGCAATATCAGTATGTTTTAGTTCATCAATCGTTTTCGACAAAATCCTGCTGACATCAGCGGCAACATTCCCTTGTCCGATTATTACCGCAATATCGTGAGACAGATCAAATTCACGGTCTCGATAATCAGGGTGTCCATTATACCAACCAACAAATTCTGTTGCGGTATAACTGCCTTTTAAATCTTCCCCGGGAACACCTAGTTTACGATCAGACTCAGCGCCACAGGTGAAAATAATAGCATGATAAGCGTCACGTAATTCTTTAACAGAGATATCAGTGCCCACCGTCACATTGGCAATCAGGTTAAAATCAGGTGATTCTGCAATTTTTTCATACAGTTTGATCGCCTGTTTTAACTTCTGATGATCAGGCGCTACACCACTACGAACAAGTCCGAAGGGAGAAGGCAAGCGTTCCAGAACATCTACCTTTACTTTAACTTCAGATTTGATCAAGGCTTCAGCCGCATAAAAACCACTGGGGCCACTACCCACAATGGCTACTAGTAAAGGGTTTTGGTCTGTGCCCAGGTTCGTCATGGCTTAATTAAAACCCGAGAGCTTCTTTTCTTTCTTCTGCACCGGGAAGGGGATCCATTTGCTCTTCACAAACAGGCAGATTGGGTGCTCTTTCAGCGTTGATCTCGATCCAGTTTTCTTTGTCTTCAGGAATGTCATCGCCTTCATAAATGGCCTGAACCGGACATTCAGGTATACATGCACTGCAATCAATACAAACGTCTGGATCGATGTAGAGCATATCATCATCATAATGAAAGCAAGCGACCGGGCAGACGGTTACACAATCTGTAAAACGGCAGTCTTTACAATTATCTGTTACGATTGTTGTCATCGTTTCCTCCTAGCCTGTTAAAGGCATTTCCTCTAGTAATTAAAATGATGTTGAGTTTTACTTTCCTGCATATAACAGGATTTCTCCTCGATTTAATTCAACTGAATCTCCGCACCAGCGTTCAAATGAGCCGTTAAACAATGAGTCATTGATAGCAAGACCAATTGATTTTAAATATTTGAAATAATGTTGAAGAAACAAAGGTTGATAATCGCAACTATGGGTAAAGGTGGGTAATAGCTCTGATTTTGTTTGGCAAACTATAGAGCCGCGCTTCATTCCTGCGCCAGTACGTATACCCATTTCTCCTAATACTATAATGGTCCCGGCGACCATATTTACTCCGGTAAAATCACCGGAATTACCGCCAACCACGATCAGTCCTCTACGCATGACATGGCCGGTTTCATTTTTGACATTACCATGCACAATAATTTCACCACCCTGCATACCAATGGTGCTGCCGCGATAACCGCTACCGACCATGTGACCAGCATTACCTTTAACAGTGATTTTACCGCCATACATCTCGGGACCTAACCAATCGGAAGCATCTCCTTCAACGATGATTTCACCGCCAGTCATCGCTGCGCCGGTATGGATACCAACACTGCCGCTTATTGTTATCTTGCCAAAGGACATGGCAGCACCAATATGTTTTATCCTGGACAAGTCACCATCAATATTAATTTCTCCATCAAATTCACCGCTACATTCAAAAAAGTCTTTTAACGGAACCTGACGGTTGCCATGGAAAATTATCAGTTGTTCAATTTCGTGCTTACTTAGCGATTGCATTTTATCCGGACTGATACAGTCAGCTTCCAAAGGAACATCAGGTTGTGTATGTAAATTTAATTTAAGAGCCATTGCTTAAACTTCTCCACTCCAATCCTTCGAGGCAAGGAGTTGATGTAAATGGATATGGTGTTGACCCAGACCACCACCATAATTACCGGCTGATATTTTCTTTATGCCGGGTTTGGCGGCTGCAGTAATTCCAACACGCATGGCTGCTTCAACTGCTGCCAGTGATAAGCCATCGATTACAATTTCAAGTACGCTATTGATTCCATCATCCAGTTCCGAGTATTCGATCGCGCCACGCAACGTAGGGCAATATAAATGGTTAGTAGACGCGATCAATGATTTGTAGCGGGAACCAACTTTACTGCCACTACGAACAACACCGTTAGGGAAGGGCAAGATAACATCGGGTAGCTTGCGTATAGCTTTGGTCGCGGCACTGGCTGCTCTTAATGTCGCTTTTTGGTTTTTGCCAAGGATTAATAAGTTGCCGCCACCCACTGATTCCTGCACATTGAATTTATCATCAATCAGGAATTCACCATCCATTACAGGAATGCGCCAGAGCTTGTTTTTTCCAAGTACTTTGCTGATCTGATAGCCATCCCCAAAATAACGCAATTGACCGCCAACCGTAACCGGTGAGCCTTCATCCAAACCGTTGTAGCAAGCAGTACTTGGACAAGTCATAACACATTGTCCTATGCGTTCCATCAGTCTTTTTCCAAGACTTTCTGCATCCATGGCAAACAATAAAATACTGACGCCCGGCCTTAAATCCGGGGAATCATCGGCAGCAATTAATTTCTCTATACCGGCTTCGCATTTACAACCGATGACCGAGGTTGCAAAACCGGTAATGGATTGTGCGGCTGCCATTGCCCATTCTTTTGTTGCTGCCGTAATGATAATGCGACTGCCAAACATCTTGAACGCTTCTGCAAAGGTATCGACAATTTCTGTAGATTTAATCTTCATGCTTTGGCATTCCCGGTTTGAATGATTTCATGATCATGAAGATAGCTATCATCTACCGCATAGTTTGAAAATTCGATTGAGTAATAACTTTCAAAGAAAGGCTGTACAACCTCTTCAATCTTCTTGTCATATTCGGGACTGATATGTAATAACTTGCCAATAAAATCAGTTTTGAATTCGTGGTTATCAATAATGGCATGGCCAGATTTGATGACATAACGTGGTGCGTTGAACATCATCTCCTTATCTTCCATCTCATCGTAAATAGTAATGTCGGCATCTGCACCATTACCTAAATGACCTTTGTTACTCAAGCCTAGAGCACGAGCAGGTCCAGCACGGGTTATAATAGCGATTTCGTTTAACGTAAATTCACGTTCCAGATCACGTAATGAACAATTAGCCAACGCCTTTTGATTAACGCGTTTCATTTCTTCGTGACGAAATGATTTATCCATCAATAATTTAATCAATTTAGGATAATTCATAAATGAACCGCCGTTGGGATGGTCGGTCGATAAGATAACGCGCCAGGGATCTTTCGAGAGTAAGAATATTTCAAGACCAATAGCCCACTGCAGGGTATGCATATATACATGCTCCTGGTATTGGAAAGGCACAATGCCGCAACCACTTTCACATTCGGTATCGGCATTGACCCACTTGCCCTTGGTATGACCTTTCAATACATAAGCTAAAGGTGCATCGGCAGTCATGATAGTCGATTTACCAAACATAACCTGACCAACATCGCAGGTGATATTAGGATGGTTGTCAACGTACTCAACTATTTCAGCTGCTTTGGAAACTGGATTTTTACCCAGTTCACCACCGTAACTATGAAACTGAATATGCGCTATATGAGCGCGCATATCGCCAGCTGTTTTCATTGTTTCCAGAGTCGTTTTATAGTTGCCACTATGGCCAAGATTATTGCAATGAATATGCGGCGGATGTGGAAACCCTTGTTTGTTTACAGAGACTATAAAGGCTTCAATAATTTCTCGCGGGCTAAGTCCTTCATCGGTTTTTTCATCGATATCAGACACATTTGAATTTTTTTTGCCTTTCCAGGGTTCATCACCGCCAGGATTGACCAGTTTTACTGTGTATGCTTTAGTGGCATTGACCCACCAGGCAACGGCTTGATCAAATTCTTCCATGCGTTTTTCACGCAGCAGGTTTTGTAGAAAAATGTTTTCACCCAGTAAGACATAAAACCCTTTGTCGATTACAGGTGTATCATGAAATTCTTCAAGCGTATGTCTTGCACCTATCGGTGTAACAGCGGCTTCCATAGCAGTGGTATAGCCTAAAGTGGCATAGCGGTAGCCGGTTGCAAAAGTTGATGGGACTGTGCCACCCGTTCCAGAACGAGTGAAAGGGGTGCCCGGATGGACATCATGTCGATGGTCTTCCGGTTGAAGTTTTCTGGCGGCGTTTACCTTGGGACCTGCAATGTGACAGTGGATATCTACGCCGCCGGGCATAATAACCATCCCTTGAGCATTGATAACTATTGCATCATCATCAACCGAATCGACAATCTTGCCGTCCTTGATGCAAATATCTTTTATTTCACCATCGATATTATTGGCAGGGTCGTACACTTTGCCGTTTACGATGCGCATAGCTGCTGACATCACATACCCCTAAATATTGTTGTTATATTTTAATGAGTAATTTTACGACGGCAGTTAACTGCTAATCTTTAATCAAAAAAACACTAATGAATTTCTTTTTGATTACTATTTATTTTCTCGTAAATGGTCTCAATTATTTCTAATAAAAACTTATACTGCAAAATACTATAGTTTATGCATTGCTAAAGTTAAAGTCTCTTCGCGATCTTTTAGATAGGCGCTGCCACTTTAGCTTGACCGCTGGCTCCTGATGCATAGTGTTTCGCCAGCATTAATTCATTCACTCGTTTTCTTATGCCCGTCAAAATAGTGTAATCATCCGGAAAGGGTGATTCAAATGCGGGTCTTAAGGTTATTGGTACATCATCCATTCTATACACCGTCCCGGAAGTGTTGATGCCATAAGTTGATGTGCGAAATGCGACATGAGCATCTTTACTGGTTTCAGTGCATTTAGTATCCAGTACTACCGCCGGGATACTTTTTAAATGTGCAATTGCCTTCTTGGGAAAGTTTGACGCCGGGTCACTGGCAATAATCAATGCCGCGTCAGCGTCAGCATTGGACAGAGTGTCAACAGTTGTGAATTCGCCTGGATTAAAACGTGGATAACCACGACTGAAATTAACACCAAATGGGTACCCTGTCTGCCAGGAGACGACATTGTCAGCGCCAGTGACATTGCCGTGACCGCGCACGGGTTTAGCGACAAAATGTGTGAATTCGTTTAAATCAGTAGCCAAAGCGAGCAGGGCGCCGGAATTAAAATGACGACCACGCGTCATGGTTAACCCCATGCCAAAAAATAGTACTCCAAAACGGCAATTTTTCATGCGTTCAGTAAGATCCTGCAGAGTTTCTAAAGGAACCCCCGTTCTTGCTTCAATATCTGGCGATAATTTTTTACCTTTAACCAAGGCGCGCAATGCCCATAAAACTTCAAAGTCTTTACCTGGTTTAGGTCTGATCAATATGTCTGCAACGGGTGAGCTTTTTGTCTTGCGTACATCTACTAATACAATAGTCCTGTCTTTCTTACCGCCCGGGGTGAACATGCCTTTTGGTGTAACAGCATAACGTCCAAAGTGTCGAGGATGAGACTCAGCAGGGTTGCCACCCCAATAGATTACGAGATCTGCCCGGTTTTTAACCTCACCCAAGGTGCTGGTGCTCTCTCCAACGCCTTGAAAGGCAAGACCTGACGGTCCATGACAAACAGAGGTCGTGGTATCAATATTGCCTTTAATCATATCGCTGATGGCGACGGCCTGGCGTTGTGCTTCACAGGTGGTGTCACTTAGACCATAAGTAATAGGGAATTTTGCATTTGACAGTGTTTGCGCCGCTTCTTCAATGGCTTCTTCGATTGAGACTGCTTTACCATCGATCATGGCCGCCGGGGTGTCTTCAATAGTGTGTTCTGCGAACCAGGCTCGGCCCAATACACAAGCATTTTTTGCTTTAGTAATACGTTTTTCATCCATGTCGACATGAAGGATCATGTCATCACAGACACAGCCACAGAATGTGCATGTTGCGTTCTCTACGATCTTGATATTTTCACTCATAGAAGCACCTCAGCATAAGCCAGAATGGGTAGTATGCGGTTAAGTTGAAATTTTCTCAATTTCAACTTCCATATGTTTAGATAAGGGCATGCCACAACCAGCCGTATCACTTGCCATGAGCTGACTTGAGGGTGGTCCATAAGGAATAAACAGCATGCCTGGCGGCAGATCTTCGGGTTTTACACCTAGACAACGTACAATGGTTTCACCCGTTTCATTGCTTAAACGGACTTCATCGCCATCTATCAACCCTCTTTTTTTCATGTCGTCGCTGTTCATCTCAAGGGTGGTGGTGACTTGTTTGTATTCATCCTTCAGTTTGCCTTGATTTAGAGAAGTGCCTTGTTTACTGGAACGGCCTGGAATGAGGATCATTTTTTCTGACACTTGTCTTCTCCTGATGATGTTCGATACCGATTATAATCCTGTCTTAATACCAAGGACAAACAGATATGTGATTAAATCCATATCTTATGCAGAATGCTATCTCAGAGCTGTAACATACAGTACAATAAGGTGTTTTACATGTTTCAATCAATGCTCCATTAAGAAAATGAATAATAATCAATTAAAAAGCAAATCAAAGCAGATCAGTGTCCGTGCGTCAGCAAGGTTACACCTGGGGTTTCTGGACCTACATGGTGGATTAGAAAGAAAATTTGGTAGTCTGGGGCTCTCCATTACGGATGTCGAAACTGTACTTACTACTGAATATGCTGATGATATAAACGTTACTGGACTTTCGTCAAAACGCGCTGAGGATTATGCAGAGCAAATATTGTCACATTTTGGTATCAGTGGTGGCGTTAAAATGTCGATCAAGTCGGCTATTCCCGAGCACTCAGGTTTGGGTTCTGGCACACAATTATCACTAGCCGTTGCGACAGCTATTGCGAAATTATACGATTTATCCGAGCAAAATCCCGGTCGACTTGCTGCAATATTACACCGAGGGGCCAGATCAGGAATTGGTATCGGAACTTTTATGCGTGGCGGTTTTATTGTAGATGGTGGTCGCGGGGATAATACCGAAGTCCCGCCCGTAATAAGTCATATGGCGTTTCCGGAAAATTGGCGTATTGTTCTGATATTTGATGATCAGACTGAAGGCATTAATGGTGTTCCCGAACGCCGCGCATTTAATACGTTGCCGCCAATGGATGAGAATATGTCGGGAGTGCTGTCCCGATTAACTTTAATGCAGGTTTTACCCGCAATCATGGAAAAAGATTGTGATCGCTTTGGTCAAGCAATAACACAAATACAAAACATTGTTGGTGATTATTTTGCGGATGCCCAAGGTGGTCGTTACACTTCACCTTTTATGAAGCCCATTCTTGATAATTTGAAAAATGCCGGTGCTACTGGTGTTGGTCAAAGCTCCTGGGGGCCTACGGGTTTTGCTTTTTTTCCGGACGAGACATTAGCTTTTCAGGCATTGAAAAAAACACGTGAACAATGGCAATCTGAATCAAGATTGCGATTTGTAATGAGTAAGGCACGTAATGAAAAAGCACTTATAGAATCAAGGGACATTAATCTGTCAGTACAAAACGAAAATTTAAAAGTAACGAACTTATAACTTAAAGCAGGAATAATAAGAAATGAAAGACCCTTATTTACTACATATGTTCAACCCTACGAAAAATGTTAGTCCATTTGATGTCAATATGGCCTATGAAGCAGAATTCGATGGTGTTATCCCATATTCTGAAGTTACGCTGGATGATATTTATGCCTTGACTCAGGACACGATTTTTTCGCGTGGCAAAAAGGGTGTTAAACGAACTGGAATATTTATTGGCGGCAGGGAATTTGGACTGGCTATCGATATGCTTAATCGGGCCAAAACGGCAATGGTTCCTCCTTTTGAAGTTTCTGTGTTTGCTGATCCCAGTGGCGCAATAACAACCGCTGCAGCCCTGATGGCTTGTGTAGAAGTCCAGTTAAAGAAAAAAACGGGCGAATCACTTGATGGAAAACGAATTGATATTATTGGTGGTACGGGTCCTGTCGGTGTCTGTGCTGGCATATTAGCAGCTAATTGTGGTGCTACAGTTTACCTCACCAGCCGCAGGGGCGCTAAGGTCGCGACTGAATATGCTTCGGAATATAACTCCCGATTCGGCGTGAAAATGTTAGGAGCTGATAGCAGTACCGATGATAAGTTAATGGAGTATTTTCCAGAAACAAATATTGTTATCGGTGCAGCCAAGGCAGGGATACAAGCACTATCAAAGAAACAGTTAGAGCAAGCCACCAACCTGTTAGTTGCGGCTGATGTTAATGCGGTGCCACCAGTCGGTATAGAGGGCGTTGATGTACATGACATGGGTGTCGAAATAGCAAATACACCACAAAAAGCAGTTGGGCTTGGCGCATTGGCTATTGGTGACGTGAAGTACAAAATACATTTTAAAATGTTTGAAATGATGAAAAATACAGATAAGCCATTGTATCTGGATCATGAAAGAGCATTTGATGTTGCCAGGGAAATTGTCAGCAAACTTTAATTTCAGTGATATGCAACAGATCCATGTCCGGGGGTATCTCTGGACAGGGGTTTGCTAGATGACTGATTATGTCGTCATCGCACATTGCGGAAGGTCTTTAGCTGCTTCAGCACATCGGGCAGCTTACCGTGTTCATGTAATAGATTGTTTTGCTGATGAAGATACAAAATTGGTTTCTAACTCTACGCATCAAGTTGATTTTCTCGATGATGCTTTTGATGAGTCAGTATTACTTGATAAAGTAAGTACGTTGGGTTCATGTCTCTCGGATATGGTACTGGTGCTTGGTGCCGGATTTGAAAAAAGAACCGAATTAATTGATAAGCTCGCCGACATTGCTCCCGTTCTGAGTAATAGTAAATCTACGATTGATACTCTGAAAGACCCGGGTAGCTTGTATAATTTGTTAAGTAAAGCATCAATAACTACACCAGATATTTCATCTACAAGACCAACCGCAATTAAAGACTGGTTGATAAAACAGTCTGCTGCTACGGGTGGCGCGCATGTGCAATGGGCCTCTCAGGTCAAGGCTGACCCTGTGCCTGACAGTTACTATCAAAAATATATTTCTGGCACTACATCAAGTGCAGTTTTTCTTGCCATGAAGACACATGCAAAGATAGTCGGTTATAACGAACAATTACAATCTGATCAATTTGCAGAAATGCCCTTTTTGTATAAAGGAGTTATAAGTAGACTGTCTGTTGAAAATAAGGAAAAACAACGTATAGAAGAAATAGTCAACAAAATAACTTCGCAGACTCGATTGCTTGGTCTTTGTGGGATTGATTATATTGTCGATGATACGGGCGAAATTTACGTGCTTGAAATTAATCCTCGGCCGCCATCTTCATTTGATTTATACGAACAGCAAGTCTCTTTGTTTGATTTGCATATTGGCTGTTTTGAGGGAAGGAAGATCGATTACAAATACCGACAAGCTGATACGGCTAAAGGGTATGTTATTTTTTATGCAAAACATGAGGTTCGAATTGACGAGACTATAGTTTGGCCGTCATGGGTTAAAGATAAACCATGCTTTGCTACTGTCATCAAAGCAAAATATCCTGTTTGTAGCATCCATGCAGAAGCAGATTCGATAGTTAAAGTGAAAGCTGATTTAGAGAATAAATTAAACCATATTGAAACGATGCTAATGGCTCAACAGCATGCTGCTTGAGTCATTAATGTCAATTATAGAAAAGAGGAAGAATTGTGAATAAACAAATATCATCTCCCAGTATTAACGCACTTACTGAACCATTAGTTGAATACATGGTGACGAACGCAACTTCATTACGTTTGGGAGTATCAGAGCTTAGTAATGGTTGTCGTATTATTGATGCCGGTATAAATGTAGCTGGCGGCCTTGAAGCCGGTCGCTTAATTGCTGAAATTTGTATGGGTGGGCTTGGAACAGTTAAATTACGTGCTTCAACTAATTTTCGGCATTGGTCCTGGCATCTGGATGTGCATAGCACAAACCCTGTATTAGCTTGTCTGGGTAGCCAATATGCGGGTTGGAGTTTAAATCACGGTGAAGGTAAAGGCGCATTCAATGCTTTGGGTTCAGGACCGGCACGTGCTGTGGGTAGTAGTGAATCTTTGTATGATGAACTTGCTTACCGAGATGTTGCTGACAAGGCATTCATCGTTGTTGAGGTCGATAAATTACCGCCCGTTGAAGTAGCAGATAAAATTGCTGAAAAATGCGGTATCCCGGCATCTGCACTTACGATAATTTTAACACCGACATCAAGCCTGGCGGGTTCTATTCAGGTCGTTGGCAGGGTACTGGAAACATCACTCCATAAGGCACACGCATTACATTTCCCTCTGGAAAATATTATTGATGGGGCAGGTAGTGCGCCGATATGTCCGCCATCAAAAGACTTTTTAACGGCAATGAGCAGGACTAACGACGCTATTTTATTTGCAGGTCAAATTCATTTGTTTGTTGAAGCCAGTGACGATGATGCTAAAGATCTGGCAGAGAAGTTGCCGAGCAGTTCTTCTAATGATTATGGTCGGCCCTTTGGCGAAATATTCAAGGATGTTGGTTATGATTTTTACAAGATTGATCCGATGTTATTTAGTCCCGCTCGGGTAGCGGTCAGTTCTCTAACCACGGGCAATACATTTCATGCGGGAAGTATAGACCTTGATTTGCTGGATAAGTCGTTTAGCTAAAGTCCGATGTACGAGACACAACGAAAAATCGCAATAATTACTGATGATCCCGGCTGGCATGGACGGCAGTTAATAGCTGCGTTACATGAACATGGACTGGAATGTGATTATGTTTCTTTGACAGATTGTGTCGTTGAAATTAATGGAGAAGGACCGGAACTAACATTGCCCGGGTTTAATGGGCTTCCCTTAGGCATTTTTGTCAGAGGTGTACCGGGCGGTAGTCTTGAACAAGTAATATTTCGTCTTGATATCCTGCATGCAATGCATGAACTGGGTGTTACTGTTTATAACACGCCAAGATCAATAGAACGTACTGTTGATAAGCCGCTTACCAGTCTGTTGTTGAGCCGGGCTGGTCTCCCCACACCAGCAACATGGATATGTGAATCAAATGAGCATGCGCAGTCCATACTTGATAGAGAAACATTAAAAGGAAATCAACTTGTATTAAAACCATTGTTCGGGTCACAAGGTATTGGTGTGCATCTTGTGGATAAGAGTACAGGTTTAATACACGATGAAAAATTTGCCGGAATCTATTATTTACAACGGTTTGTGGAAAGAAAAAACAATGAATTTACAGATATCCGTGTCCTGGTCGTTGATGGCGTAGCAAAAGCAGCGATGTTACGGCGAGGACAGGAATGGATTACCAATCGTGCGCAAGGTGCGATATGTGAGCCTATAGTCGCTGATGAGAATATTGCGCGCATGGCAGAAGCTGCTTGTAAGGTACTTGATATTGATTATGCAGGTGTTGATCTCATGTTGGATAAAAGTGGCCAACTTTATGTCATAGAAGTTAATAGCATACCGGCATGGTATGGGCTGCAAAGCGTTACTAATTTTAACATTGCCTCATGTTTGATTGATTCATTTGTTATGCATATTGCTGAAAACAACAGTTTAAAAGTGTGCGCAGAAATAAATTGAACAATGCATAGGCAGCAATTGGAAACTGCAGCAATGTCCAGTTTCCTGGGAGAATTAGAGGCATTTAAGCCGGGGAATGTGAGTCTCTATGCTGATGGTCATGGCATGACTGTTCGAGATTTTCAGAAAAGCGCTGAAGTTTCCGTCCCATTACTTTGTAAACAAACGAGTGGTTTGGGGCAACGTGTCCTGGACAGTGTCCGAGCAACTCAACTAGCAGTGGGTTGTAATACGAATTTAGGAATGTTATTACTTTTCGCTCCAATCATTATGGCGGGTGAAATAGAGTTTAATAGCGCAGGAGATTTGCGACTAAATCTAGAAAGCACTTTAAGGTCATCAACACAAAATGACGCAGATCAAATTTTTGAAGCGATAAGTCTGGCAAATCCAGGCGGATTGGGCGATGTTGATTCTCAGGATGTTAACCAAAAACCTACTTGTTCTCTGATAACAGCGATGCAATTAGCTAAAGAAAGAGATTCTATTGCACTGCAATATACTAATAATTTTGCCGGGATTTTTGACATTGGATTGACTTCGATTAAAGACTTTGAGAAACGTTGGAATAGTGTAAAATGGTCAACCGTTTCATGCCATCTGAATTTTATGTCGACAATGTCTGACTCTCATGTTGAAAGAAAGTACGGGCGAGAGGTAGCTGACAAAATAAAAATTAAAAGCGGGGCTATAATTAAAGAATTTAATAAAAACCCCGAAAAAAGCATCGGATTGCTGCAGGATTTTGACAAGGAACTTAAGATAAAAAATTATAATCCAGGAACCAGTGCTGATTTAACAGCAGCAAGTCTCTTGGTATATAATATGACTCAATAAGAATTTACAAAATTACAGGCTAGAAAGAGCAGTCTTTTAGTCAGTTTTACTGGTAGGGGAAAGACCCCTGTTTAATTTTAAATATAAACAAATAGGATGGATGTAATATGTCAATATTCGGAAAACTATTTGGTTTTTTAACTGGAGGAGATGTAAAAATGGCAGTCATTGATAGAGTATTAATTGGTGAAGCATTAGTAGGTGATGGCAATGAAGTTGCACACATTGACTTAATGATGGGTCCACGTGGCAGCGCAGCTGAATCAGCTTTCGCAAATGCATTAACCAATAACAAAGACGGTTTCAGCACCTTGTTGGCAGTTGTAGCGCCTAACCTGGCTTGTAAACCTAATACCATTCTGTTTAACAAAGTTACCATCAAAGGTTCAAAACAAGCAGTTCAAATGTTTGGTCCTGCACAACGTGGTGTTGCTATGGCTGTTATGGATTGTGTTGAAGACGGCACCATTCCTGCTGACGAAGCGGATGATATCTTTATTTCTGTAGGCGTATTTATTCATTGGTTAGCAGATGATGATGCGAAAATTCAGGACTATAACTATGAAGCAACCAAGCTATCTGTTAAGCGTGCTGTTGCTCGTGAGCCTAAAGCTGCAGAAGTAGTTAGCAAGAAAGGTTCAGCTGAACATCCATTCGCAGCACACGCTTAATCTATCGTTAGATAAAGTGTATTGTTGCTGAATTAGGTTTCAGTATTAAATTAATGCCCCGGTTATTGTAATGATAATCGGGGCATTTTTATTTCCGGAGCACGCTATGCCGCAGAGGCATGGAAGTACGAAAATGGCTAAATTCATTACATCGTTTCTGGACTACTTATCTATAAATTGCATCAGATCCTGCCTGGTTATAGAACCGTTATGAAGGGAAGTAGCCAGTAACACACCTTTGATTCCGATTGAATCCAGCTTTATCAGGTCAGTACCGTTTTGAACACCGCCGGCTGAATAGATTTCATTCCTTGTAGCTATGGATAACACTTTGTTTAAACAGTGATAATCAATCCCTTTAGTTATACCTACACGATGAAGCATCATTACAATCAATTTAGGTGTCCATAGTGATGCATCATCAAGTAAATAATTGTTCTCTATCAAGCCCTGTTCAGTAAAATCGAGTGATAATAAAATATTATGATTATTGTTTAACATCATAGCGAGTGATTCGCGGGACAATTTATTTTCTGAACCAAGTACAAGTTTTATATTTTTAGCTGTAAATTCAGCTTCCCGGTTAATGATTGTTTCCAAACCGGCATCCAGCCAAAATTCACATTCCCCAAATTGCAAAGCGATTGAATCAATCAATTTGCTCTGATTTTGAAGTCCCTGTATAGCATCGAGATCAGCAATATAAATTATCTTGAAAGGGTATAATTCAAGAAAGGCTTTGACCACCATGATTGGATCCGGGGTCGAGGATATAATTGATGAAATGGCTTTATAATCTTTGCGCTCGCCTTTTTTAGCGTGAACAACCAAGCCACGGCTGATATCTAGAACAGGGATAATTAACATAATCTAACATGCATCATTTTTTATTTGAGTTTATCACAGGAGGTGGATTATCTGGTCGGGACTTGCCTGAATCTCTTCTTAATGAAGGCAAGATTATGCTGCAAACTTTATTAAAAGAGCTACATCAGGCAGGTGAATTAAAAGTTTCAATGTCCAGGGATATCCGGATTGACTCATTTGATGATAATACTGAACAGTATCTTGTTGCAGCACTGGCCCTCGAAGAGGTGTTACCCAAATGGATAAAAATGTCGGATGTGGCATGGTTGATTGCGCCTGAAACAGGAAATGCTTTATATTTTCTAGCTGAGTTATTTAGTGAATATGGAAATATATATATTGGTTCAAAGCCAGATACTATAAAGATATGTACGAGCAAATTATTAACGACTAATTTACTGGCAAAGGCAGATATTAGTGTCATAGAAACAAAACGAATAAATGAACCTGTTGTTGCGAGTTCAACTGGCTGGATCGTTAAACCTGATGATGGTGTTGGTAGTGAAAATTGCTTTTTTATTAAAAGCGAGAATGAATTATCTGAAATAATAGATAAATACAAAGATACCAATATGATTATGCAGCCTTATCTGGAAGGCTTGTCGCTAAGTATGTCACTGCTTGTTTTTGACAATCAGGTTCGACTACTGGCATGTAATAAACAATATATTGAAATTATAGAAGGCAGCGTTACTTTGACAGCAATAGGAGTTAATGAATGTTTGTTATATCAGGACAAAATGCTGGCTTTAGCACAAAAAATAGTGACAACAATCTCTGGTTTTGCAGGTTATATCGGCGTCGATTTGATTCTGTCTGATAATAAGTTATTCGTGGTAGATATTAATCCGAGATTTACAACTGCCTATGCAGGAATTTCTGAATCGTTAGGTTGTAACGTAACGGCAAAAATTCTGGATGTATTTTTAAATAATAAAATAGTAGATATTGATCTGGCCGAGGCCGAACCAGTAAGGGTAAATTTATAAAGATTATGAAAGCTTCTTATTCTATAGGCTGGGACATCGGTGGTGCACATCTGAAGGTGGCGTGTATCGATAGTAATAGTAAGGTCCATTTTGTTGAACAAATAGCCACGCCGCTCTGGAAAGGATTGGAATGTTTGGATAAATCAATTCCTATTATGATAAAGAAATTACCTTCCGGCACACATACACATGCATTGACGATGACAGCAGAGCTAGTCGATGTTTTTGAGAATAGGGAAGCAGGCTTGAATTCGTTGATCAATCTTTGTGAAGAATTAATAGGAAATGATATAAGTTTCTATACCGTGCAGGGAGAGCTATTGAATTTAAATAATGCTCGAAACAAACTCGAAGAAATTGCTTCGGCCAATTGGTATGCAAGCGCAGTATATGTTGCCTCAAGGATAGACTCGGGTTTATTTATAGATGTGGGCAGTACTACGACTGACATTATTCCGTTTTCTAATAATAAGCTTATGCATCGTGGCCATGATGATCAAAGCCGTTTGCGTTTCGATGAGTTGGTTTATACCGGTGTTATTAGAACACCATTAATGGCGCTAACTCAAAAAGTGCCTTTTTGTGGAGAGTGGCAAAGTCTGGCAGCAGAACATTTTGCAACTACGGCAGATATCTACAGGATTTTGGAATGTATCACTGAAGAAGATGATCTAATGGATACTGCAGATGGCAAAGCTAAAAACATTGAGTGTAGTGTTCGACGACTTGCAAGAATGGTAGGTACGGATTCAAATAAAGTCGAATATAATGACTGGAATAAACTGGCAGAGTATTTTGAAGAAGTGCATTTACAGTCTTTAACCAGGTCAATCCTAAGAGTATTAAGCAACAGTGACGGAAATAAAACGACAATAGTCGGTGCCGGTACAGGACGTTTTCTGATAAAGAAAGTGGCGCAACGTTTGAATATGCCTTATATAGAATTTAGTGAATTATGTGATACTGAATCGGAACTTTCCGATAAATGTAATACCTGCGCGCCGGCGGTAGCACTTGCGCAATTAAACAGGCTTCAAAAATAACATGAAGGTCTCAGAATTACCCTATCATAGAAATGCTGCTGAACTATTTGCGCTGATAGCAGATGAACCATGGAGTATGTTTCTCGATAGTGGTTATCCACGTATTGATATGGGGCGTTACGATATTATTGTTTCTCGTCCTGCTATTACGCTTGCCACATACGGTGATGCGACTTATATCAGAGATGATGCTGATAACAATATCACTTCGACAGAAGACCCACTGCTGTTGTTAAAACAATATTTAGGTGAGCAGGATAGTAATTTAAGTGGGCTTCCATTCTGTGGAGGGGCAATAGGTTACCTTGCTTATGATCTTGGTCGTCGACTGGAAGACTTGCCCGAACTGGCTATTAATGACATCGACATGCCGGAAATGGCTGTGGGTATTTATGATTGGGCTCTTATTATTGATCATCACGTACGACGGGTCTGGTTGACCAGTTTTTGTCGATTCAAAAAAACGGAATCAATCTGGCCAGAATTGCTGGAGCTTTTTTCTAAGCCGACAACTAAGGAAGCAAAGGGATTTCGCGTAACCTCTGACGTTAAATCGAATATGTCCAGAGAACAATACGGTCTGGCATTTGATAAGATAAAAAAATACATACTTGAAGGTGATTGTTATCAGGTGAATCTGTCACAACGTTTCGTTGCTGATTTTGAGGGTGATAGTTGGTCTGCGTACTTAAAATTAAGAGATGTTAATCCGGCACCTTTTGCTGCTTATTTGAATTTTCCCTTTGCTGCAGTACTCAGTTCATCGCCGGAACGTTTCTTACGTGTCACAGGCAATCAGGTTGAAACAAAACCGATTAAAGGTACAAAACATCGTTCTGTATTTGCTTATGAGGATAAAGCACTGGCTGTGTGTTTGTTGGAAAGTGAGAAAGATCGTGCAGAAAATTTGATGATCGTCGATTTGTTACGAAACGATATTAGTAAGTCCTGCGAAGCCGGTTCAGTTGTTGTCCCAAAATTATTTGCGCTGGAAACATATGCAACTGTGCATCACCTTGTCAGTACTATTTCCGGAATATTAGCTGACGATAAAGATGCACTGGATTTATTGCGCGGCTGTTTTCCCGGTGGGTCTATTACCGGTGCGCCAAAATTGAGGTCGATGGAAATTATTGAAGAACTTGAACCGCATCGACGTTCAGTCTATTGCGGTTCCGTAATGTATGTTGGATTTGATGGCAACATGGACAGTAATATTTGTATAAGAACCTTAATTAAATATGCTGCTCAACTCTACTTTAATGCGGGTGGTGGTATTGTCTGGGATTCCAAAGTAGATTCAGAATACAAAGAATGTTTTGATAAAGCTGCCGCGATGTTGAAATTATTCAAGCAGGAGACATGACATTGAGTGTCACCGTTATAAAACTCGGTGGTAGTTTGATGAGAAGCGCAGAATTAACATTGTGGTTGGAAAGCATTACTAAATTAGCACAAAAAACCAGGGTTATTATTGTGCCTGGTGGTGGTGAATTTGCAGATAAGGTCAGGGAAACCCAACAATCACTCTGTTTTGATAATCAAACTGCTCATCGGCTGGCGTTGTTAGCGATGTTTCAATATGGGTATTTGTTAACTGGCTTGAATCCTTCTATCAAGATTATTGAAAATATCGATGAACTCTTGTCTACGAAAGATTCCCAAATGCCGATGTTATGGTTACCTGACGTACTCTTAAATGATTTTTCAGAAATACCCGCCAGTTGGGATTATAGCTCGGATAGTATTGCTTTATGGCTTGCGACAAAGGTGAACGCTGAACAATTAATTTTGATAAAAACAATTGATAAACTAACTTCTGATTACGATTTAAAGTCCTTGATAAATGAAGGCTACATCGATCAGGGCTTCAGTTCTTTGCTAGGCAACTTTTCTGGTGAAATAAAAGTCTTTGCTAGTGAACAATATCATTTATTAAATGAGAACCAGCATTCGGTTGAATGCTGATTTTTGAAAACGGTTATCAAATACTAACTTCATAATCTTCAAGAATTAATACAATCCTGACTTACACAAGGATTGCTCACTGAATAAGAAGGCCTGGTATCCGGAAGAGGCTGGAGATACCAGGCAATAGCCGAGCATCCATCTCGGCTGATCCCGCTAAGGCGGTCACGGTAAACTTTTATTCCCAAATTAATGCGCCCCCGGTTTGATATTCGGTTACACGCGTTTCAAAGAAATTCTTCTCTTTTCTCATATTGGCTTGTTCATCCAGCCAGGGCAGGGTTGATTCTGCGCCAGGGAATGGTTCTTCACTCAGACCCAGTTGATTAGCACGACGATTGGCAATGTATTGGAACTGCCCAATATGTGTTTCTGCTGAATAACCCAGTATGGGGTCTTTTAATATATAGCTGGTATAAGCTTTCTCTGCTTCATAAGCTTCATCCCACATATGACGTATTGCTTTTTTATCCAACGTCAAATTTTCTTCCTGAATGATTTGTTTTACAACGCGGATACCAAATGCAGCATGCATGACTTCATCACGCATGATGTATTGTAATTGTTCTGCAGTGCCCTTCATCAGTCCTCGTCGTTGCAAGGCAAAGATAGGGCTGAAGCCGTTATAGAACCAGCAGCCTTCAAAAATCGCAGCAAAGAACATGTATGAAATAACAAAGTTATGTAGTTCATCAGGGTCTCTCAAATCAATATCAGAACGCATGACAGAACTTAAACGACGGTTAGCGACCGAGATCTTTTGATGAATCTCTGGCACAACACGATAACGATTATAGATTTCACCCTGATCAAGACCAATGGTCTCGATGCAATGTTGATAGGTCCAGGTATGTAATGCTTCTTCATACACCTGACGTGCCTGATAAATTTGTAACTCAGGCGCAGACATTTTTTCCATAACGGCTAGACCGATATTACGCATAGCGAGAATGTCAGAGGTTGTCAGGTAAGACAGCACATTTTCATAAACGTGTTTTTCTTCGAGTGTCAGTTTATGTCTATAGTCGGTTACATCCTGCGCCATATTAATATCAAGTGGCGTCCAATGATTCTTATTGGCGTTAAGGAAAAAATTCCAGGCCCATGGATATTTAAACGGCGCTAATTGATTAATATCTGTTTGTCCATTAATAACACGTTTGTCATCCGGATTTACAGGCGCAGTTTTACTGAGAGCAACTTTAAGCTCCGGTTTTTTACTCTCATCTGCAACAGACCTGTTTAATGTCTGTTCGACAATAGTGGGTTCTACGTTACTTGTTTTGAGTGCCGGTTTGGCTAATGGGTCATTCCAGTCCAACATTGATTAAGCTACCTCTTGAAAGTTATCTATGATTACTGACATGCTTCACAGTCCGGGTCTAGAATCGAACAGGCTTTCGGTTCTTCAATAACATTACTCTTGTTTTCCGAGCTGTTACTGGTGCTTTTCTCCATATGCGTCGCGCCAAGTGAACGCAAGTAATAGGTGGTTTTTAAACCGCGAACCCATGCCAACTTATATAAGTTGTCGAGTTTCTTGCCACTTGGTTCAGCCATATAAAGATTTAAAGACTGCCCTTGATCGATCCATTTTTGTCGTCTTGAAGCCGCTTCAACTAACCAGCGCGAATCAACTTCAAAGGCGGTGGCATAGATTTCTTTAAGGTCATCAGGAATGCGATCAATTGATTGCACGCTGCCATCAAAGTATTTGAGATCATTCACCATAACTTCATCCCAGATACCGCGGGCTTTCAAGTCTTGCGCCAGGTAAGGATTAACCACAGTAAATTCACCGGAGAGATTCGATTTAACAAACAGGTTTTGATAAGTCGGTTCAATCGATTGGCTTACACCACAAATATTTGAAATGGTTGCAGTCGGTGCTATAGCCATACAATTTGAATTTCGCATACCGGTTTTCATAACACGTTCGCGTAATTCATCCCAATTCAAACTTTGATCAAAATTAGCTTGCAGGTAATCACCGCGTATATCAGCTAAACGTTGCATTGAATCAATGGGTAAGATCCCCTGACTCCAGAGAGAACCATTGAAGCTTGAGTAAGCGCCTCGTTCTTCTGCCAGATCAGTTGATGCCTTGATTGCATAGTAACTAACGGCTTCCATACTCGTATCAGCAAAATTAATTGCTTCGTCTGAGGTATAAGACAAACGCTGTTTATACAAGGCATCCTGAAATCCCATTATGCCCAGGCCAACTGGTCGGTGTCTTAGATTGGAGCGTCTTGCTTTGAGTACACTGTAATAGTTGTAATCAATTACGTTGTCGAGCATACGCATTGCTGTCTTAATGGTTTTTTCAAGTTTCTCAACATTTAAACCATTTTCATCGACATGTTGTGGCAGATTTACCGAGCCTAAATTACAGACAGCGATTTCATCTTCCGATGTGTTCAACGTAATCTCGGTACAAAGATTCGACGAATGAACAACGCCTACATGTGATTGTGGCGAACGGATATTACAAGGGTCTTTAAACGTGACCCATGGATGACCCGTTTCGAATAGCATGGATAGCATTTTGCGCCATAGTTCCATTGCCGGCACAGTTTTAAAGTTTGATATAAGACCTGCCGCTGCCTGCTGTTCGTATTCAACGTAACGCGTTTCAAATTCATGTCCATAAAGGTCATGCAAATCAGGTGTTTCGTGCGGTGAAAACAACGTCCAGTTTGCTTCTTCTGCAACACGTTTCATGAATAGATCAGGGATCCAGTTTGCGGTGTTCATGTCGTGTGTTCGACGACGTTCATCACCCGTGTTCTTACGTAGATCAAGGAACTCTTCAATATCCATGTGCCAGGTTTCAAGATAGGCACACATCGCACCTTTACGTTTACCACCCTGATTGACGGCTACCGCAGTATCATTAGCAACTTTCAAAAATGGGACGACACCTTGAGACTTACCGTTAGTGCCTTTGATATGTGCGCCGAGGGCACGAACAGGTGTCCAGTCATTGCCCAGTCCACCAGCAAATTTCGACAGTAATGCATCATCTTTAATAGCGGAAAAAATACCGTCGAGATCATCTGGCACGGTTGTCAGATAACAACTTGAGAGTTGTGGTCGGCAGGTGCCTGAATTAAACAGGGTAGGGGTTGAACTCATGAAATCAAATGATGACAAGAGCTCATAAAATTCTATGGCTCGTCCTTCACGATCAAGTTCATTAATTGCCAGACCCATAGCCACACGCATAAAAAATGCTTGTGGTAGTTCAAAGCGCACGTCGTTGGCATGAATAAAATAACGATCATAAAGCGTTTGTAAACCAAGATATGTGAATTGACGATCACGATCAGCATGAATTGCAGCGCCTAATCGTTCCAGATCATATTTGGTCAATTCATGATCAATTAAACCCAACTCTGATCCACGGTGAATATATTTTTTGAAATAAATACTATAAAGCTCATTCATTTCCTTGTGTGTTGCCTGAGTCATAGAGCCTTCAATAAAGCTCAGCGCTTCCTGGCGTAATTTGTCCAGTAATAAACAGGCCGCGACATAGGTATAGTCAGGTTCTTTTTCTATTAAGGTTCTGGCGCTCATCACTAATGCATTTGTCACATCAGCTTGATCAATACCATCGAATAAGTTGCTTAGAGTAGCCTCTAGAATTACTTTTTCATCAACTTCAGAAAAACCTTCACAGGATTCAGCAATGATTGCTTGCAAACGAACAATATCCAGCGGTTCTTTGCTACCATCCGGGCGTTTAACATTTATCAGGCTCGTTTCTATAGCTTCTGGAGAGGAAGTCTTGGCGGCAATTTTTTCAGCCGCACGTTCACGAGAACGTTCTTCACGATAAATGACATAGGCTCGGGCTACTTTTTGTTGTCCGGTGCGCATCAAGGACAGTTCAACCTGATCCTGAATATCTTCGATGTGGACGGTTCCACCATCTGGCATACGTCGGGTCAGGGCATTAACGACTTGCTCAGTCAGTGATTCAACCGTCTGGTGGATACGGGTTGAAGCTGCCGCAGTGCCTCCTTCAACATTGATGAAGGCCTTTGTCATAGCGACAGAGATCTTACCAATATCAAATGCAGTAACTTTACCGTTGCGACGAATCACTCGATATTGACCGAGTTGACTGTTTAAGTGATCTGATTTCGACTGAGTTGATCTCTTTTCAGCCGTGTCTGCGCCTAAATCACCGTCTAATTTACCAGTGACATTACCCGGATCTGTATTAGCAGTAGCTTCTGCCTCCATTTACACCCCTCCAGTTCTTTATTTTTATATGTTCAAGCACTCAAATGGTGCTAGAAACTTGTTGATGTTTGTTCTGTAAACGAATGTATAACACCACAATAAAATGTGGTCAAGCACTTCTTAAACCACTGGATGATGTGGAATGGCCTGTGATCTAGATCCGGATTAGCTGTGGATAAGTTGGGCAAAACTCTGTATGTAAATCAGAAATACGCATGAAATATGATTTATTTCAGTAGCTTAGTTAATCATTCAAAAAAGAAGTCTGCGTCGGTGAATAGATTGGAGATAGCGGATCAAAAACAATATTTAGATAGCTAATTTTTATCAATGAGAACAGTAAGATAGTTAGTTTTTACTGGCTCATAGTGTAGCTGGGATTAATTCAAAAAATTGATGCTGATTATTGCCGTATGTCTAATATGATTTAACGATATCCGTGTGCTTTCAAAATTTAAGGCAAATAAATTGCAAAACAGCCACCACCGTCTATGCCTTCATTGGTCGTATTGATGTAGCCGTGTCGACCCTTGTTCTTATGTATCTCTGCGACTAGTTTGGAGAAATATAACCCGAGTCCGGTATTGGAGTTATCAAAAGAGATATTGTTTTGATGCGTGCCATACTCTTGAGAAATGATCATTTATTCAGGGAAGCAGGGTTACTTTTCAGTCGATCATAATCAACAGCAGTCTCAGCACCTTTTTCAATAACGATCTCATTTAAAAGTGTGTCATATTCAGAATGAGAATGATCAAAAGCAAAAGAAATTGATGATGTGCAAAATAGCAGTAGTAGAAATAAAAGTCGCATTTTATAAACAAGAGTTATTATTTAATGGTACTGACTTGTTTATTGTGAGGAAGTTTCGTTACAAATCTTAAAATTTAAAGTTTTATCTTGTAAATGACGTTGCGCAATGCATCAACACTGTGTGCAGGCAAGAAATGGTCAACATAAGGCTGAGCGGCTGCAATGTTGTGAGAATTCGATTTAATCGGCCCCCGTCCCAGGGCTGGATTTAACCAGAGTATTTGTTTTGAGCGTGAATTTAAATTTTTTAACTGTAATGCTAGATCTTCGGGCTTATCGGTATCAAAACCATCACTAATAATAACGATAATAGAATCATGTTTAAGGACTTTTTTTGCATGGTTTAGATTAAATTGTCTAATTGATTCAGCGATGCATGTACCACCTAACCAAAGGTGATTTTTTGATTCAAGTTTGTCTCGCATTTGCTTAATCGATTTTTCCCTATAAAGATCAGTGACACAAAATAATTTTGTATGAAATACAAAAGCTTCGTTTTTACTACACGCATGAATCAATCCGCGAGCAAAACGAAATAATAATGGGTTGTTCCAACTCATCGAGTGAGAGACATCATGCAAAAGAACGAGATGCGGCGGTTTTTTATATTTAACAGCATAAGCTGGTTTTATTGGAATGCCTCCATTACTAAGGTTTTTACGCAAGGTATGTCGTACATCCATATTTTTGCCTTTCATACATATTTTCTTATGTGTACGAGTCCTAGACTTAAGACGAATAGCCAGTTTTTCCGCCAGGTCTTCAGCTTCACGCATGGCATGCGTATCATTTAAAAAACGAAAATCTGCTTTGGCAATTGTATTTTGCTTTCCTGCCCCTCTATGTTCGTTAGAAGTGAGTGATTCACACTGACTGGTCGAGGTTCCTGCTATACCACTAATACTTTCTTGTGCTTTTCTACGAGAGGAAGTATCAGTTGTAGATGATTCATTCGTCGATTGATTTTTTGTTTTTGGGTGCCAAAACTTATCAAATAAATCATCAAATTGATGCCATTCCTGCTTATTACGACAGCAAATTGTACGTAAATAATGACGACTTATTTTTTCATCAGGTTGTTCAAGATTAGCAATTGAATCGATGATATCCGTTAACTCTTTAATACCTATAATATGCCCATTTTCACGCAGGTGATGAGCAAAACCACTGATCTTTTCTTTGAAACAAACTTCACTCATACAGCAATATTAATTAATTTAAGAAGTTCTCCATCATTGATCTTTTGCTGATCTTCTCGGGTTTTCAAAAGACAACTCAGTGTAGTGCTTACTTGTTCTTTTGCTTCTAACAAATCATTAATATATAAACCAGTGAGGGCGGTAGACCAATCGATTGTTTCAGCTATGCCCGGTGGTTTATTTAAATCCTGTTTTCGCAAAGCATGGACGAAATTTACAATCTGCTGATTAATTTGCGAATTAATATTAGGGATAGATTGTTCGATAATTGAAAATTCACGTTCGGGTTCAGGGTAATCAAGGTAATGGAACAAACAACGACGGCGAAGGGCATCACTGAGTTCACGCGTTCCATTCGAAGTCAGGATAACGTATGGAATCGATTTAGCTTTTATTGTACCCAGCTCAGGAATACTAATTTGAAATTCAGACAGTAATTCAAGTAGATATGCTTCAAAGGCTTCATCAGCTCTGTCTACCTCATCAATTAATAATACAGGCGGATTGTCTTCCTTAATTGCCTGTAATAATGGGCGCTCTAACAAAAATTCTTCACTAAAAATTTCTTTAAGTTCAAGTTGGTTATTATTTTCTTTTTGAAGGTTAATCCATAACAATTGCTTTGAATAATTCCATTCGTATATAGATGATTGAATATCTAATCCTTCATAGCATTGTAGACGTATTAAATTGCAGTCATGTAATTTAGCCAATGCAATAGCAACAGCGGTTTTACCGACACCAGCTTCACCCTCGATTAATAAAGGTCTATTCAACTGGCTCATCAAATCAAGCGATGTGACTAATTTTTTATCAGGAATATATCCAACGTCATTTAAATTCATTTGAAATTAAAAATTTATAAATAGAAAAGATTTCTTTTTATAACAAAAACTTTAACTAATGGTCTACATTTTAATTTTCATGAATATAAACAAATAAAACGTTAATAGTTCAGTATCATTAAATGAGAATATCTCATATTTATATTTGAAAGATAATAAATTATTAGTAATTTCAATTACTTATATTAATGAGGAAGAAAATAACCGTTTTAGACAATACATCTAATATTAATTGGACACAGGCTTCGGCATGTCATTTATTGATTGGCACTGAGATTGTCAAAATGAGTTCGTATTGCTCTAAATTATGACAATCTAATATGCAGGTATTTGTGACTTTCCTAAGCCATTTAATGGTGTCTAATGGAATCTAGGAGTATTATTTAGCGGATAATAAAAATAATTCCTAAATCATATCCAACAAGAGGCGAGCAAATATGGCTGCAAATCCCAAAGTAGAAACCGCATTCGGTGGTTGTCCCCATGATTGTCCTGATACCTGCGCGATGGTCTTCGATATTGAAGACGGCAAAGTAATTGGTGTAAGAGGCAACAAAGACCACCCCATGACCCGCGGCGGTTTGTGCGTCAAATTAAAAGACTACGAAAAACGTCATTATCATCCCGATCGTTTACTGCATCCGATGAAACGTGTCGGTCCAAAAGGCAGCAAGCAATTTGAACAAATCACCTGGGACGAAGCCATTGATACCATCACGGATAAATGGAAAGGCCTGATAGAAGAATTCGGCCCTCAATCAATCCTGCCAGTCAGCTATCTTGGCCATCAGGGCTTAGTGCATGGTTTAAACGGTGGTGATGCCTTCTTTAATAAAATGGGTGCGACCGTTTGCGAACGTACTTATTGCGGTGAAGGTTCCTGTACCGCCTGGTTATTAACCGTTGGTCCAACAGCCGGTGTCGATGTCGAAAGTTATATTCATTCAAAATATATCGTCATCTGGGCATGTAACAGTGTCAGTACCAACCTGCATCACTGGGCAATCGTTAAAGAAGCACAACAAAAAGGTGCAAAGGTCGTTGTGATTGATGCCTATAAATCAAAAACAGCAAAACAAGCCGATTGGCATATCGCACCGAAGCCTTCAACCGATGGCGCATTAGCCATGGCTGTCATTAACAGCATTATCGAACAAGGTTTGGTTGATCAGGATTATGTTGATAACTACACCGTAGGTTTTGATGACCTTAAAGAACACTCAAAGAAACATACACCGGAATGGGCAGAAGAAATCACCGGCGTACCGGCAGCAGATATCCGTAAACTCGCTAAAGAACTGGCAACAGAACAACCCGCAGCGATTCGTATGGGTGTAGGTCTGGAACGTCATTACGGCGGTGGCCAAACCATCCGTGCAGTATCCAGTATTCCAGCATTAACCGGCGCATGGCGTCATGTGGGTGGTGGTGTAACGCAATTTCCGGTTTGGGAACATCCGTACAAGTTTGATGTTATCTGCGCACCTGAATTAATTCCTGAAGGCACGCAAGTGGTGAGTATCCTGCAACTGGGTCGGGCGTTAACAGGTGAACAAAACCTGAAGACACCGATTAAATCAGTCATGACATGGAATACCAATCCGGTAACGCAATCACCGGAAGCGGATAAAGTGGTTGCCGGTCTGGAACAGGAAGACATCTTTCATGTCGCTGCGGATCATTTTATTACCGATACAGCATCCTATGCCGATATCGTATTACCCGCTTCAATGGGCGCGGAAATGGAAGATATTATTCTTTCATGGGGTCATTTATACCTGACCTACAATGCCAAGAGCGTTGAATCCCCCGGAGAATGCTTATCGAACAATGAAATCTTCCGACGTCTGGCAGAAAAAATGGGCTACGACGAAGACCGTTTGAAATGGTCAGACTCAGAATGTCTTGAAAACTTTGTTGATTGGGATTCTCCTGCGTGTGACGGGATTGATCTGGAATACCTGCGCAAGAACGGCTTTGCCCGTTTAACCGTCGGCACGAAAGATGATCGTTGTCCGCATAAAGAAGGTAACTTCCCAACACCTTCAGGCAAATGTGAGTTTAAAGTGGTCGGTGCAAAGAACTTTGTCGCCGCACCGTTCAGACAAATGTACGAAGGTTTTCAACCGGGAGAAGATATCCCTGAATTACCGGATTACCTGCCACCGTACGAACGTCCGGAAACCAATCCGGAAATGGCAAAGAAATACCCGTTAAGCATGATTGCACCGAAGAGCCACGCCTTCCTGAATTCCTGTTATGCCAACATGAAGATAAAAGATCAGGGCGAGCAATTTGTAATGTTGAATCCGGCTGATGCCGAATCACGCAGCATTAGCGATGGCGATACCGTAAAAGTGTTTAACGACCGGGGTGCATACGAAGGTGTAGCGAAGATTACCGATGACGTGAACGCCGGTATCTGTTTGACCACATTAGGTTACTGGAGACAGCTCAACAAAGGAACAGTCAACATCACCAGTTCCGCAGAGTTTGGAGACATGGGACATTCACCCACGTTCTTCGATAATCTGGTGCAGGTAGAAGCTGCTTCGTAGCCTTATACGAAACAGACATCAAGGATGAATGATGAAAATAAAAAGCCGCAGTGATTGAATAAATACTGCGGCTTTTTTATGTTTTTAGAGAGTACCTATCTACGAACTAGGGGGGGGCGCGGGAGTTCGAATCTCTCCGGGCGCGCCATTTATAACGCTTTCAGAGCTATCAAATTTTTAATTGTCCCATAAATATCGTTTAGTAAACTTCAATCAATCCGTTCATTTACCAGATAACATCAATCACTTCGCCATTGGATGATTCACAAATACCGATACCGCCTGCGGTAGTCAAACCTCCTGAGTCTGCATATTGCAGTTTGCATCGCATCGTATTTCCTTTACTGCCAAATAACACGGCCTGTACATCACCAGTATAATTTTCAACGACAGAGAAGGCACTGGTTCCGGTTGAATCAAAACTATTAATAGTGCTGGTACTATTACCGACCATGACTGCCTTGCCTTTAAATATTTCACTATTTGGCATCGAAACCTTAAGGTCGTCGTGATCTATTCCTTGGGTGTAGTCAATAGCAATTGCTTGACCAGTGTTTCTGTACGTCGTCAAAACCTTTTGGACAAAGAGCGGCATAAACTAAGAGACAGATCGGTTCATCGGGTTAGTTAATGTGTTGTTTATCGTAATGCATCTGTTTACGTAGTGCCAAGGTATTTTGTTTAATCAATGCACG
>JAURNW010000035.1 GCA_030829985.1 Gammaproteobacteria bacterium | reverse complement strand
TCCTTAATGACTGCATTACAAGTAATGAAATAAGCATAACGTAAACGCACTTCACGGCCCGGACCTAAACGAAAAAATTTTTTCGGGGGGTCTTCCATAAAGTCACTTTGCTCTATGTATATCTCTTTTGTAAAAGGTAATTGGCGCTGACCCATATCTGAATTATTCGGATGATACGGCGCATCAAGATATTCAACACTATCTTCCGGGTAATTTTCAATCACAACCTTGAGAGGATCTAATACAGCTAGTACACGACGTGTACGCTTATCAAGATCTTCGCGCAGACAATTTTCCAATACACCGACATCAATAATAGTATCTGTTTTAGTAACACCTATACGGCTACAAAAATCACGGATTGCTTCAGGTGTATAACCACGCCGACGCATGCCAACAATAGTCGGCATGCGTGGATCATCCCAACCGGAAACATGTTTATTTGTAACCAATTCATTTAATTTACGCTTACTGGTTACAGTATAATTTAAATTAAGCCGCGCAAACTCGATCTGTTGTGGATGACACGGCACTGATAACTGTTCAAGAAACCAATCGTACAAAGGACGGTGATCTTCAAATTCAAGCGTACACAATGAATGCGTAATCCCTTCCAGCGCATCAGAAATACAATGCGTGTAATCGTACATCGGATAGATACACCAATCGTTACCCGTTCGATGATGCGCCACTTTTCTGATCCTGTAGATAGCCGGATCACGCATATTCATATTAGGAGAAGCCATATCTATCCTGGCGCGTAACAAACATTCTCCTTCATCAAACTCACCTGCACGCATCCTATCAAATAGATCGAGATTTTCTTCAACCGTTCTGTCTCGATACGGGCTAGCTTTGCCCGGCTCGGTCAGAGTTCCACGATACTCACGAATTTCATCGGCACTTAAATGACAAACATAGGCCTTGTTATCACTGATAAGTTGCTTCGCATACTCGAATAATTGCTCGTAGTAATCAGAAGCATAAAAAAGACGATCTTCCCAATCAAAGCCAAGCCATTTGACATCGTTTTGAATTGAGTCTGTATATTCAACATCTTCTTTCTCAGGGTTGGTATCATCAAAACGAAGATTACAAAGACCGCCCGCATAATTCTGTGCTACGCCAAAATTCAGGCATATCGACTTTGCATGGCCAATATGCAAATACCCGTTTGGTTCTGGTGGGAAACGTGTATGAACACGACCTTCGTTCTTATCGTTCTTTAAATCATCATTGATAATGTTACGAATAAAATTACTGGGTTCTGGACTTGAGTTTTCAGACATGAACTATCCTGGCGTGATACAAATTATTGTTAATGTAATGGTAATGGTTAAAGTTTTTAATACCGCCTACGTGCAACGGCAGGTAAATCAGTCTCTAAGCCCATAGCGCGTTTTAAAATAGCATGCTTAACCACAGGCAGACTATCGACCGTATCCAAACCAAAGTTGCGCAGCCATTGTACAGATTGAAACTGGTTTTCAAAGAGATGTTTTAGACCATCAAGCAAATACATCATGCTTTTATTTTCGCCCTTACGTTTACGCTCATAACGACGCAATACCTGTAACCGGCCAGGGTCTCTTCCTCGCCGACAAGTATCAATAATAATTTCGGATAAACTGGCTGCGTCAAGCAAACCAAGATTAGCACCTAAACCTGCCAATGGATGTACTGTATGGGCACTATCACCAATTAATGCGATTCTTGATTTGGTATAGGTGTCTGCCTGTGCACGACTCAATGGGAACACAGTGCGCTCGGTACTAGCCTTAATCTCACCTAACTCATGAGCAAAGGCTTCCGCCAATTCAAAATGAAATGCTGATTTATCAAATTCCCTAAGGCGCTGGATATGGTCAGGACTGCTAGACCAAACGATGGCAGACTGATGTGAATCACGCATCGGCAAGAATGCCAAGGGACCACGCTTTAAAAATCTTTGCCGCGCGATCTCACCATGTGCAAATTCTGTAGTAACAATACAACCTAATGCAGATTGTTTGTAATCATGCTTTTGATAATGAATATTGGCCAGGCTTCTTAGTTTTGAATTATGTCCATCGGCTGCGACAATAAGCCTCGAATTAAACTGCAGGCCATCTTCTGTACCCAGAACAATTGTATCCGTCTCTTCTTTTATATAGGCAGGAGAGACAGACCATAGACAACGCACGTTATCAAATTCGAGTAATTTTTCTTGTAAGGCATCAACAATAGCTTGATGTGAAATGATATAGCCCATTGTAGACTGACAAATTGAGGCGCTATCAAAATTAATCGCGCCTAGCCCATCCTCGTCCCAAACATGCATCTTTCGAAAATAGGCAATGTCCTCTTTTTGTAAACGTTGCCATGCCCCAGCTTTTTTAAGTATCTGTTCAGAAGCCAGCGTAATCGCAAAGACACGTGCGTCGACTTTCTTAAGTGAATTTACTTGCCTGACTCCAGCATCTAGCAATATAACCTTGAGTCCTGCTTGACCTAATAAACAGGCAAAAGTACCGCCAATAATGCCACCACCAACAACGATAACGTCTGCATCAAACTTGTCGTCAACCGCTGTCATGCTTGCTGTTCTCTTACAACTTGTGGTTGTAAACCCGCAATACCCATTGCTTGCTGAATAAATGTTTCCTTAACGATCGGTATAGTATCAATCATCAACATAGCTAGGTTTCTTGCGGGGATAAGTAATGGATTTTTATTATAAAAACTACTCGCCAAGCAATTTGTAAATCGCATCACACGTTGTTGATCTGAAAGCCTCAAATTAATGTAATCCTCTAATATACTGATATCGTCAACATCGAGTCCTTTTTCAATCGCCGCAAAGACACACTCCGCTAGACCAGCAACATCACGCAGCCCAAGATTAAAGCCCTGTGCTGAATTAGGGTGTATTGAGTGTGCCGCGTTACCTAATAAAATTAGTTGCTGCTGATATTGTTCAACGGCTTCAATAAACATTATCGGGTAAGAACGTCGTTGGCCAATTTTCTCGAGTTTACCAAGGCGACGTCCAAACTCTGTTTCAATAACTTCAATAAATTGTGCATCAGCCATCGACATATATCGATCTGCATTTTCAGTAGCTACGGTAAACACCAGCACTGATCGATTCTTCTCTATAGGTAAAAGTGCTACCGGTCCATGATGAGTAAATCGTTCATACGCCGTTGCCTGGTTTGGTTTTTGTGTAGTTACATTGGCAACAATGGCCGTTTGCTTAAAATCATGTTCTTTTATATTGATAGCCGCTAAACGTCTTACCAAAGATTGACTGCCATCAGCGCCGACTAAGAGCCCGGTGATGATTGACTCACTACGATCTAAGTGAGATATCTCAACCGACATCCCTCTCTCGTTTTGTTTAAAGGACTTTAATTCTGCGGGACAAATGAGCGTTATATTTTCAAACGATGACATTTTTTTATGCATGGCTTGTCCAAGGGATCGCGCAACAACTACGTAGCCTAATTCATTTATATTCGTCTGGGAGGCATCCAAGTGAGTAAAACCAAATCGACCTTGTTCAGAGATATGTATTTTTTTAATTGGATTTACAGCTGGCAAGACATTTTGCCATACGCCGACATGTTCCAGGATCCGCCGCGAAGAAGGAGATAGGGTAAGTCCCCTATCGTCATAACTCGGTTGGTAATCATCCTTTAAAGTAACCGCTTCTATGATAGCAATGCGCAAGCCCGATGGCGCCAAAGCACAAGCCAAACTAGCGCCCACCATGCCTGCGCCAATAATAACAACATCGTAATCACGCGACATTGGCCATTAGTTCCTCTATTTCGTCAGCCTGCTTGGGAGCGTCTTTACTCAAAACTTCATAACCATCTTTGGTGACCAAAACATCATCTTCAATTCTGATCCCAATGTTCCACCATTTTTTAGGAAGTCCGCGCATTCCTGCTGGTAAATAGAGTCCAGGCTCTACGGTCATCACCATCCCAGGTTCAAGCATGCGCCATTCACCATCAAGTTTATAATCACCCACATCATGAACATCCATACCAATCCAGTGACCGGTTCGATGCATGTAATATTTTGAATAGTCATGTTCCTTTATAAGTTCTTCTGGATCACCTTTCAAAATCCCTAATTCCACCATTCCTTCAGTTAAAACCCTGACAGCCGTATCATGCGGATCATTCCAGTGGTTTCCCGGCTTAATCTCTTCAATTGCAGCAAGCTGTGCGGCCAAAACCAGATCATACACCTGACGCTGTGCCGTAGAAAACTGGCCACTAACAGGAAAGGTCCGGGTAATATCACTGGCGTAGCCTTGATACTCAGCTCCTGCATCAATTAACAGTAAATCGCCTTCACTAATCTGGTCCTGATTCTCGGTGTAATGAAGAATACATCCATTCGCTCCTGATCCAACAATCGAGGGATAGGCTGCTGTACGCGCGCCATTGCGTATAAATTCGTGTATCAACTCTGCTTCAATCTGGTATTCGTGCATACCCGGTTTACAGTTTTGCATTGCGCGTTGATGAGCGCCCGCTGAGATCTTCGCAGCCTGACGCATTAACTTGATTTCATGTCTACTTTTATAAAGGCGCATGTCATGCAGAAAGTGATTAAGCGAAATGAATTCATCAGGCGCAACTACACCCGTTCTGGCCTTGCTTCTAATCTGTTTGACCCAGGACATAACTCGTTGGTCAAAATTCTGATCACTGCCCATGTTATAAAAAACACGCTCATGCCCTTCGATCAAACCAGGCAGGATGTCATCCATATCCTCAATCGGAAAAGCATCATCGGCACTATAAATATCTAACGCTCCTTCGAGACCAGCACGCCGACCGTGCCAGGTTTCCATTTCTTCATCATTTTCACGGCAAAACAAAATAAATTCACCGTCTTCACGATCCGGGATCAATACTGCAACTGCTTCAGGTTCCGGATACCCTGTTAAATAGAAAAAATCGCTATCGGGTCGAAAAGGAAACTCAACATCTCGATTACGTATATAAACTGATGCTGTCGGAATGATTGCGATACTGTCGGATCCGATCATATCCATCAGTCTTTTTCGACGACGCTGACACTCTTTTTTATCCATCAATGGAGAACCTCTGGTCTTTCATTGCCATCAGCGGGATGATGCCACTCCTGATGCAGCATAATGACGCCAACCCGTATGTATTCCACAATTTCAAATAATGCACCTTCAATATCTTCACCCTCTTCGGGAGCTGTTTCCATCCGGGAGATGGAGACAAGATCTTTAATAAACATATCACATTCATCGATTAATTTCGGTTTATCGCCAAGACCTCCTATTCCCAGACCGCTAATAAAGCCGGCACTCCATTCAGCAAGCGCACTTGAACGCTCACTAATGGCAGAATTGTCATCCGGTAGCAACGGAGAAAAAGAAAATTCATCTGCCAGAAGTTCTTCATGAACCTGATTTGCCAATTGTGAAAGAATTTCAAAACAATCGCTCAGATCAACAGACTCATCAATGCCAACTAATAAAAAATCCTGCCATACTTCGGCTGTAATAGTATTACTGGCACAAAAATAGCCACACATGAAGCCGTGGCACTCAGAAGCCAACACACCTGCATGTAAAGCCATTAATTCAGCATTAATATCGTCATAATCTACTTTGATGGTCATTTTCCTGGTAATTTCCCAAAATTAATGAATGTTTTTTACTCAACAATAATAACAGGAACAGGCACTTCACTTCTTCTATTTGTGATCACCAGTTGACCCGCTAATTCAAGCATTCTATATTGAGGCTATTATGATAAATCAACAATAAAATTGGTTCACTCAAGAACGGGTATCAGGAAACTATCATGGCTAATGACGATAACGAAAATACAGACCTAGGCTCACTCGAATCACGGGTTGATGAATTAATTAATACGGTAAGCCAGTTAAAGTCGGAAAATTCAGCACTGCGCAATCAGCAAGAGAGTCTGGTTAATGAGCGGGCTATATTAATTGAAAAAACAGAACAGGCCAGAACTCGAATTGAATCTATGATTTCTCGTTTACGCTCAATGGAAACACGCGCATGAGTAAAGATAGCTCACCCATCAAAGTAACCATACTTGATAAAGAATATCTGATTGCTTGCGAAGAAGAAGAAAAGGAATCATTACGCGGCGCGGTAGATTATCTAAATAAGCAAATGGCGGACATGAAGCGCAGTGGCGGCGTTATTGGCTCAGAACGTATAGCCGTAATGACTGCATTAAATATTACGAATGAGCTGCTGGCTTACAAAAAAGAAAATCAGGATTATACTGTCAAGATCGACAGCACCTTGAAACGGTTACAGAATAAAATTAATGATGCCCTGTCAAGAGACACGCAGTTAGATATGGTTAATGTTGACAATCCGGTTTCACAGGGCGGATAGTAATCAGAAATGGGTATCTTCTGTGATGCTCGTTATCATTCTCGTGGTAACTTGAGCCGATAAGATATAACACAGGGAGTCTGAAAGCAGTGTTGTTGTGCATGTCCATCCACGTGGAAAGCCTGAAACACTACCTAAGATGCCCACTTGAACTACTGGTTCAAGTTCAATGACTGAGACGACATCTTGGTTGATACCCCCTTTTTTCTTTGCCCTTCATCAACAGCGTGAGTTCTGCACAAACACTCGCGTCATTTAAATTAATAATGTGTCATAGAGAAAAAATATGAATTACTGGTTAATGAAATCCGAGCCATCCGAATTTAGTATTGATGATCTAAAAAACAATCCAAACAAAATAGAACCGTGGGATGGCGTACGTAACTATCAGGCACGTAACATGATGCGCGACGACATGAAAAAAGGTGACCTGGTTTTTTTCTATCATTCAAACTGTGAGATCCCTGGAATCGTGGGTATCATGACCATCCATAAAGAAGGCTATCCCGACCCTACTGCCTTTGATCCCAATGACAATCACTACGACCCAAAAAGCGACCCGGATAAACCACGTTGGATACTTGTTGATGTTAAATACAAGCGCAAGCTAAAACGCACGATCTCTTTAACTGAGCTAAAAGAACAGAAATCGTTAGAGAATATGAAACTATTACAACGCGGTAATCGTTTATCAGTTATGCCGATAACTAAAAAAGAATGGGATTATATATTGAGTCTGGAGTAAATATATTCACTGAATGTCCAGATCATAATCCGTAATCAACGGCGCATGATCTGAAAAACGTTCATCTTTATATATCGATACAGACTTAATCTTGTCTTTTAAACCCGGTGTCACCACTTGATAATCAATGCGCCAACCCACGTTCTTTGCCCAGGCCTGACCGCGATTAGACCACCAGGTATATTGATCAGCCTCCTGATTAACCTCTCGAAAGGAGTCAACCATGCCTACAGAACCAAATAGATCATCCATCCATGCCCGTTCTTCGGGTAAAAAACCGGAGTTCTTTTTATTCCCTTTCCAGTTTTTAAGATCGATTTCTTTATGTGCAATATTCCAGTCACCACAAATAATATATTCGCGTTTTTGACGCCGCATCTTTTTTAGCAGTGGCATGAATTTATCCAGAAAATCAAATTTAATCGCTTGTCGTTCCTCACCAGACGAACCTGATGGCAGATATAAAGAAACAACACTTAGTTTTCCAAAGTCGGCTTGTAAATAACGACCTTCATTATCAGCGTCCGACCAACCAAGTTTATCTATTATCTTATCTGGCTTCCTTCTACTATAAACAGCGACGCCACTATATCCTTTCTTAACAGCGTCATTAAAATAAGCAAAATAGCCTTCTGGCTGTAAAATTTCTTCAGAGAGCTGATCTATCTGCGCCTTGGTTTCCTGTATACAAATCACATCTGCATTTTGTTTTGGCAACCAGTTGAAAAAGCCCTTGCGATGCGCAGCTCTAATTCCGTTAACATTGACGGAAATTACTCTCATTGAAACTACCCCCTGTTTATTTTGCACTGTATTATACGACTACATGGATGTAGTCGGTAGAGCGACGCAGGACGAAGTACACGGACGTTCAAGTGTCGCGATCGCACGAAGCGAGAGAGTGACTGCAAAGCCGCTTGATAAATAACAGCCATCATTACAGGAATACGAATGGAACAATATCAAAAAGATTTCATAGAGTTTGCTATTGAAAAACAGGTCTTACGGTTTGGTGAATTCAAACTAAAATCCGGCCGAATCAGCCCGTATTTTTTTAATAGTGGCTTATTTAATGACGGGAAAAGCCTCTCTGAACTGGGAAAATATTATGCTTCCGCTGTTATTAATACAGGTGTTGATTTCGATATGATCTATGGCCCAGCCTATAAAGGCATACCATTGGCATCAACAATGGCAATCGCTTTTCAAGAACAGCACCAAACAAGCTACCCTTTTTGTTTCAATCGCAAGGAAATAAAAGACCATGGCGAAGGTGGCATTACTTTCGGGGCGGAAATTAATGGGCGTGTGCTGATTATTGATGATGTTATCTCTGCTGGCACATCAATTCGCGAGTCAATAGACATAATTAAAACCAAAGGCGGTAACACTGTTGCTGCCGTTGTGGCCGTTGATCGACAGGAACGCGGAGAAGGTCCATTATCGGCCATTCAGGAAGTGGAACAATTACACAATATTAAAGTCATAAATATTGTCAGCCTGGAAAATATCATTACTTATCTGGCTGAACATGCAGAAATGCGGCAACATCTTGATGCGATAAATGTATATAAACAGCAGTATGGCTCTGCATAGTTATCATATAGCGAGCTGATCTGAATCAAGATGCGTACTATACTCACGTATCAAGAAAATATTTTAATATGCCAGGAGGAATTATGAGGAAACAATTATTTAGCACCTTTATCTTTATGTTTGCGCTAAGTGGATTGACTCTCTCCGGAACCGCTGATGCCAGAATGAAATGCTGGACAAATAAAGAAGGTTTCAAAGAATGTGGCAACAAGATCCCACCAGAATATGCACAACAGGAATATCAGGAGATTGGCAAAGGAGGACTTGCCAGGGAAACAAACGAACGAGCCAAAACAGACGAAGAATTAGCTGAAGAAAGACGTATTGAAGAAGAAATGGCTTTGCAGGAAAAGCTTGAAGCAGAACAGAAAAAAGAAGACGGCATCCTGTTAGCTACTTTCAGCAATGTTGGCGATATTGAAAGAGCGCGAGATGAACGTGTTACCGCTTTGGAGGCATCGATAAAGCTGACTCATGCTCGAAACGAAAAAATTCAACTGGATCTTGATAAACGTATTCAAACTGCGGCTGATGCAGAAAGAGCCGGCAAAGCACCACCAGAAGCCTTGCTTAAAGATATCGAGTCTTTAAAGCGTCAAATCAAAAACAACGACTCATTTATAGAAACAAAGCGTACAGAACAGGAAGAAATTCGTCAGGCACATGCAAACGACATAGAACGCTTCAAAAAACTGAAAGGTATAAAATAACTACCTAAACAAACCTGCTTTCAATGCAACCCACTGTTCATCCCAATGTTCAGTGGGTTTTTTTGTGAAAGAACTTCGGACAAACTGCGACATCTTACCTTCGGTGTAAGTCAACATCTGATTGGCAACGGCTTCCAAATTACTAATGGCTCTTGGGCCATCACTCAAATTTGCCTCTCGCAAAATCTGACGAAACTGGGTTTCCAGTCGCTCAAAGTACTGTGTTACTCGTGCGTGCAAACGTTCATTTTCGCCAAGCAATGCATCCCCAATAAGAATGCGGGTTATGCCGGGGTTCTTCTCTGAAAAACCCAGCATTAATTGAATGATCTTTTCGCAACGAACCGTAACGTCTGCTTCATTAGCTACGATCTTGTTTATTATTCCAAAAACTGATTCTTCTGCAAAATCTATCAAGGCTTCAAACATCTTTGCCTTACTTGCGAAATGCCTATAAAGCGCAGCTTCCGAAACACCAACTGCACCAGCCAGGCTCGCCGTAGTAATTCGTAGACCCGGGTTAGTTTCCAGTTCACTGGCCAATACTTCCAGTATTTGCTGCCGTCGATTGGATTTAGGGTTCGTAGTCATTTTATCCTCTTTATGATGCTGATAGGTTTTTATGCCCATGGATTAATGTGCCAACACCTACATCAGTCAAAATTTCCAGCAAAACAGCATGTTCAACACGACCATCAATAATATGTGATGCCTTGACACCCGCATGTACTGCATCCAATGCTGCGCGTATCTTTGGCAACATCCCGCCGTGGATAACGCCTTCATGGATCAAGCTATCAACTTCGTCTGCGGACAAACCTGTTAGCACATTACCATCTGCATCAAGCAACCCTGCAGTATTGGTTAGCATGATTAATTTTTCTGCGCCCAATACCTCTGCCATTTTTCCCGCAACCAGATCGGCATTGATATTATAAGATTGTCCGGATTCATCGACGCCAACCGGCGCAATCACCGGAATAAAATCTCCCCCGATCAATAAATCAACCACGGAGGTATCAATACTTTCAACCTCTCCTACATGACCGATATCAATTATTTCAGGTGCTTTGAGTTCAGGGCTGTTGCGTTTACACACCAGCTTTCTTGCCCGGATTAATTCACCATCTTTTCCACTCAAACCAACCGCATTTCCGCCATGCCGATTAATTAAGCTAACAATCTCTTTGTTAACCAGCCCACCCAGAACCATCTCAACGATGTCCATAGTCTCATTATCAGTGACTCGCATGCCGTCAACAAACTCAGATTTTTTACCCAGCTTTTCTAAAAGAGCACCGATCTGAGGACCGCCACCGTGCACCAGCACAGGATTCATACCCACCAGTTTCATCAAGACAACATCACGAGCAAAGCCTGACTTTAGTACGTCATCAGACATCGCATTACCGCCGTATTTAATGACGATTGTTTTGCCATTAAATCGTCGTATATAGGGTAAAGCCTCGGTTAAGACTTCAGCAATATAGCTTGATTTCTTTTTATCTGAATCTGACATAGTTATTTTATGTATTGGTTATAATCGAGTCGCAATAATTATTAATTAAGCAACTCTATTAACGCTCAAGCGATCAAAACGGTAAGTCAACAGAGACAATACTTTGAATCGCTGCTCTAAACTCTGACTTAATTCGTTCAAGCGCATCTTCGCTTTCTCCCTCAAATCGCAAAATAATGTTGGGTGATGTATTTGAAGGTCTAGCCAAACCCCAACCATCACTGTATTCAATACGTAACCCATCCATGTCACTAATTTCCACGCCGGGGACAGACATCTTGTCTATAAGGTCTTTCATAAAACCTGCGTGCTGATCTTCAGCTAAAGGCAATCTTAATTCAGGCGTTGATACACCATCTGGCAACTCTGCCAGTAATTCTGTTGGCGACTGTTTGGAATTAGTAAATATTTCAACAAAACGAGCCGCGGTATACAACGCATCATCAAAACCATACCAACGTTCTTTAAAAAAGATATGACCGCTCATTTCTCCAGCAAGCGGCGCATCGATTTCTTTCATCTTACTTTTAATAAAGGAGTGACCCGTCTTCCACATCAACGGTTTTCCACCATTATCTTCAATAATAGTCTTTAGATAACGACTACACTTAACATCATAAATAATATTTGCGCCCGGATTGCGTGAAAGCACATCTTTAGCCAGCAACATAAGCTGTCGATCCGGATAGATAATATTGCCTTCAGCATCGACAACACCCAGTCGATCTCCATCGCCATCAAAAGCAAAACCTAGGTCAGCACCTTCGGCCTTAACCTTATCAACCAGATCTTTTAAGTTTTCAGGTTGGCTTGGATCGGGATGATGATTTGGAAACTTACCGTCAATCTCGCAATACATCTCAATGACATCATGCCCAATTGCATTAAGTAATTGTGGCGCTAACACACCGGCAACGCCGTTACCACAATCGACCACTATCTTCAGTGAAGAACCCAAGGCAACCGGAATATCTTCTGAAATTCGTCGAATATAATCCGCAGAAATGTCAGCATGTCGCAGGTCGCCCTGGCCAGTAGCATATTCACCAGAAACTGTTCGGGCTTGAATATCTTTAATGTCGTCACCACTCAGCGTATTACCATCCAACATAATTTTAAGACCATTATATTCCGCAGCGTTATGACTACCGGTAATCATCACGCCACTACCTGTCTCAAGATGATAAGTAGCAAAATATAAAACAGGTGTGGGCACCATTCCTATATCTATGACATCCCTGCCGGTCTCTTTTAACCCTTTAATCAAGGCTTCACTTAATTCTGGACTTGATGTTCTTCCATCTCGCGCAACAACAATAGTTCTTTGGTTACGCTCATCAGCGATCGTGCCTATAGCCTTAGCAATTTCATAAACAGCAGCTTCGGTTAGTGACTCACCAACTACGCCACGAATGTCATAGGCGCGAAAAATTACGGGCGCAATCTCCGTTTGCTTTATTTCACTGCTAGCGATTTCTGGTGCCGGTGCCGGTGCAACATCATTATTTTTTGCTTCGGTTTTTTTCTGTAGTTTTGGTTCAGGCTCACTCGGCGGTACTGCAATCATCGTAGCATCATCAGTCGAGAGTCCCTGTGACAAGGGCTTAAGATTTGCCGTAATTCTATCCGCTTTTGGCAGGTGCGGAATTAATTGCTCAACGCCCGCATGTGCGCCTTCTGAAATAGCGCGTACTGCACCTTCATAGGTAATTAAATCATCCTCCTCATCTGACGAGGATGAACCCCCTCTCTTTAGATAGACAAAATACAAACCGCCACAAACAATTAATATAAGCAGAACAATTAACAGTATCGGTAATCCGGAAGAAACCATCTCTTCCTCCACAGGAAGGAATGATTCTCCCGACCAATAAGCAATAACCCAACGCGTGTCATTAACGCTGACAGTAACAGCTTCGCCTTGTCTTTGGTTTGGGTTACCTAGTTTTGCCAAGGTTAATGCGCTGCCGCCTGTCCGTTGAGCAAGTTCAGCATACCCCTCTTTCAACTCCTGTCCTTGCATTAGATCACCAAGTAATGCGACATTCAGACTCAGGTGCAGCAGTCCTATCAATTGATAAGCATTATTAACAACACGTTCAATCATAACGACATGTTGGTCATCAGCCCCAAATAAATGAACTTCTGTATTAATTTGACTGGTTGTCTCTGCTTTTTTCAACATCGCCGAAGAAGCATAACTTAATGGGGGAAACTCACCATCATCTAACTTATATGAGCCAGGTTTTATGTAGCGTAACTTCAAAGCTTGCTCAAATCCGGCTTGTTTTTCTTTGGCAACAGCTTTTAATGTCGAATCATCTGCGCCCTGTTCAAACAATTCGATGGTTTGTACGTCTTTAGCCAAAGCAGATAATTTTGCTTTGGTTTGTGCCAGATTTTTTTCAACAGTGACCGCTACACTTCGTGCCATTGCATTCTGTTCCTCAAGCGCTTCTTCTTCATTGTTAGCGGATATGTTTAAAAACAATCTCCAGCCTCCGCCCACAACAAATAAAATCACAATTACGCATACCGATATAAGCACTGCCTTTCTGACAACGCGTCGACTAAATCGACGATTAGTAACCGGACCATCAACCATTAATCTTTTCTCCTATGTCTTGTGACACGCCTGTGTGACCAAACCCGCCATCACCTCGTATGGTCTTTGTAAAGGAATCAACAAATTCAAATTTAGCTTGTACTACCGGTACTATCACCATTTGCGCAATGCGATCGCCGGGGTTTATGGTAAATGCTGCATTACTTCTATTCCAGCATGAGACGAATATCTCTCCCTGATAATCTGAATCTATCAACCCGGTTAAATTACCTAACACAATACCATGTTTATGTCCCAAACCTGAGCGAGGTAATAATACAGCTGCATAAGCATTATCCGCGATGTGAAGAGCAAATCCGGCAGGTATTAATACAGTATCACCAGGCATTATTTCCAATGATGTATCCAGGCAAGCACAAAGATCGAGTCCAGCCGAACCTTCTGTCGCATATTCCGGCAATGGAAATTCATTACCCAAACGTTTATCAATGAGTTTTATTAGAATTTTTTTCATTATATTGATCGGCAATTAATTTTATCAGTGTTTTCGCCAAGGTGTTTTTAGAAGCACGTTCCAATTGTTTTTGTTCAGCACCCCAAAATACGGTTAAAGCATTTGTCTCTGAATCAAAACCAAGTGCTTCGCCAACCTGATTAGCCGCGATCATATCGAGTTTTTTAGATCTCAATTTAGACTGCGCATTGACCGCAAGATTTTCAGTCTCTGCCGCAAAACCTACAGTGAATGGTGGGCTGTGCAAGGCAGCTACTTCGGCCAGAATATCCGGGTTTTTTTTCAGCATTAGCTGAAATGAATCATCGGATTTTTTTATTTTTTGTGCTGCAATGGACTCAACACTGTAATCCGCTACTGCGGCTGCCGAGATAAAAATATCCGTATCACGGATTTTTTGCATGACGGCATCATACATTTCCATAGCTGTCGTTACATTAACCAGGTTCGCACGATCCGGAGCTGTAATGTTAACGGGGCCAGACACAAGAGAAACCTCTGCACCGGCTTCTATAGCAGCCATTGCTACAGCATAACCCATACGACCGGAACTACGATTACTGATATAGCGCACTGGATCAATCGCCTCTCTGGTTGGACCTGCCGTAACTAACAATCGCGATCCGCTTAAAACATTGGTTACAAATGAATCTGCTACAAATGGCACAATATCTTCCGGTTCGAGCATTCGACCAGGACCATTTTCACCACAAGCCTGGTCGCCCGATGCCGGACCCAGAATAGTGATACCTCTGGCTTTTATTTTTTCAAAATTCTCTTGTGTGGCCGAGTTAAGCCACATTTGCTGATTCATCGCCGGCGCAAGCATGACAGGGGCAGAGGTAGCAAGGCATAAGGTGCTAAGCAAATCCTCAGCAAAACCATTAACGTGCCTGGCGACAAAATTTGCACTGGCAGGCGCAACTAAAACCAGATCCGCCCACCTTGCCAGTTCGATATGACCCATTGCCGACTCTGTTTCTAAATCCAGTAAGTCGGTATGAACTGGCTGTGCTGACAGGGCTTGTAAAGTCAAAGGGGTAATAAATTCACAAGCATTGCGCGTCATAACGACACGCACATCAGCACCATGCTGACGCAACAAACGTATTAGCGTCGCAGACTTGTAGGCCGCAATGCCGCCAGTGACACCCAGTAAAATTCTTTTTCCAGTTAATCTGTACATATATTCGTGATTTTACCTTATTATTGTTGCAAGTCGCGCACAGAATGAGCATGTACTTACATACATTTAGTCCCATTGATAACAAGGAGTGTTACGATGCCGATTTCAAGCTGGCCAATCAACGAAAGACCAAGAGAAAAACTGCTAACAAAAGGGCCTGCCGCCCTGTCAGATGCTGAAATACTGGCCATTTTTCTCCGTACTGGTCGTGAAGGGCTATCCGCTCTGGATCTGGCCAGAGAATTATTAGACAAATTTCAGGGCTTGCGCCAATTGATTGATGCCAGCCAACAGGAATTTTGCATGACTAAAGGTCTGGGCACAGTCAAATACGTACAGGTTAAAGCCGCCATAGAGCTTGGGCGCCGATATTTACAGTCAGAATTAGAGGCAGGTGATGCCTTTACCAGCCCGGAACAAACCCGTGATTTTCTGACATTGAAGCTTCGCGCCTACCCTTATGAGGTTTTTGCCTGCCTATATCTTGATAATCGTCATCGATTGATCAGTTTTGACGAACTATTTCGAGGGACCATAGATAGCGCTCAGGTTCATGCCCGAGAGGTAGTCCGTGCCGCCTTGAAATACAATGCTGCGGCGGTAATTTTCTCTCATAATCACCCTTCTGGCATTGCAGAGCCTAGTCAATCGGACATTAATTTGACTCAGGAATTGAGAAAAGCACTAAAATTGGTTGATGTTCGGGTACTGGATCACCTGATAATTGGCAATAGCGCTGCCACCTCATTCGCGGAACGTGGATTATTATAAACTAATATACTAATAAGCAATTACGCAAAGGCTTGGATCCGGGACTTAATACATGTACAATCCGCGCTCTTTTTTATTGTGAACGACGAGAATAACCATGTCACGAGTATGCGAAGTAACGGGGAAAGCCCCGATGGTTGGGAATAATGTATCCCATGCCAATAACAAAACAAAACGCCGTTTTCTGCCTAATCTGCAGTCACGACGATTCTGGATAGAAAGCGAGAGTCGTTGGGTAAGATTACGCGTCAGCAAAAAAGGCTTACGCATTATTGACAAAAAAGGCATCGAAGATGTCCTTGCGGACATTAAAGCCCGTAAAAAAACGGCCTGAGGTAAAATATTATGCGCGATAAAATCAAACTCGTCTCATCAGCAGAAACTGGTCATTTTTACACTACGACCAAAAACAAACGCACCATGCCGGATAAAATGGAAATAAAAAAATATGACCCGGTCGTCCGTAAACACGTCATTTATAAAGAAGCCAAGATTAAATAAATAAAAAAACCCGCTTAACGCGGGTTTTTTTTTACATGGACGTAATGTATTTCGTTTGTACGGGAGCTCTCAAACGAATATCTACAAGGTACTTGCAACTTATCGCGTTATAAGAATAATAGCTCCGCAATGGAGAGTGAAATACTTATATCAGTTCAAGAACTTTCACGTTTTTATGGTCAACAACGCGCCATAGAAAATGTCAGCTTCAATGTCCATCGCGGCGAAATCCTTGGCTTTTCAGGGCCGAACGGCGCTGGCAAATCAACTACCATGCAAATTATCTGTGGTGTGCTCGCTGCAAATCATGGTTCCGTTAATATTGCAGGGCACGACATTCATGAAACACCACGTCTGGCAAAACAGCATATTGGCTTTTTACCGGAACAACCACCGCTCTATAACGATCTGACTATTGATGAGTATTTAACGTACGCCGCCAAATTGCGGGGCATAAAAAAGGAAATGCTCAAAGAAGCAATTAGTGCCACTAAACAACGTTGCGGACTCGAAACTTCAGGCCCACGTTTAATACAAAACTTATCCAAGGGGTATAAACAGCGTGTCGGCATTGCTCAAGCCATTATTCACTCCCCTTCGGTGATCATTCTTGATGAGCCAACTTCGGGGCTTGACCCAATTCAGATCCGTGAAATAAGAGAATTAATGCGAGAGCTTGGGGAAGACCACAGTGTGATCTTGTCAACTCACATTCTCTCGGAAGTTCAGAGTTTGTGTGATCGCGTTTTGATCATCAATCAAGGCAACATTGTTTTAGACCAGCCTCTGGATCAATTGGAAAACAATGCTGGCAAACCTGACAGCATTGAAATCAGTTTACGCACGCCACCCGCGTTGGAAGCATTACTCAGCATAGAAGGTGTCACCTCGGTAGAAAGCATCAGCGAGGATTCACTACGCATTAATCTTAACCCCGAATCAAATGCAATTGATGCGATCGTTAATAAAGCGGTAAGTGACAAATGGGGTTTGTACAAACTCAACCCTGGAGACACATCGCTTGAATCTGTATTTATGCGTTTGACACACAGCGATCATAATCTGCTAGTAGAAAATGAGACCAGGTCATGATTAATAATATAAATTTGATTGCTGCCAATGAACTAAGACGCTTATTTAAATCGCCCCTGGCCTGGTTGATTCTCGCAGTAGTTCAATTCCTGATAGCCATCTTCTTCTATTTATTGTTATCGCAATACATGCAACCCTCGTCTGCTGCTTCCGGTTTAACCGATGTCGTTGTCTCCGGCATGTATCAGATTTCCGGAGTGGTGATGTTATTGGTATCGCCATTATTAACAATGCGTTTAATCACTGAAGAACGCCGCTTAGGTACCATCAAGCTGTTAGTCTCTTCGCCTATCAGCATCACTGAACTGGTGCTTGGTAAATATATGGGGATAACTGTATTTTATTGCCTGATGCTACTCATGATTAGCCTGATGCCGGCCTCACTAATGTTCGGCACAGAACTGGATCTGGGTCAAATCGCTTCAGGCCTGATTGGTGTATTTTTATTGATGTCTGCGTTCGCTTCCATTGGCTTATTTATTTCATCATTAACCAGCTCACCGGCGATTGCTGCAATTAGTACTTTTGGCGTTCTGTTTTTATTGTGGATAATAAACATCGCCGGCACTAATGCATCGGAAGGGATGGCCGCATTATTCTCTTATTTGTCCTTGCTCAAACACTACACCAGTTTATTGACCGGTGTATTCAATTCAACGGATGTATTGTTTTATATTATTGTCTCTGTCTTTTTCATAATCTTAAGTATCTGGCGACTTGATGCTGAACGAACTTATGGTTGATTTAAAATGTTCATGACCAAAAAGACACGCTTACAAAACCGTTTAAATAGCATCATTATGCTTTGTCTTTTGAGCATAAGTGCCGGCTTGCTTGCCTGGCTAAGCCATAAGTATTCCGTAGAATATGACTGGACTGAAACCGGCCGACACACACTGTCTCAAACCAGTCGGGATCTACTGGCGCGCATGCCCGACAAGATAGAAATCACATCATATGCGCGAGAAAATGCATTGTTACGTGATGCCGTTAGAAAATTCATAGCAAAATATCAACGGCATAAACCAGACATAGTATTGCGCTTTGTTAACCCGGATGCAGTACCGGATGAAGTACGTAATCTTGGTATTAGTGTTGATGGTGAAATTATTGTTCGCTATCAGGATCGAAGTGAACATGTAAAATCTGACAAAGAACAGGTTTTTACAAACGCCTTACAACGACTGGCCCGTAATCAGGAACGCTGGGTTGCATTTGTTGAAGGTCATGGCGAACGCAATGCGTTGGGTGATGCCAATCATGATATGGGCGAGTGGGTAAAACAATTATTCAATCAGGGTTATCGGGTACAGCCCATCAATCTTGGTGAGACACAGGCTATCCCTGACAATACAAGCATTCTGGTTATTGCCAGTCCACGCATTGACTATCTTCCAGGAGAACTGGATCTGATCCTTTCTTATATCAATCGTGGTGGTAATTTATTGTGGCTACATGAACCAGGGCCATTATATAAGCTGGATGCCCTGCAAGAATTACTTTCCTTGAGATTTTATAAGGGTGCGATTATTGATTATGCCGGTCAATTAATTGGTATTAATGATCCTACTATTTCACTAGTAACCAAAACCTTGTATTCCCCTCACCCGATTACAGAAGGTTTTGAATATACAACGTTGTTTCCGATGACCGGCGCTATAGAAATACTCGCATCAGACAAATGGAATGCCAATCCTATATTAGGCACTGGCGATCACACATGGAGTGAGACAGCGAAACTGGAAGGTGAGGTTGAATTTAATAAAGATAGTGACACCCTTGGACCGTTAACAATTGGCATTAGCCTGGAACGTGAGATTGACGCAGAACAAGGCGATGAACTCGTCACTAAACAACAACGTATTGTTGTTATGGGTGATGGTGATTTCTTGTCAAACACTTATCTTGCTAACAGTGGTAATAATGAACTCGGCACACGCCTGATAAACTGGTTGAGTAGTGATGATGAATTTATTGCTATCCCGCCCAAAGTGGCAAAAGATACTCAGCTGAATATTTCATCAACGGCGTTAGGTGTTATTGGCATAGGCTTTTTATTTATCTTGCCAGCAGTATTAATCGTCATCAGTATTACGATTGGTTTACGCAGAAAAAAACAATAACGTGGATAAACGTATCTGGGTTAATGTCGGCTTATTAGTTTTTATTATAATTCTATCTGCCAGTTTTTTTATTTCTGAAGATAATACTGAACAACCACTACCTTTATTATCAAACGTCAAACCTGAAGAAATAGTACACATAGAAGTATTAAGAAAAGGTTTGAACAACTTTATCTTTAATAAAGAAGGCGACGTCTGGTATATGAGTGCGCCGCAAAAATTTCTGGCAAATAGTGCACGTATCGACGCGATGTTACAATTATTGAAAACCGAATCACATGGCCAATTAAAATCAGATGATGTAGATTTGGCACGATTTGACCTTGCCGATCCATTCATTACGTTAAAACTCGGTGAACACATTTTTGAATTTGGCAACACTGATGCAATTGATCAACGTCGTTATGTCTTGTTTGATAAAAAAATTCATTTAACAAACGATTTTCTGTATCAACAACTCACTACCAATGCCACATTTTTTACCGACACAAAAATATTGCCAGTTGGCTTTGATATAAAAGTTATTGAGTTCCCCGACAATAAAATCGAGAAACAAGATACTCAATGGAAGACAGATTCATTAATAGATATTAAACCGGATCAATTAAAAAATATTATTTTTAACTGGGAAAATGTAAATGCGATATCGGTAGGCATGTATACCCAGCCTGAAACTGAATCACACATAATAGTGACGTCCACGAATGATAATTTCATTGTATTTGTAATTGTTTCAACTGAACCTCACCTGGTTCTTGGCCGCAAAGATCTTGGTATTCAATATCATTTGGGTAGTGATGATGCTGGAAGATTACTGTTGCACGAAAACAATAATATGGAAAATAGCAGTTCGAGTAATTTGCAATTAATTGAAAGATAAAACTACCAGGTGAGCCATTTCAGAACAAAAGGATTATCTCTTCTGACAAAGAATCTTCTCATCTCATCACCAAAGAAAATCAATAAGGCAAAAGGCACGCTGAGCAGAAAATGCCAATACTCAAGTGGTGCCGTATTAAAAAGAACATTGCACCATGGGGCATAACTAATCAAAGCGACTAATAAAAGTTCTGCAGCAATACCAAGCAGTACCAAATGGTTTTTCAACAAGCCGACATTAAATAAGCTCTGGCGACGAGTGCGACATATCAGCACATCTGCAACCTGACATATAACAACAGAGGCTAAAAAGGCGGTAGTTGCCTGTTGATATAAGAATGTGTTACTTGCCAGTTCCTGACCATACTCCCAGCCACCATTATACAAGATGACAAAAAAACTAAAGAAGCCAGCGGCAGCCTGGATCATGCCGATAATTCCGTAACTCATAAACAGCAGGTTTCGTGTTAATAAACGTTCATCACGAGATCGAGGTTTTTTTAACATGACATCAGTCTCAGGATGTTCTGCACCTAAACCCACAGCCGGCAGTAGATCAGTACCTAAATCTATAGCAAGAATAAGCACAACTGTTATTGGCAGTGGAATATCCAGCAGGACATAGGCAATGAAAGGCGTAATCTCGGGTATATTACTGGTTAGTATGTAGGCAATAAATTTCTTTATATTATCAAAAATTGTTCGACCTTCTTCGATAGCAGTAACAATGGTTGCAAAATTATCATCCATCAAAACCATATCGCTTGCTTCTTTTGCCACATCGGTACCCATGATTCCCATTGCCACACCCATATCAGCATTCTTCAAAGCCGGGGCATCATTAACACCATCGCCTGTCACTGTGACGATCTCTTTTTTAGCTTGTAATGCTCTGACGATTTGTAATTTTTGTTGTGGCGAGATACGCGCAAAGATTAATTCTCTTTCATCCAGTATTTTACTTAAACTTTCAGCATCCACATTCGCAAGTTGATCACCATGAATCACCTTACCATCACCAGTATATAAGCCAATTTGTCGGCCAATTGTTTCTGCCGTAGGACCATAATCACCGGTCATCATAAAAACGCGTATACCCGCTGTTCGACATTTGGAAAGCGCGTCCGGCACTTCCGGTCGAAATGGATCCAGCATGCCAATCATCGCAACGAAAATATAAGCATCTTCGACTATTTCTTCACCATCCGTATTCCGATAAGCGAGAGCCAGTCCACGTTCACCACGCTCGGCTAGACTATTAAATTTACTTAACAAAGTTTGACGCGAGGTTTCGTCGAGTTGACGCTCTATATTTCCATCCATGAATCGGTCACACATCGACAAAACAACTTCTGGCGCACCTTTTAAGTAAGCCTGATTATTTGATAAAGCAGGATAATGATTAATTGTAATCATATGGCGGGTAGATGACTCGAATGGCTTTTCAGTCACACGCGTGTATTCATTATAATTCACATCCGAATGCTGTTTATTAGCAAACAGTAATAAAGCGCCTTCCGTAGATTCACCTAAATAACCATCTTTTGTTAACCTCGCGTTATTACACAAACTCATGATCCGGCATGCCAATTCAAGATTCTGTAAACCCGGGGTAATGTCCTGAGTTTGATATTCTGCATCTGAAAAACTGACGGTTTGAACACTTATTTTGTTTTGCGTCAAAGTGCCGGTCTTATCAGTACAAATAACTGTTGAACTACCCAGCGTTTCTACACTTTCCAGATTCTTTATTAGTGCGTTCTTACGTGCCATGCGTTTACTGGCCATGGCTAATGCTAATGTCACAGTAGGCAGCAATCCTTCAGGCACATTGGCAACAATAATGCCTATAGCAAAAATCAAACTGCTGATCATGCCTTTGCCTATAGCAAAACTAACAATAAAAAATAAAACACCGAGCACAATTGCGATAGCGCTGATTATACGAATAAAATATTTAAGTTCTTTACCAATCGGAGTTGCAACTTCCGTGGTCTCCTTGGTCAAGAGTACAATCTTGCCAATCTGGGTTTCCATACCCGTTGCACAAACAACCACTAGACCATCACCACTCTCTACCAAAGAACCGGAAAACACCATATTATGGCTCTCAAGCGGGTTTTCATGCTGGTGATTACTATCCAGAAGAATAGCTTCACTTTCTCCGGTCAAACTACTGAGGTCAACACGAAATAAATTATCTTTTAGTAAACGACCGTCAGCTGGAACACGATCGCCTTCGCTTAAATGTATAATATCTCCAGGTACTATCAAGCTAGCATCAATTTCAACTTCATCACCATCACGAAAAACACGAACCATGCTTGGCATCAAATCGCGGAAACTTTCCATTATCTTTTCGCTTTGATGTTCCTGAATATATGTAAAAACTGCGTTTAAGACAGTCACACCAAATAAAGCAATAGCGATATAAAGATTACCTACACCCGGATCCAGTTGCTCAGCGAAAAATGCCAGTGCACTTCCGGCAATAAGTAATAAGGCAAAGAAATTTTTGAATTGTTTTAAAAACTTTACTATTTCCGGAACTTCTTGTTTAACGCGTAATTCGTTAGTTCCAAATTTTTCTAATCTTTGAGTTACGCTGTCTGATGTCAGACCACTTTGTGTTGTAAGCAGTTGCTTAAATAAATCATCTAATGAACATAAATGATATTCGGGAAGTTTATTTTTAGTTATTGTGGAATTCATTCTGATGGTACTCTATCAACACACTATGACTCTCCGTTTGCGCTAGATCAATACAATATAAATTATGCCGGAACTTCCCGAGGTAGAAACAACACGAAAAGGTATCGCGCCTTATGTTGTTGGTCAAATCATTAAAGAGATCATTATTCGAGAACGACAGTTACGATGGCCAATCCCACTATCCCTAAAACGATCTCTAAAAAGCAAAATCATAAAAAAACTTGAGCGGCGCGCAAAGTATTTACTCTTTTATACTGATAATGGCTGCATGTTATTGCACCTGGGGATGTCCGGCAGTTTAAGAGTACTGCGAGAAAAACAAACACCCGAGAAACACGATCATGTTGATATCGTATTTGAATCAGGATGTTCATTGCGTTTTCGTGACCCCCGAAAATTCGGCTCGATACTCTGGACTACCGATGACCCTCTGGATCATAAATTGATCCGTCACCTCGGGCCTGAACCCCTAAGTGAAGGGTTTGACTCAACTTATCTATATGCTCGATCAAGAAAACGAACACAAGCCATAAAAACATTCATAATGGATAGCCGCATTGTCGTTGGCGTGGGCAATATCTACGCAAACGAAGCGCTTTTTATGGCGGGTATCAATCCGTCACAAAAAGCGGGGAAGGTATCAAAAGTACGTTATGAAAAACTGGTTGTTGCCATAAAACGGGTTTTGAATAGTGCTATAGAAAAAGGAGGGACTACCTTACGCGATTTCATTAATGGCGAGGGTAATCCTGGTTATTTCAGAAACGAACTACAAGTTTACGACAGAAAAGGCGAGGCTTGTAATAACTGTAAAACACCAATAAAAATGATCCGCCTTGGGCAGCGCTCAACGTTTTATTGCTGTTTCTGTCAACGCTGACCTGTAAGGATCGAGTGACTATAGGGTTATCCCATAATAGTGCTTGATCATGACGCTTTTGTTAAGCTATCGAAAAATGTCAGTCTGTTTATTTAATTACATTAGTGTACACACCTGTATTTAAAGCATAATGGTGGGTGTGTTTTGCGTTGCAGAACTTTTAAAATAAAGAGTAGATTAAACTTACAGACATTTTCTGAGTCTATACTATCTTGGTCGTTCTGATACACACATCATTCTTAAGCATTTCAATCATGGATGATTAATGGGCAAATGACGCTTTTTATACATAAATATACATATTGTAAGAAAAAATAATAACAAATAACCAATAAAAAGAATAAGTTATGATGAACCTACTGAGTCAAATTTCACCTTCAATAAAATTGAAAAGAACTTATGAGAAAATCTTTTCGACTGCATTAATTCTGACAATTACCTTAATCGTACTTCCGATCACAAATACTTTCGCCGTAAACGAGGGTATTGATCAAAATAGTGAAGACCTGATGACCGCAGACATCATACGTCTGCTAAGTGCTGCTCAACAGTTTATGGAGGCAGGGTATTTAACTGAGCCCGATGGTGATAATGCCCTTGAGATGGTAAGGGAAATCCTGCAACAAGACCCGGACCACTTGGGCGCTGCCCGGATTCTTTCCAATATCCTTAAAAGACATACCCAATCTTTACAGGAGGCACTCAACAATAAAGATTATGAAGGGGCCAGAAAATACCTGAAAGAGATACGCAAAATTAACCCGGATGCTATCGCCGTATCTGACGCAGAGAAACATCTCGAACAAATTCTTCAACAAGATAAACGACCCGAAAATATTAAATCAGAACAGAACGAACTTGCCGGAGAAATGATTTTGATTCCTGGTGGCACCTATTTGATGGGAACATTAGCTGGCAGGAATGATGAAAAACCGCAACATTTAGTTACGGTCGACTCTTTTGAAATGGCGAAACATGAAGTAACCAGAGGCCAGTTTAAAAAATTTATTGATGCCACCGGATATATGACTGACGCTGAAAAGAATACCTTTTTTAAAGGATGCTTTGCTGATGGCGGCGGCGTTGACTTTGGCTGGAAAGAAGGCGTGAACTGGTACGAACCGGGCTTCACTCAAACTGATCAACATCCTGTAACTTGCGTAAGCTGGAATGATGCGAAGGCGTATATCGAATGGCTAAATAAAGAGACTGGCAGCAACTATCGATTAGCGACAGAAGCAAAATGGGAATACGCGGCGCGAGCCAGAAGTACAACAGACTATCACTTCGGCAACACACAAAATGAATTATGTTTGTATGCCAATTTATATGATGAAGTAGGGCAAAAAGAAAATCGCTATGGCTGGAGACATGTTGAGTGTAATGATGGTGTTGCCAAAACAGCTCCGGTAGGCACTTATAAAGTAAATCCTTTTGGCTTGTATGACATGCACGGCAATGTTTGGGAATGGGTTGAAGACTGCTGGAAAAAAGGTTACGACGATGCCCCCAGCAATGGCGATGAATACATTAGTGACTCATGCGATAATCGTGTGGCGCGCGGCGGATCATGGTACAACATTCCGACAGGAGTGCGATCAGCTAACCGTTACTGGTATTCACCAACATACCGGGCCTTCAACCTGGGCTTTCGTCTGTTTAGGAAAATTTAATAGCGGCGCAGACTTTACACCAAGATCAATATTTCTTTTCCATGCTTTACAAAGACAGCGCGCTTCATTCAATAATGATGTGGCTTAAGGAAGATATAATACTTCTGCCAATCCTTCACCCCTGGGATCACTGGCAGCAAACGTTAAATCTTTTTTCTTCCAGATCATTATTGCCTGCATGTTGCCATACTGACGATTTTTTTCTTTTAATACATGTCCCTTGGATTCAAGCACTGCTTGTTCATCATAGCTTAAACCACCTGGTTCATATTGAACTTCATCGGGCAAATATTGGTGATGATAACGTGGCAAGCTAACCCAGGAACTTGGCGGGTTACCTTCGGCAAAATCCAATACACCCAACAGCACCATGCTGATGATACGGCTTCCTCCTGGTGTACCCAGTATGCCACTCCGATCTTCTGTTTCGAGAAAGGTTGGCGTCATACTTGATAAAGGACGTTTGCCGGGCGCAATCGCATTAGCATGATCACCAATCAGGCCATAGGCATTTGCCGTTAATGGTTTAACTGAAAAATCATCCATCTCATTATTTAAAAGTACACCAGTACCCTTGGCAACAAAGCCTGAACCAAAGGGCAAGTTAATACTTAATGTCGCTGATACACGATTACCATCGGCATCAACAATTGAAAAATGAGTAGTGTCCGTTCCCGTATGTTGTTCAGCAGTAATATCACTGAGCTCACTACTGGGCGTAGCCCGTTCAGTATCGATAGTTAATGCCAGACCTTCGATATAGTCTTTATCTAATAAACGTTCAATTGGGATATCAATAAAATCAGGATCACCAAGATAAGCTGCACGATCTCGATAAGCACGACGCATGGCTTCAATAATGACATGTTTACGTGTGACCGGCTCCAGCTTATGTAAATCGAATTGCTCCAGAATATTCAACGCCTGCCCCATTACAATGCCGCCTGAAGATGGTGGTGAAGCAGAAATCACCTTGATACCTTTATAATCAATAACGATCGGCTCTCGTTCAATAACCTGGTATTTTTCAAGATCATCCAATTCCCAGATACCGCCATTATTTCTAACGCTGGAAACTAACTGTTTTGCCACAGGACCCTGATAAAAACCCCTGCTGCCATTATTTGCGATCGCCAACAACGTGTTCGCCAAATCTTTTTGAACGATCAATTCTCCAACAGCAGGCACTTTAAAATTTTTAAGGAATATCTGTGCCGTTTCAGAATATTGCTTAACTACGTCCAACCTGTAGCCCATCAGTTTTTGATAACGTCTTGAAACTGCAAAACCTTCACTGGCCTGTTTAATCGCTGGAGCAAGAACTTCTTCCAGGCTCAAGCGCCCATAGTATCTCACTAGATGATCAATGCCGGCAGGAACGCCGGGGATACCTGCTGCTAACGCACCGTTTAATGACAAGCCCTTAATAACATCACCGGATTTATCCAGATACATATCATGAGTACTGCGCATAGGCGCTTTTTCACGGCCATCCATCATCAGTTGTTTGCTGTCTGATGCACGGTGAAGCAACCAGAATGCGCCACCACCTAATCCCGAACTATACGGTTCAACAACAGCTAAAGATGCGGTTACAGCTGCAGCTGCATCAAAGGCATTCCCGCCTTTTTTTAAGATTTCGATACCGGCTTGGGTTGCTAAAGGGTGTGCGCTAGCAATTGCCGCCTGCTTAAGCGGCTCGGCAAAAACAAGTGTGGATATAAAAAATAAAACACAGGCAAATAAAGACAAGAACTTCATCGGATTAAGTTTGTTATCGATTAATAAAGAACGCAGTGCAGAAATGAGTTTTGCATCTGATTAAGAAAATTTTTGTTTTAAGGCAACAACAACAACTTCATCAACAAACAAACTGACATCTCCGTTTAAAGAAGCTATCTCACGTACCAAACTAGAGCTGGTACAAGCCAGGTTTTCAGATGGCACTAAAAAGACAGTTTCAACATCAGCGTTTAACTGCCTGTTCATTCCCGCCATTTGAAACTCGTAATCAAAGTCTGATACAGCTCGAACCCCACGAACGATTACACTTACGTTTTTCTCACGCGCAACATCTGTTACCAAAGCCCGAAAAGGGATTACTTCAACATTACTGACTTGAGACAAGACGCTAGCGGCCATTGCAACGCGTTCATCAATTGTAAATAGCGTCTTCTTACTGCTGGTATCAGCGACAGCAACAATAACTTTATCAAACAGATTTGATGCGCGTAACGCAATATCTTCATGGCCTTTGGTAACAGGATCAAATGTACCTGGATAGATTGCTGTTGTCATTTCTGCCTCTTTTTGATTTTCAATCCGCCGGCTCAATTAACGCTGATTGCACATTGCCAGCTTTCGTTTGTTTTCTGATTTCCCAACCATCCGGCAAGCTTAAGCTCTTTTCGGATTCAATATAAACCAGCCCACGTGCATTCAACAATGACTGTTCACTTATTATTGTACAACATTGTTCGATATAACCCTGACCAAAGGGTGGATCGAGAAAAATAATATCAAATCCTTTGATACCTTGCTTCATCCAGCCTATTGCGTCTGCGAGTTGAATTATATGCCCTTCACTACCCAGTGTTTCTGCATGCTGGTTTAAGGATTCGATTATATTTGGATTGGACTCAACCATGACGACTTCAGTTGCGCCACGCGACAGGGCCTCGAACGCAAGCGCACCGGTACCTGCAAACAGATCCAGACATCGTGCGCCAACAATCTGTTGTTGCAACCAGTTAAACAGGGTTTCACGAATTCGATCAGGTGTCGGACGCAACCCGGGCGAATCAATAACATCCAGTTTTCTGCCACGCCACTTGCCGGCAATAAGCCGAATCTTTCCCGGAGCGGCCAAGAGCTCAGGAACCTTCTTTGCTTTCTTCCGCAGGCTTACCAACCATCACTGTCACCAGTTTGTCTGGCTTAACCCGTCGTTTAAAAGCATCTTTTATCTGTTCGATAGTTACCGCTTCGACATTGGCATTAAACGTATTAAGGTAATCTAACGGCAACTTGTAATAGCCAATGACGACAACATAGTTAAGAATTTTGCCATTACTATCGATTCGCAATGGATAACCACCGGTTATGTTTTTCTTGGAAGCAATTAATTCTTCTTCCGTTGGGCCGTCCTTGATAAAGCTTTCTATATTTTCCATCAACACCGACAAGGCTTCATCGACTTGTCCTGTTTTAGTTTGTAAGCCGGCAATAAAAGGGCCTTCAAAACGCATCGGTGAAAAATAACTATAAGCACTGTAAGACAGTCCTCGTTTTTCACGAATCTCCGCGAACAAACGCGACACCATACCGCCGCCGCCAAGTACATGGTTGCCCACATATAACGGAAAGTAATCCGGATCACCACGGTTGAGTCCAGGCTGCCCTACAAGAATATGAGTTTGCATAGACGGGTGTTCAATAAATATTTTATTCGACTTATCCAGACTTCTTACCTTTTCCAGTGGCTTTGCTTTTGTGCCCTTCTGCAAACCACTGGTAATGTCTTCAGCAATTTTCTCAGCCTGTTTACGATCAACCGCACCGACAATCGCAACTATTGCATTATTTGAGACATAATATTCTTTATAAAATGCTTCTATGTCCTTGCGCTTGATTGCTGCAACAGATTCTTCTGTACCTTCCGTTGGTTGAGCATAAGGATGTGATTGATAGAGTGCCTTCATAAAAGCATCTCTTGCTAAAGCACCCGGTGATTGTTGTTTCGATTTCAATCCTATTAAAGTTCGCGCGCGACGTCGTTCTAACGCATCTGCTGGAAAATCCGGTTTTGAAATGACACGCTTAAAGTTTTTAATTGCATCAGCCAACAATGACACTTCCGTTAATGATCTTAATTGCACTGAGGCAGAGTCGTAGCCAGCATCACTACCAAAAACTGCGCCGAGTGATTCAAAACCTTTACTAATTGCGTCAGCATCCAAACCATCAGCACCTTGCTCCAGTAAACCACTGGTTAATGCAGCTAGTCCCGGCAGTTCTGCATCACGACTACTGCCCGCATCAAACACAAGTTGCATATCAACCATGGGCAATTCAGGCGCATGTACATAGTAGACTTCAGCGCCGCTACTGGTCTTCCAAGTCTCAATCTTTGGTGAAGCTTGAGCCGACCAACTTGAAAACAACATTGCACATACAATAATTTTTATAGTGCTTCTAAAAATAGTGGTTTTTTCGTGAGTGCGAGGAGAGGCCGCGCGCAGAACCGGAGTGTATAAGTCATACATGAGGATTTGAGCACGGACTCGACGAAGTAATCGCGGAAAAAGTGCATTTTTAGAGGTGCTATTAACGAACATGAGGATTACCTCCTCTCGGCCGTCGTGGCTGCCCATCTAATGGCAATGGATCAAGTTCTGCGACGGTTAATCGGTCATCAATCAGATATTTTTTTGCTACTGCCATAACTTGCTCCGCTGTTACTGCTTTTACACCATCAACATATTCATCTGCGATTTTCCATGACAGACCTACCGTTTCCAATGTGCCCAGTATCATTGCCTGATAAAACATAGAGTCTTTTTCATACACATCACCGGAAATAACCTGCGCTTTAACACGCTGTAATTCTTCTTCGGTTACCGGGTTTTGCTGTAAATCCAGAACCTCGTTACGCAATGCTGTTTCCAGTTCCTGTACCGTTTTGCCTTTAGAAGGCGTACCCGACAGCGTGAACAAATTATCCAGTCGAGAAACCATTCGGTAACCTGCGCTTGCACCAGCAGCAATCTCACTGCCTCTAACCAAACGACTGGTAATGCGTGCACTACTGCCGCCATCGAGAATGCCTGCTAATACTTCCAGCGCATAAGGCTCCCAATCATGTTTATCTTTATTAATACTATCCGGTTTAATCACTGGCGTTTTATACGCCATCATTAAATAAGGTAATTCTGCCGGACGCTTTACCGTGATGCGTTTTATTCCTTTTTGCTCTACTTCGTCCAGAGACTGCACGCTAATTGGCTCGCCTGCAGGTAATGGACCAAAGTATTTCTTGGCCATCTCAAACACTTCATCGGGATTTACATCACCGGCAATAACCAGTGTCGCATTATTAGGTGCATACCATTTTTGATACCACGCCTTTAAATCTTCTATGGTCATGTTATCGAGATCCTGCATCCAACCAATTACGGGATAACGATAAGGGCTGGTTTGATAGGTTGTTGCCATCGCGACTTCATACAAAAAAGACTGAGGGTTATCTTCAGTACGCCAGCGACGTTCTTCTTTAACAACCTCTATCTCTTTGGCAAATTCTTCCGCTGGCAACGTTAGGTAACGCATACGATCGGCTTCCAACTCAAAACTGGTCTTGAGTCGTGATTTCTCCAATGTCTGAAAATAGGCAGTGTAATCCGGCCCGGTAAACGCATTATCGCTACCGCCATTTTCCGAGATGATGCGTGAGAATTCACCATTCGGAAATTTTTCAGTACCCTTAAACATCATGTGTTCAAGCGCATGTGATAAACCGGTGATTCCGTCATGTTCATAACTACCGCCTACCTTATACCAGACCTGAGTCACAACAACCGGGGCACGATGATCTTCCTTTACCAGTAACTTGAGGCCGTTTTCGAGTTGATATTCGGTAACTTTTGCGCTGGCCAGGCCGGGCAAGATTAAAATCAGGCCCAACAAAACTATTTTTGAAGATCTACAGGTATAGTTCATTTTTTATATTTATCTTTTGTTATGGAATTAGAATTCTGTGGTGCACCCTATATAGAGCGTATTTCTCTTTATGAGTTCGATATAAGTTAATGGTAGGATACCGCAACTTAATGACAGCATACTAAGATAATTTATTTTCGTGTTTGGTTTCAAGAAAAAAAGCGGCGCAAAAAATCCGGCAGAATCGAGCGAGAGTGCAACACTTGCAGAACGTCTGAAACGTACACGCACCGGTCTTTTTGGCGGGCTCTTTAGCCGCAACAAAACAGTTATTGATAATGCCACACTAGAAGAACTGGAAGATCGTTTAATTCTGGCAGATATCGGCATGAAAACGACTGATCAGATCATTCAGCTTTTAAAGGCTGAATCTAAAAAGAATTCGACTGAAAATCCGCTGGAGCAATTGAAACAAGTCTTGTTACCTGCGCTGAAACAGGTCGAAAAAGCACTAACCATTCCAGACATTCCAAACAAACCTTATCTTATACTGGTCGTTGGCGTGAATGGTGTCGGCAAAACAACGACTATCGGCAAGCTGGCCAAACGCCTGCAGTCTGAAGGTAAAAGTGTGATGCTGGCGGCAGGTGATACCTTTCGCGCAGCGGCAATCGAGCAATTACAAGTCTGGGGCGAGCGCAATGCGATCAAGGTAATTGCTCAATCCCACGGATCCGATTCCGGCGCTGTCATCTTTGATGGGTTGAAATCCGCCCGTGCAAATAATATCGATGTCTTGATTGCTGACACAGCAGGTCGCTTACATAATAAAGACAACCTGATGGATGAAATGAAAAAGATTCATCGTATCGGCAATAAGTTTGATGCGGATTTACAAAGTGAAGTTTTATTGGTGCTGGACGCCGGAACCGGACAAAATGCATTAATACAAGCAAAACAGTTTAATGAAATAATCGGTGTTGATGGTATTGTTTTAACCAAGCTTGACGGCACTGCAAAGGGAGGCATCGTTTTTTCACTGGCAGAAGAATTAAACATTCCTATTCGATTTATAGGCGTAGGCGAACAGGTTGAAGACTTGCGGCCTTTTAATGCGGCTGAGTTTATTGATGCCTTACTTGTAGCAGAATCATGATCCGACTTACCAATGTCCATATGAGTTACCCGGGCGGCAATGAAGCCCTGCGTAATATTAACCTTCACATCGAACGTGGCGCGATGGTGTACATTACCGGACGATCTGGCGCAGGCAAAAGTACACTTTTACGTTTAATTGCGCTGATTGACCGTCATACGCGCGGACAAATTATTATCAACGGACAAAATCTGGAACGCGTTCGTAACGCACGTATTCCTATCTTCCGGCGTCATATTGGTTTCATGTTTCAGGATCACCGCCTGCTAAATGATCGGACTGTGTTTGATAATGTCTCGTTACCACTGGTTATCGCGGGTTACCGTCATCAGGAAATTCGTAAACGCGTACAAGCGGCCCTGGATAAGGTGAGTTTATTACAAAAAGCGAATAGCTACCCCATGGCGCTATCCGGTGGCGAACAACAACGCGTTGGTGTAGCAAGAGCAGTAGTCCATCGGCCTGCTATCTTATTGGCTGACGAACCAACTGGTAATCTTGATCCGGCGCTTTCCTGGGACACAATGAAATTATTTGAACAATTTAATCAGGTTGGCGTAACTGTGCTTATAGCCAGTCACGACCTTGATATGATTAAACGCATGTCAAAACGCATTATCACTCTCAAGATGGGCCGCATCTTGACTCACAGTGGGACACCGACAGAATGATCGGGGCAAAGATGAGACCAGCGAATAGAAAAAAGAACTCGCGCCCGACCAAGTCTGCCAGCAAGAGTGAGATAAAACGACGCTTTGACATGTGGCTGTTGCAGCATGCTCAGGCGTTTATATTCAGCCTCGGGCAATATATTAAATTTCCGGTCAGTAATCTTTTAACCACTGCCGTGATTGGTATTTCACTCGCCTTACCGGCAAGCTTCTATCTATTACTGGATAACGTGCGCTATGTTTCATCAAGCTGGGATGGTTCGTTACAAATAACCCTGTTTCTGCAAACAGATGTTGATGAAACTGAGGCCAGCAAATTAGCGACAAGCTTGTCTGGCAAAAATACTATCGACGAAACGATATTGATCAAACGAGCAGACGCATTGTCTGAATATCAAAAAATATCCGGCTTTGCTGAAGCTCTCGATACGCTTGATGAGAACCCGTTGCCAAACGTTATCCTCGTTAAACCGAAGCTTGATGGCAGGAACGACACTCAAACCGAAGACTTGATAAAAGAACTCGAAGCGATGCCCGAAGTGGACAGCGCTCAATTTGATAGTGGTTGGATAAAAAGACTGCTGTATATACTGGATATCATTAATCGACTTATCATTATCCTGTCGACGCTACTGGCTGTCGCTGTGTTACTGATCATCGGCAACACCATTCGACTGGCGATACATAACCGACGTTCAGAGATAGAGATCACCAAACTATTTGGTGGCACAGACAGTTTTATACAACGACCCTTTCTGTATAGCGGTCTCTGGTATGGCGTGTTTGGCGGTATCATTGCCTGGCTGTTGATTACCATATCGATGCAACTGCTGGACGGACCAGTAAAACAATTGGCTAACCTCTACTCCAGTGACTTTGAGCTTATCGGTCTTGGCCTATGTAACTCATTGATTTTATTAGGAACTGGTATTGCCTTGGGCCTCGTCGGCTCATGGATCGCCGTAAAACGCCATTTACGCGCTATCGAACCCATCTAGCATCACTAATGCCAGTCATATACGGTATTAATTTCAATTACTTAAGCTTGACTTTGAACCGAACTTTTCTAAAAATTAGCACTCATAGCTTTGGAGTGCTAAACTTTCGCATTATAGATGCCGATTTACTTAATAGGAAAAGGGTATGAATCAGCTAACGAACTTACAACTCGCATTACCGACCGGGTCGATAGAAAGCTATATCTCATCCGTCAATCGGGTGCCAATACTGTCTCTTGATGAAGAACAGGTTTTGGCCAGACGCCTTCGAGATGAAAGCGATATCGAAGCGGCACGTCGTTTAGTCATGTCACACTTACGCTTCGTTGTGAAAATCGCGCGTGGCTATAGCGGCTATGGTTTACCACAAGCCGACCTGATTCAGGAAGGCAATGTGGGCCTGATGAAAGCGGTAAAACGTTTTGATCCAGACGTCGGTGTCCGACTCGTTTCATTTGCCGTACATTGGATACGCGCAGAAATGCATGAATTCATTCTTAAGAACTGGCGCATTGTTAAAGTTGCGACCACCAAGGCACAGCGCAAACTGTTCTTTAATCTGCGTTCATCCAAGAAACGTTTAGGTTGGTTAAATCAAAGCGAAGTCGACGCTGTTGCAAAAGATCTTGGTGTTAAACCAAGTGAAGTCATGGAAATGGAAAAACGCATGAGTAATTACGATGCGTCTTTCGATGGCATGAGTGACGATGACGATAATGAATCCGTATATGCACCAGCCTATTACCTTGAAAATAAAAGTGCGGGTCCGGAAGAATTAATCGAAACCGCACAGCTCGATGATGAAAGTCAGGAATCGTTACTGCATGCGCTAGCGCAATTAGATGATCGCAGTAAAGACATCATTGCCAAACGCTGGTTAGCCGAAGATAAAGCAACCTTGCACGAACTCGCTGCAATACATGAAGTCTCCGCCGAACGGATACGGCAGATAGAAAACAATGCAATGAAAAAATTGCGCGAGACAATCACAGCGTAAACGTAAGCAACTTGATACAGGACGAATCAAGTATCATTAAGCAAGTAATAAGATGGCTCCGAAAAGAGCCATTTTTTTGATTTAATATTCTGCTAACGTCGCCACCCAAAGCAGTCATAAGTCTTGATTATTTTATATGTCATCTATCCAGCGTAAAGGCACGTTCATTTATAGCACTGCATTGTGCCAAAACACTGCTCTCTTTTTGGTATAGTTGACCTCACATACAGCTTGGGTTTCGCACTAATTGATTCTAAAATCTAAAATAAAGTAATCTTTTTTTATACTGGTTTATTAGAAGTAAATATGTCAAAACTCATATACAAATTTAGATCGCGAAAACCAAATAGGATATCTTTATATGAGGCTGAGCATTCTATTGAAATAGTAAGAGCATGGTTTAATTGGTTCAATGTTCTTTTTTAGCAATATTTCTTTGTTTTCTGACATGGTATTTAATTAGTGTGCATAGGAAAGAAGCATTAAGTAATGACCAAATGAGGATAATGTTTTTTTGGTTGAAAGTAAGTGTAGAGATATTCTTTTTTTATTATCTCCTGACTTTTATTAATAAAACCTCTATAAAAATAAGCGCGGACAGGTTAATAGTTAAGAATGGGCCTATTCCAACATTTTGGATGCCTGTGGTAGATCTTTCTTCTTCTGATATAGATCAGCTATTCTTTAAGAGAATAATAGATGGCGAGTTGGGCCATATTTACCAGCTTATCGCAATCACACAGTCACAACAGCAAATTAAGCTATTGAATTTTATTCAATCACCAGAAGAAGCATTTTTCATAGAATTACAGCTTGAAAAGTTTTTGAACATAAAACACAGAAAAATTTCGACTGAATATAGTGGGTAACTCTAAGAATGGTAGCTATGGATGGAATTGAATCACGACCCCTGTATTATGAGCTCTACATTTCACATTAAACAGTGGTTAAAAGATGTTTAATCTAATGACTGCTTATGCATTTTCACACAGTCTGGGCCGAAAGCTGAAATTTAAATCTTGAAATTACATTCAAGTGAACAGACTTGTTTTCTATTACTTCAACATCTCTTGCGTTAGATCAATTTAGAGCGTGTACTACATCTTATACTTGAGCTGAGCGGTTTTAATAACCATAGAGGTGCATATGCTACATATCGATCTGGATGAAGAAGAAGGTATTGTTCTGCTAGAGCCTGAAGGGGCGCTATCGGAAGAGGACTTTAAGGCTGCTGCCAGGATCGTTGATCCTTACATTGAAAAGTCGGGCAGTCTTAATGGTGTTTTAATTCACACTAAATCTTTTCCCGGGTGGGATTCCTTTTCTGCGCTGATAAAACATTTACGTTTTGTTAAAGACCATCATAAAAAAGTGGCTTGCGTCGCTCTTGTCACTGATTCAGCTATAGGTGAATTTGCAGAACATGTCGCCAGCCATTTCATCAATGCAGAGATAAAACACTTTGCCTTTGATGAATTAAATGAGGCTAATAACTGGATTAAAACCGATACTCAAGAATAACTATCTAACCGACACCGCCGAAGGGCGGCGGGCTAGATATTGATTAACAAAATTATGCTGCTTTACGTCTTCTGACCTTTTTCTTTGGTTTATTCAGTGCTTTGTCTGCTGCTGCGATTGCCTTTGTGTAGGCATTTAATCGCTTACAACTTGTGCGTAAACCAGACAATTCATCAAAGTTAGCTGCTTTAACTGTTCTGTTTTTTGCCGCTGCTTTTCTGATCGCTGCCAATTCTTTATCAACTGCCTTCAATGCAGCCTTGTTAGCTGCAACAGGATCTTTTTGTGCTTTTGCCGCGGCCGCTTTACGACGCTTAATTAAAGTTACGCGTTTTTTACTCAGACGTCTTCCTTCAAGCGCAGATTGCTTACTATTTTTAGTCGCCAGCGCTAATACCTTCGCGCCATTGGTAGTTGCCATATCAAGATTTGCTAATGCCGTGTCAAGCACTTTGACCAAAGCAATATTTTTTACAACGGACTTCTTTTTTACAACCATTTAATTTTCTCCTGTTTCTGTTATTTAGGATAATAATCTCATTAATCCTGGTGATTGGGATGAAATTCAATCAATTTGAGATTAGCATTATGCACTATAGGCTGTTTGTTATCTCGTAAAGCTGAGACACAAACTATTTAGCTGTGCCGAATTAGATTACTAACATAACAAGGATCGATTCTGATACTAAGCCCTTCAACGCCCTAATCATTTTATAGTCTGGCAATCTATCGGGCCAACAACCGGAGCATTAACTAAATGAGCATACCTGCGAGCAATATAAAAGTTATCTTTATAGGCGCGATCTGTTTTGTTTTGTGGGGCGGCTATAACATTGGCAAAGCATCTTACACAGCCTTAAGCTGGGCCAAAACTGAGGGCACGGTCGTTGATTTTGAGCACAACACCTGGTCTTGCGGAAAAGGGGTCGGCACGTGTTATCAGCTGATCGTTGGCTATTACGCAGGCAAGACCTATTACACGGTTAACAGCGACAAAAAGTTTAACCACGATATGCCAACCCACTTACAAGACACGAAGGTGACCGTTTATTATTCTCCTGCTAATCCCGCTGAGGCTGTTTTAGGTGGGTCTTACGGGCCTATGAATTACGGGATCATTCTGTTTCTGATTGGAGTGATTGTTTTATTTATTTTCTGGGTAAAGCGCGAGAGAAAATAATTGCTGCTGTCTGAATCGTTTTCAGACTAATTTTACCAAATTCACTACAATAGATTTTTGATTTCTATTGCTTTGCGTAACTGAGACGTAAATTATGATTAAACTTTATGGGCTAGCATAAATCATATGGCTATACGCTCAACACAATGATGAATGTATGAGGAGCAAATTGATGCGGTTTATTAGCGGCTTACTATTAATGTTAATTATATCTCCTGCTGTCATGGCAGCAGGAAAGACCATTGCCTATGAGGTCGATGGCAAAAGCTACGAGGGCTATTACACCTCGCCCACTAAAGATGCGCCGATGATACTTCTCGTTCATGACTGGGATGGCCTGACAGATTACGAAATAAAACGTGCTGATATGTTAGCTGACCTGGGTTATGCCGTTTTTGCTGCTGACTTATTTGGCACCGGGATACGACCAACAGAAGTAACTGATAAACGCCAGCATACCGGCGCATTATATAAAGACAGAAAGAAGATGCGGGCGTTACTACATGGCGCGATGGAAACAGCTCAGGCTAATGGTGGTAACCTGAGTAATGCGGTGGCGATAGGATATTGTTTTGGTGGTGCGGCAGTGCTTGAGCTTGCACGAACAGGTTTTGGCTTAAAGGGTTATGTTACGTTCCATGGCGGTTTGAGCACACCACCAAACCAGGACTACAAGAAGACCAAAGGAAAAATCCTTGTCTTTCACGGCAGTGCAGATAGCGCAATCACAATGGTCGATTTTGCCAATCTGGCGATGGAACTGGAACACACTGGCGTTGCGCATGAGATGATCAGCTATGGTGATACACCTCATGCATTTACAGTATTTGGTTCGGATCGTTATCGCGAAGAGGCCGACAAACAATCCTGGCAACGCTTTACAAAATTTCTTGAAGAGAACCTATAAAAAACCGGGACTATCCCGGTTTTTTAATTTAACAACGGCCTTTTTTGGCTTGTCCTGGAGGGCAAAACTTTCCAGAATAATGGTGATGAGAGCCTTCTTTATAACGGTCATGCTCTCTATGGCTATCGTCAACATGTCCACTCGTGTTTACGGCTGCGCCTGTCGCGGCACCAACACCAGCACCGATAATGGCGCCATCACGCCCGCCTAGTACGGCACCAACAGCGCCACCTACGGCACCGCCAACTGCACCACCTACAGCAGAATCAAGCACAAGATCATCGGCCAATACTGGGCCAGACAATAATAATGCGATGCCTACAACTAAAATCTTATTTTTCATGTTATCTCCTTTTGCTTAACCTATTTGACGCTATAATTGATCTAAGTTCATTTATTAACAATCCGGTTGATTTTGTTATGTAGATTAGTACTGCATTAAATACTTAAACTGTGACGTAATCGTGTTTTTCAAAACAAAAGTTAGCTTACTCCAGATCGCTCACTATAATTTCAAGCCTGTTTTTAAACTAAGGAAGATTAATGAAAAAATTTACCCTGCACCTTGATGTACTAATTGTTGTTTTTATCCTATTCGTCTTATGCATCTCCGGGAATATTTATCAACGTAAAATACATAGCGATCTTCATAAACAAAATATTTCACTTATAACAGAATTAACAAATGAAAAACTGGCGTTTATTGAGAAAAAAACATTACTAAATAAATGTGAAAGTGATCTTGAAATCATAAATTAAACCTTATTAAGATATACTCATGCCTGATCTTAGTAACGACTTTTATTTAAAACACGGGCAGCTTCTTTGTTCAAGCTATGCACACTGGACCAACAAAAAGCTGATAACTAATAACAAGGACACAGAAACTTCAATTATCGCTCTATATAAAGCCCCCTTCGCTGTTGTTTCTCATGGGATAGAGAACGATCCGATTTTTAACTTCGGCAATAAGACTGCACTTAAATTATTTGAGTTGAAATGGGATCGATTTATTCAAACTCCTTCTCGTGAATCTGTTGAAATGACTAGCCGCAAGGAAAGAGAAAAATTAATGGCGTGCGTGACCGCTAATGGCTTTATGGATAATTACTCAGGTGTAAGAGTTTCATCTTCAGGAAAACGGTTTTTGATTGAGGACGCAACTATCTGGAACATAGTAGACATAAATGATGTCTATTATGGTCAAGCCGCCATGTTTGAGAAATGGACGATGCTAGATTAGGGTCTATCAAAAAATGGCACTCGCCCAACATAACCCTCGAGCTGTCTTAATTCATCATCCGAGTGATCAATAACTCGCATTGCGTGCATACCCATCACAGACATACCATCAAAATCGAGTTGATGTGCATTATGATGTGTTGCTTCGAATTCTTCACGCAAGTCTTGTGCGCGTAATTGGGTCTTGCCATAGCACGTACAAAAATATGTTGTATACGGCATTACACTAAGGAAGCAACCTGTTCCTCTAATGCCGATTGTTGCCGTTGAAGTAATGATTTTACGATCATCCCCTTTTTCAAATACACTAAGCAATTTGCCGGTTAACAAGCGTAATGAGTTAATAAAAAAATTATCGTTAGACTCAATTCTCATGCTGGTTCTTTCCTTAAGCATAAACGCATCTTTATTAACACTGAAACTAATTCGGCCGCCATGCCCTGTCGTTACCAGATCACCAGGGTGGATTATTGAGGTTGGTTCAGCTTTTTTATTATTAATAAACACTTTACCGATGAGCTCATGAATATTTGCAGCATTTGCCATGCCCGGCAACATTAATGAGAGACCAATGCCGGCACTGTTTATTAGGAAATTTCTTCTTTTTATTTTCTTGGCACTCATATTGTTTCCCGGAGAATATGCTTTTTATAAAGACCTTTTGAAATTGGCCGAGTTCCAGTTATTACTCTTCTATTTATATCAATATACACTACACTTGATTCCTATGAGCAATAAAACAAGCAACGTCATAGCATGGCTTTTGATTATTATATTTATCGTCCCTGCTACGTGGATCACCACCCGGCCTCTAACCCCGGCAGCCTATACATTGCTAATTACTTTGCGCCAGATCAATATAGAAAAAGGACATGCCTAGCATAATCTCTCAACAAACTTAAATTATTTAAATCACCTTTATGACTCTATGGACTAGAGCAGGCATATGATTCAAGACATAAAACTCTGGGCTTTTCTCGCGGGGCTTGGGTTATTTCTTCTCGGCATGTTTATGCTTGAGCAGGGCTTGCGCGGACTAGGTTCCAGTGCCATGAAGAGGTTTTTACGTGATCAAACAAGCTCTCCCCTTCGCGGGGTTTTAACGGGGACGCTCGTCACCGCATTCTTACAAAGCAGCTCGCTCGTCGGTCTTATTATTCTGGCTTTCGTTGGAGCTGGCATGCTTGAGTTACGCAATGCTTTCGGCATTATTATTGGCAGCAACCTTGGAACAACTTTCACCGGATGGGTAGTCGCGCTTATCGGATTTAAACTCAACCTTGTAGATTACGCTCAACCATTACTGGCTACCGGCGCATTCTGCACTGTCTTTTTAACACGGGATACGCGACCTTATTTCTATGGCAATCTACTATTAGGCTTGGGTTTGTTATTAATGGGGCTATCTGAAATGACAGGGGGGTTTGCGTCATTAACCGAAGCAGTCGATGTTTCTTTTTTCCATGGCCACAACCTGTTTTTTTACTTTTTTGCCGGAGCAATCTTCACGGCTATTATACAATCAAGCTCAGCAGCGATGATGATTGTGTTAAGCGCGCTACACGCAGAGGTTTTTTCACTGCAAGAAGCAGCACCTATAATCATTGGCGCTGACCTTGGCACAACCAGCACAGTATTGCTTGGTGCATTAAAAGCAACAACAGAAAAGAAACGTGTCGCTATGTCTCATTTATTTTATAACCTTATAACCAGTTCGCTTGCCCTGCTATTGGTACCCGCCTATCTTTATTTTATTACAATAGTTCTTGGCATGACCGATCCCCTGCTTTCTGTAGTCGCCTTTCACTCTCTGTTTAATATAGTCGGCATTACCGTCTTTATGCCATTTATTGACCGCTTCATCCAGTTCCTGGCCTGGCTGATCCCGGATAGTAAAAAAACAGATGGCAGCATGTGCCTGTATATAAGACGCGTATCAGTTGATGTGGCCGAAGCAGCAACAGAAGCTGTTCGCAAGGAACTATCAGCTCTCATTTTTCACGCTATAAAATTAAACCTTCACTGTTTTAAAGTTAAGCAGCACCATGTCTACCCACAAGATTTCACATATTCTGATGATGTCCACCTTGACTTCGAGCACGATTATGCGCTTCTTAAACGTTCAGCCGGTGAAGTATTGGGCTATACATACATGGTACAAAGCAAAACCAACGATGAAAAATCACTTAACAAACTAACCCAATTAAACCATGCTGTGCGGAATGTTAGTTATGCAGCAAAATTTATTAAGGACATTCGACATAATCTAATGGATTTTCGCCATTCTTCGTCTACAACAGTGAACGCTTTGCAGAATGGCTTTAAAAATGAAGTTGAATTGATGTATAGGAAATTAATTTTATTATTGATAAATAATAACCCTGAATTAACGAATGAAAAATTCATTGAACTAAAAACATATCTACGACAGGGCTATGAAAAATTTATTCAGGAGATCTACTCTGGCTCTGGACAGGATGTAATTGATGATATGGAAACATCCAGCCTGTTAAATGTTAACCGGGCGTTTTATCTTTCATGTTCAGCATTGCTCGAATCGACGCGCATTCTTTTAGCTATACCTGAGACAACGCTTTCATCTGACATGCCAATATTGACAGAACAATAAACCCTAAAATTTAGCTATCAAATGAAATCTCCTCCTAAATCTAACGGACTAAAAACATTAATACGAAAACCTGTGCTTCGTGTCATTGTTGGTCTTAAAAATCACATATCAAAGCCGGAGGATGAGGCTGACTATATTCATCATATTCGGGTTGATATAAAACGCTTACGTGCCTGGCTACGACTGTTAAAAATTGATCATGGAGATTATGACTGGCATAAAAGCGATCAATGTTTACGTGAAATTTCACATGACATGGGACAAACTCGTAACAACGAAGTAATTCACCAGGTCTTACAAAGGTTACACAATAAAAACAAAGGGGTGGAAGAACGAGCTGTAATCATTAACCTACAACAAATGCTACCTCTGGACGCCGGTCTTTCAAAGGCTGATTGGGAAGAAATTAAACAACGAATCAATGATGAGTTAGAAATCATCAAAGACATATTAATTTCTTATGACTTTAGCTCCGAACAAATACAAAATGGTATTAAATATACATACCAAAAAATATTTTATAACGGTAAAAAAGCCTTTTCTAAAAATGGCGGTTTCGATGATTTACATAATCTCCGAAAATGGATGAAATACTTAAACTACCAACTGGGCTATATCTATGATGCTTACCCTGAGATCAACTTTAAATACATAAAACTTATTAATAAGCTGGGGGACAGGCTGGGGCAAATCAATGATCTGGTCATGTTGAAGAATGCCCTACAACAAATAAACCTGAACGAGGATGATCATAAAACCTTAAAGAATCTCATCGACAAAAGTCTTAAGAAACAAATTAAACGGGTGGAACAATCTTATAAATCTATATTCTCGCATCATCCCGGAAAAATTCTTGATCAATTAAATATCTTCACTAATCACAAATAATATTTTTAACGGATGGGTGCATTATTAGGTAGTCGGAGCATATAGGTATAAAGTGTTTCTGCAGCGTGGTGATTTAGGTTCTTAACAGATATCCACGCCCTAATAAATCAACGAGGTTCTATGTCTTCACTACGCATCAGCTATCAAACCATTGAATTCGGTGATATTGATATTCATTTACGAACCCTTCGAGACAAACAACAATTTTTCGATGCTAATGGCATTGCTGAGAAGCTAGGCATATCTTCAGCACAATGGTCACTGTTTGGCGTAATTTGGCCTTCCAGTGAAGTTCTTGCTCATCTCATGTCTGATTTTGCTGTTAAAGGAAAACGCATTCTGGAAATAGGTTGTGGCATTGGATTAACAAGCCTGGTACTTAATCAACGTAGCGCAGATATAACGGCAACAGACTATCACCCAGAGGCTGAAGATTTTCTAAAACAAAATGTAGTTCTTAATAACGGCAAAACCATACCGTTTGTTAGAACGGGCTGGGGAGATGAATTAAGTAAACTGGGAAAATTCGATCTTATTCTAGGTAGTGATATTCTTTATGAAGATGAACATGCAGATTTATTATCAAGCTTTATCGATCAACACGCTAAACCAGAATGCGAAGTAATCATCGTTGATCCCGGTCGAGGACGGCATGCTCGTTTCAGCAAGAGGATGGTGGTGCTTGGTTATTCACACAGTCAATCTCAGCCGTCTGAAACAGGTTATCTTGCTAAAGAATTTAAAGGGCAGATACTGCGTTATGAACGAGCAATAGAATCTTAACAAGATTATTTTGGATTTATAATATTCTCTACTTGTTCCAGCCTTTTGTCCCGACCACAAGCATAGCGATAATATTTATAACGAACAGAATTATTTATATAATAATCTTGATGATAATCTTCAGCCGTATAAAACACTGACGCTGGCAGAATCTCGGTTACTATAGTTGCCTTGTTTTTTAATTTATCTTGTAGCTCGGCCTTACTCTTGTTTGCTAATTCCTTTTCTTCATCATTCCTCGCGAATATCGCTGCACGATATTGCGGCCCTTTATCGCAGAATTGACCACGCGCATCGAACGGATCAATATTCTTCCAATATACATCCAGTAACTTTTGATAACTTACCTTTGTGGAATCATATATAATTCGAACGGCTTCATAATGTCCGGTTCTACCCGAAGAAGTTTCTTCATAGGTCGGGTTCTCAGTATGGCCGCCAGTATAGCCCGAGGTTGTACTAATGACACCATCTAATTTGTCGAAAGGTCCTTCCATACACCAGAAACAACCGCCAGCAAAAACAGCAACTTCATTCTCTGCGTAGGCGATAATTGATATGCTATATAACAATAGAGCGAGAATATATCGGGACATGCTTAACCTCTTAGTTCAGGCAGTGGTTTATCGGCTGGAATAAATTTAAGCGCCAAGCCATTATTACAATAACGTAATCCTGTTGGCTGTGGTCCATCATCAAACACATGGCCTTGATGACCGCCGCACCGAATACAATGATATTCCGTACGTGGCCAGATAAGAGAAAGATCTAACTTGGTCTCCACTCGTCCAGGAATGGGCTCATAGAAACTTGGCCAACCTGTACCGCTCTCATATTTTTTATCAAACTCAAACAAAGGCAAATAACACGCAGCACAAATAAAGGTTCCATCTTGCTTCACATTATTAAGCGGGCTTGATTGCGGTGGCTCAGTACCTTCTTCAAATAAGATTTTATATTCCTGACTAGAAATCAATTTGCGCCATTCTTCGTGCTCTTTTTTGAGTGGGGTCAAATTTATCTTGTTGTTAATTGGATGAGCCAAAACACTTGAACCCATGGTAATAAATAAGCCGGCAAGGCTCCCTGCTTGCATTATAAATTGTCTACGCTCCATATCATTTCTCCTGAGAATATCTCTGTGACCATAAAATAATTTCACAGTTCATTTGTTCAGCGATGAAATAACCCAGGAAAACGTAGTTAGGGCGGGACTAGCGCTAGAGAACGCTGGCGAGTAACGGGATATAATGATCTATTAATAAAAATGCGAACATGAGCATTAAATAGACAATAGAGAACGAGAATGTTTGCATAGCCAAACGATCTCTATGGTCAAATTGCATCCGAATAGCGTAATAAAGAAACCCGCCACCGAGCAAAACAGCACCGATGAGATAAAAAAGGCCTGACATGCCGACAAGATAAGGCAGTAGAGTGACTATAAACAACACGATGGTATAGAGCAGTATATGCAGACGCGTAAATTCAACACCATGTGTAACAGGAAGCATTGGTATGTTTACCTTCGCGTATTCTTCACGTCGATAAATAGCCAGAGCCCAGAAATGTGGTGGCGTCCAGGCAAAGATAATCAGAAACAATAACAATGAATTAGGATCCAGCGTGCCGGTAACTGCTGTCCAACCCAAGACTGGTGGCGCAGCACCCGCAGCGCCGCCAATGACGATATTCTGAGGCGTCGCACGTTTCAGGTACATTGAATATATAAAACCATAACCAATTAAGGAAAGGGCTGTTAAACCTGCTGTTAGCGGGTTGACCAGAAATGCCAGAACACCCATGGAGATGGTTCCCAGAAACCAGGCAAAAATAACAGCATTTAACAAGCTGACCTTACCTTTGGGCAAAGGACGAAGATTGGTTCGTGCCATGATCGAGTCAATCTTGTGATCGACGACATGATTAATAGCGGCAGCTGAACAGGCCGCTAGTCCAATACCGATTGTCCCATAAAATAGAATATCCCAAGGCACCATGGCTGGTGTCGCCAAAAACATACCGACAATCGCTGTGAAGACGATCAGCGATACTACCTTTAGCTTACAAAGTGCTAGGTAATCTCGCAAGCCTACGGCAGCGGCGTCTGTAAGTGATTGATCTTCCAAGGGAGAACTCCTGATTATTTTTTAACTGGCAGACACTGGTGCAATAAGGTCACCAGAGACAGCAATAATAACGCAGCTACCCCATTGTGCGCCACTGCTACTGATAATGGCAGGTTTAGTTTTATGTTTGCTATTCCCAATGAGACCTGAACCAGTAATAAAACTAAAACAGCAAGGCCCGTATATTTCAGTTTATTGTAGCTCGATCTTAATGCCTGAATTGCAATAAACAGCAAAGTGACAAATGCTATAACAGCACCAATTCGATGCGCCATATGAATCGCCGTTCTGGCCGTACCATGCAATACTCCACCTTCGTAATCTATACCCAACCCACGCCAGAGTATAAACCCTTCGCTGAAGTCCATCTTTGGCCACCAAACTCCCTGACAAGTCGGAAAATCCGGGCAAACCAGCGCAGCATAATTTGAGCTGGTCCAACCGCCTAAAGATATTTGGCTAACCAAGACAACCAGGCCGCCAATGACGAAAGGTAATTGTTTTTTATTAGCAACACTTACAAAGACACCGTTGTGAGATTGCTGCCTTAACGTACTCCAATATAACAAAGACAAAATAGTTAAACCGCCAAGCAGGTGCGACATTACGATAATGGGCTTTAGCAATAAGGTCACCGTCCACATACCCAGCATGCCCTGAAATATTACTAAACATAATAAGACAGTGGTGAATGTACGCATATGTGCTAACTGGTTATATTTCCAAGCCAAGCCAGCCATTATTAAGATTAATAAACCCAGTGTGCTAGCAGCATAACGATGGATCATTTCTTTCCAGGCCTTCGCATGCTCTAGCGGCCTATCTGGATAAGCAATATTTGCCTGTGATGTTGCTCCTTCGCTTGCAGGTACTAATAATTTTCCATAGCAACCAGGCCAATCTGGACAGCCCAAGCCAGCATCTGTTAACCGGACATAAGCGCCCAAGACAATAACAACTAATGCAAGAGCTGTGGCTACACGCACAATATTTAATAAGATCGAATTAACTTGCATAGCTATCTAACCAATGCGAGAAGCTCTTAGTAATTTTTTAAGATCGGTCATGATGTCTCTCGGGTTTGCGTCTGGCTCAAACTTCATCATTAAATTGCCTAACGGGTCTACGATATAAATACGTGAATTTGTCAACGGGTTATCCGAGGCTTCTAATTTAAACTTTTCCAACAAAACATCAACATCCACTAAATCCGGGTTGACTACTTGTTGCCCAGCATAATTTGTAAAGAGCTTGGCAAGCTCCTCTGGACGTTGCGCCGTCAATAACAACACTTTTTGCACGCGTAAAGAATGCTTATCCATCATCATATGTATTTGTCGCATGCGATAAACATTATCCATACAAACGTCAGCGCAGGAGTCTGTTACAAAAACCATGCTCCACTTCCCATGCAGCGTTTCTTTTCTGTCGGCGTTCATAGGATCAATCATGGCAAGATTATCAATCGGCCTAACAGGTGTTATTAGATCGCCTTTATTTGATGTGCCACGCCCTTGACCTATATCCGTGTAGTTAAAAACAACCCATGACAAAATTACCGGACTTAAAAACGCAACAACAACCAGAACAAGCGTTATCTTGTTTTTTTTATTATTGTTTTCTTCACCCATGTTCTCTGTCCTGTTTAATTTTCTTAACATTCAACAATAAATATATAACCAGCAACACCGTCGCAAACGCAAACCATTGGAAAGCATAACCCAAGTGCCGACTCTCACCTGATCCTGGCGCATGCCACTGTCTGCGGTAACCGTGCCCCGAGTCAGCAGACAACCTGACAATATAGGGCAATAAGCTTGTCCCGGTTAAGTTTTGCAACTCTTCAATATTAATTCGTTGCACACGATAAACCGTATCGCCCAAGGTTTCTGGCAATGCCTCTTTTAATAACATACCGGTCTTTGGGACATTTTTAATAACGCCTGTAATATCTACAATATTATTTGTTGTTACAATCTCCGGGCTAGTTTGCCGATTATTGCCTATTGGCAACCAACCTCGATTTATCAGAACAACTTGCTCACTACCCTCTATTTTAAACGGCGTATAAACATAATAGCCGGCCTGTCCTTGTTCCACCTGATTGTCTAGTAATATCTGATATTGCTCTAAAAACTGACCAGTTATATTAACGGATTGCCAAAGCATATCTTCTTTTTTTAGCTGTTTGATTTTGTCTTGATCAAGACTAATCGCTCCGTTGGATTGTCTGGTTTCAAATTCAGCAAATAACGTCCTTTTATATTCCGCGCGATCCAACTGCCAAAACCCAAGAAAAACAAATAAACAAAAGAAAACTAAAGCAAGCAAACTCGTTAAAAGACGAGGGCTAAAACACAGCTTGCCTATAATTAATTTCATTAAAGCTATATTTGCTAGTTATACTGCTAGAGCATTTACTAAAAAACTCGAGGCTAGAACAATGGCTACAATACTTTTTAAAATATACATCGTGATCATTCTTTTCTCGATTGGCGCTTCGTTATTAGCTGGAGGGTTTTTTTTAATCAATGATGATTCCAAATCAAAACGCCTGGTGACTTCACTTACGTTTAGAATTTCGCTGTCTATTCTTTTATTTGTTTCTCTTTTCGTTGGTTTTAGATTTGGCTGGATTCAGCCACATACCGCCGGCTTCTAAAGACAACTCTTACAATAATATCTCAAATAAAAAAGGCGCTACATCAGCAGCGCCTTCGTGTACTGCAAGCTTATTTATCTATATCCAATAAACAAAGACATATAAACCCAACCAAACAACATCAACAAAATGCCAATACCAGGCAACACCTTCAAAAGCGAAGTGATCTTTTGCTGAAAAATGCCCTTTCATCGATCTTACTAATATGACCAAAATCATTGTCGCGCCCATCGTTACATGAAAGCCATGAAAACCAGTTAACATAAAAAAGGTGGAGCCATATACACCTGATTTCATGGTCAAATCAAGTTCGTGATAAGCATGCGCATATTCACCGATTTGAAAATAAACAAAGACAAAACCTAACAAAACGGTTGCAGCCAACCACCAACATAAAGGCGCACGGTGATCCTTCTTCAATGCATGGTGAGCAAGCGTAATGGTTACACCACTAGACAGTAATAATATTGTATTAACAAGCGGAACATCAAAGGCAGGAATAACGTCTTTAATTTCCATGAATTTTGATTCGACGCCCGCTAGAGACATATCTGGTGTCATCATCAATGGCCATACCGCCTCAAAGTCTGGCCACAGGAACATGTGTGTTGCGAATCCCGCACCTTCACCACCTAACCAAGGCACGGATAAAACACGTATGTAATATAAGGCGCCGAAGAATGCTGCAAAGAACATGACTTCGGAAAAGATAAACCAACTCATTCCCCACCGAAAACTGACATCAACCTGTTTGTTATAACTACCGGCAAGACTTTCACCAATGACGTCTGAAAACCAACCGCAAAACATATAGATGACTGCGCCTATACCAAGCCCTAGAAGAAATGTCCCAAAACCTGAGCCATTTAACATCATGCCTCCACCAATGAAGGACAGGAACAAAGCCAGCGTTCCTACAATCGGCCAACGGCTTGGTTCCGGTATAAAATAAGCACCGTGTGAGTCAGACATAACTATTCCTCGTTTTCAATTAATTATTGTTTTTAACCTTTTGCATCTATCGCCTCAACAGTGCTTTTGTTGGAGAACACAACATCTTCACTATCAGGCGCTTCAAAAAATGTATAAGACAACGTCATTGTTTTAATCTTTTCTGGCAACTCAGCGCCAACGACAAAACGCACTATCATTTCTTTCCTTTCACCAGCAACAAGCGTTTGATTAGTAAAACAAAAACACTCTGTTTTATTAAAATATAAAGACGCTTGTGAAGGCGCCACGCTTGGTACCGCTTGCCCGACAATGTCTTTATCGGACTTGTTCTCTACGACGAAAACAGCCTCGGATATTTCACCAGGATGCACCTTCATCGTGTACTCGATTGCCTTAAAATTCCAAGGCAATGCTGTATTCACATTCGTATCAAACTGTACTGTTACCAATCGATCTTTGTCGACGTAACCTGACGCGACTGCAGCAATCGTTGTTTCACCTGTTTTGCCATTCAAGCCGGTAATATCACAAAGCACGTCATACAACGGCACCATGGCATAACCAAAACCAAACATCGCAATAGCAAAGACAAATAACTTTTGTGCTGTGCGTGTTGTTGCCTCAGCCATTACTAAACATAGAACATGATAAAGCCGATATAAAAAGCCAGGGCAACCAAGCCGCAGATAATCGCTACTCGCATGTTCTTTGCCGCTAACTCCTTTTCAGCATCAGCTTGATTGTTATCACTCATTACCAATTCTATCTATTTTCGCTTAAGAATGTGCTGTAGCTTCCGTTACTTCCGGAGGAGTAGTAAAGCTATGAAATGGTGGTGGCGACGGCAATGTAAACTCTAGGCCGTGCGCGCCTTCCCAAACTTGATCCGTTGCTTTCTCTCCTTGGCCGCGAGCACATTTGATCACAACCCAAACGAGGATCAACTGACTCAAACCAAAGGCGATACCACCAACACTGACGATCTGATTCCAGTCCGTAAACTGGGTATTGTAATCAGGAATTCGACGCGGCATGCCTGCAAGACCTAAGAAATGCATCGGGAAAAACAAGACATTTACAGAAATTGTCGATGTCCAGAAATGCCATTTACCCAATGTTTCATCATACATAACACCGGTCCATTTTGGCAGCCAATAATAAACGCCGGCAACGATACCGAAAACAATGCCCGGCACAAGAACGTAATGGAAATGTGCTACGATGAAATAAGTGTCATGGTACTGGAAATCAACCGGGGTAATACCCATCATCAATCCGGTAAAACCACCCAAGGTGAACATAAACAGAACACCGATAGAAAATAACATTGGCGTTTCAAACGTCATTGAACCCTTCCACATGGTTGCCGTCCAGTTAAAGACTTTTACACCAGTCGGTACCGCAATCGCCATGGTGGCATACATAAAGAATAACTCACCTGCCAGAGGCATACCCACGGTAAACATATGATGCGCCCAAACAAAGAACGACAAAAAGGCAATCGACGCTGTCGCATATACCATCGACGCATAACCAAATAATGGCTTACGTGAAAAGGTTGGTATAATTTGCGAGATGATGCCGAATGATGGCAACACCAAGATATATACTTCAGGATGACCAAAGAACCAGAATACATGCTGGAACATAACCGGATCACCTCCGCCAGCTGCATCAAAAAACGCAGTCCCGAAAAACCTATCCGTTAATAGCATTGTTACGCCACCGGCAAGTACAGGCATAGCAGCGATCAACAGAAACGCGGTAATAATCCAGGTCCAAACAAATAACGGCAACCGCATAAATGTCATGCCAGGTGCACGCATATTGAATACCGTCGCGATGATATTAATCGCGCCCATAATTGATGAGAGCCCAAGAAAATGCACGGCAAAGATCAAAAATGGCAGGCCATCACCAAGCTGCAACACTAATGGTGGATACATAGTCCAGCCACCTGCCGGCGCACCGCCTTGCATAAAAAATGTTGATAACAACAAAGTAAAGGCAAATGGCAGAATCCAGAAACTCATATTATTCATTCGTGGCATAGCCATGTCTGGCGCGCCGACCATCATCGGAATCATCCAGTTGGCTAAACCGACACCAGCTGGCATCACCGCGCCAAAGATCATCACCAGCGCATGCACTGTAGTCATTGAATTGAAAAACTGCGGGTCGACATACTGCATGCCCGGCTGGAATAACTCTAAACGGATAACCATCGCCATGGCACCGCCGATAAAGAACATTGTTAGAGCGAACACCAAATACATGGTGCCAATGTCTTTGTGGTTTGTTGAAAATAACCAACGACCAATGCCTGTTGGTTTGTGATCGTGATGTTCGTCGTCGTGGACAGCCCCGTAGCTCATCTATCTATCCTCTATTAACTTTCTATTCGTTGTTTATATAAGTTTAAATTATTAAATTATCTTGCAGCTTTTACATCAGCAGGCTGAATAATATCTTTTGCCGTATTGTCCCAAGAATTACGCTCATGCGTCATAACAGCAGCAAGGTCAGCATCATTTAATTGATCCTTGAACGCAGGCATCAAATTCTTGCCATTCAACACAAGACCAATCATGTCTGCCGCTGAACCATTTACAATGGCGCTACCATTTAATGGGGGGAACAACCCTTCTACACCATTGCCATTAGCTTGGTGACATGAAACACAGTTAGCTGCATAAACGTCCTTGCCTTTTGCTAACAGCTCATCTTTAGTCCATTCACGATTGGCACCATCGGCGGCTGCAAGCGCTGCGGCTTTTTGTTCTTCAATCCATGCCGCATATTCTTCTTTAGAAACAGCATGAACAACAATCGGCATAAAGCCATGATCCTTACCACACAATTCTGCGCATTGGCCTCTATAAACGCCGGGCTCTTTAATATTCGTCCAGTTATCATTGATAAAACCTGGAATCGCATCGCGCTTCCAGCCCAAGGCGGGAACCCACCAGGCATGAATTACATCTGCCGCTGTGGTTAATATTCTAATCTTTGTATTAACAGGCAGAACTATTGGGTTATCAACATCTAATAAATAATTTTCCACTGTATTTGGATCGATGCCTGAATCCATTTGTCGAGCCTCATTACTAGCTTGATCTAACGCACTCCAAACAGTGACGCCTTCATCAAGGTAATCGTATTTCCATTTCCATTGATAGCCAGTGACCTTTAAGGTCATTTCAGCGTCGCCCGTTTGTTCCATAAAGATTAAGGTCTTTGTGGCAGGAATGGCCATAGCAACCAAAATTATAATAGGGATAATCGTCCAAGCGATTTCAGCTGCGGTGCTGTGATGAAACTGTGCTGCAACAGCGCCTTTAGACTTCCTGTGGTGAAAGATTGACCAGCACATAACGCCGAAGACAAGTATTCCAATCACCGTAACGATATACAGGATGATCATGTGTAAATCGTAGACTCTTTGACTGGTTTCGGTCACACCCTGTGTCAAATTGAGTGGCATATCAGCTAATCCGGCAAAAACTGCTCCACTAGCTAAAAACAATGAAACTGCAACCACTCCGAGCACAGTTTGTTTTAATTTATCGACTGACATACAGCAATCCTCAGCATTGATGATTTTTATTTTTAATAACTAAATTCTTACAAATATTACTTTTACAATTCTATTGCTATGCCACAACTTCATGTGGATCAACCAAACAACTTATAATAATTCGGCGATGATGACACATCACCAATCAAGCTGAAAGAATTGTATTTCTTATGTTTTACTTAAGCTCAAAGATTTTAACGTGCTCTCAAACGCCCTAATAATATGGGTTCTTTGGCTTAAATTTATTAGGTTTTATCGCTTAACATTGATCCCGCGATCCATAACCCAATGGTTTCTCTCCACTTCTTGGTGCGACAATATGCCCTAAATTACGCACTCGATGCAACCTTAAGCTTATATTATCTAGAATCTCAGCCCAAGATAAAAGATGGATCTATTTTTTCAGCCATTTCTTCTGCATCTGGCGAAAGCATATGGTCTAGATTCCCAATATTAGGACAAACCAGCTCCTGATTTAATAATTCCGTCGTCTCTTGCTTGAGCAGATAATCTTTATCTAGCTGATTACTCGCCCAGCCACATAAGTTTAAGCCATCTGCCTTAATCGCTTCCGCAGTTAATATTGCGTGATTAATACAGCCTAAACGCAAGCCAACCACCAGAATGACAGGCAACTCTAGCTCGCGTACCAGGTCCGCTGTTCCGATTTCGTCAGTTAGTTGCACTCGCCAACCACCTATGCCCTCTACAGCAATAATGTCACATACTGATGCTAATCGATTATAACTAGCGACGATCTTATCAAGCTCGACAATTCTACCCGCTTTTCTAGCAGCAAAATTAGGCGAGACAGGCGTTTCAAATACAAATGGGTTTATGTGCTCATAATTCACAGGCTCGTCACAATGCTGCAATATTAATCTCGCATCATCATTCATTAGCTTGCCGTCAATATAACTACCGCCGCTCGCGACGGGCTTCATGCCATTGGTTTTAAATCCTCGCTTCTTAAATGCCTGCATCAGAGCCAGCGTAAACCACGTTTTGCCGACGCCGGTATCTGTGCCAGTAATAAAAAAACCTTTGACCATATTTATTTATGCTTTCTCGCCTTGAGATCCTGTTTTAACTGCTCTAATGAAATTGATTGAGAATTATCACCCGCGCTGCCGCTGCTCTCCTGATGTGACCGCCAAGCATGTCCGTAAACAACTTCATAGGTAGCGGGCAATTTATTGCCTGATCGGAATGTTTCGTAATGCGAGACGACCTTATCTAAACGCTGTTTGCCGGTTAGCGTTTTTCGTCGACCTTTATTTACATTGTGCGCGCCAATATTTTTTAACTCGTGCATTAGCTGCTTGCAGCCGCCATAGGTCAAAACAATATGTTCAACGCTTAACACAGGAGCATCCATTCCATTTCGGATTAATGAGTCACCAATATCGTGCATATCTACAAACGCGTTTACGTGTATATCTTCATCAACCTGTTGCCAGCATTCGCGCAACTCTTTCAATGTGTCTGGGCCAAAGCTTGCGAATAAAAACACGCCGCCGGGTTTAAGCATTCGTTTAACCTCAGCAAACACCAGATCCAGATTGCTGCACCATTGCAACATCAAACTGCTAAACACCAGATCGAACTGAGCATCTTTAAGCGGCATATTTCCTGCGTCGGCACAAAGGAAATGGTTTTTTGAAAAAAATGTCGGGGACTGTTTGCGCGATGTGTTTAACATTTCTAAAGCAATATCGCTCTGAAAGAACTGCGCTTTTTTAAACCGTTGTTTTAACTTTTTTGACCCATAGCCAGTACCCGAACCAAGATCAAGGATTGATAACGGCTTTATCTTTATAAGCTCGAATGATTCTATTAGGCGGTCTGCAACAGTTTGCTGCAGCAATGAACTCGTATCGTAATCTTTTGCTGCTGCATTGAACGCCGACGATACAAGTCGTTTATCAATTTTATAAACATCGTTACTAGAATCCTGCATCAACAAACCTTTTAATTATCTTTAGCGTTTCTTGTTGTTTCGAAATAAACGTCGCGTGACCACAATCACACATCACTCTGCGCCCGGCTTTTGATTAATTTTCACCTAAGTGCTTTTTGATCGAACAAACAAGTCTCTCCACCTGCTCTTCATTGTGTGCTGCCGTGATGCTTAATCTTAATCGAGAGGTTCCATTTGGAACTGTCGGGGGGCGGATAGCAGTGGCAAGAATTTTATCCTTATAAAGCTCGTTGCTCAGCGCCACTGTTTCATTACACCCCCCTATTACGAACGGCTGTATATGTGATTCTGATTCATTGATCTTCAAACCTAATTCATTACTCTTTTTTTTGTATGACTTAACCAGCGTTTTTATATGTTGACGTAAATGATCACCATCGATCACAAGATCGATAGCGCGATCAATAGTTGAAGCGATGGAAGGCAATATTGCAGTTGTATAAATATAAGCCCTTGCTTTCTGTATAAAGGCTTCTATATGTAAAGCGCTCCCTGATACAAACGCACCACTAACGCCAAAAGACTTTCCAAATGTGCCTATCAACAATGGCAGCTGATCTTGATTAAGCCCTGACTCTTCTGGCAATCCGGCGCCTGATTCACCCAGAACACCAAGGCCATGTGCATCATCAACGATCAACGTCGCATTATATGTTTTACATAAATCTGCTATTTCAACAAGCGGCGCGTAATCTCCATCCATGCTGAAAACACCATCAGTCATAATTATTAAATTATGTTTTTTATGTTTTTCCAACAGCAGCTCCAGGTGTTTCAGATCCTTGTGACGATACCGAACAAATTTGCCTTCAGACAACCGTGCAGCATCAATTAGTGAAGCATGATTAAGCTTGTCTTGAACTACAACTGTATTCTTATCGACCAATGCTGACGCAACAGCCAGATTCGCTTGATAACCGGAGGGAAAAACCAACGCAGCATCTCTTTTTAAAAACGAGGCTAGTTTTTGTTCCAGCTTTTGGTGTGGTTTTGAATGACCAACAACAAGCTGGGATGATCCTGCGCCTAAACCATATTCATTGATTGCGTCTATCATGGCGCTTTTCAAGATTTCATTATTTGCCAGCCCTAAATAATCATTGCTGCTAAAGTTTAAAAACTCATTGTCATCTATTGTTACTAATGGGCCTTGCGCGCTATCTAATGTTTTCCTTACTCTGAATAAACCGTCTTTCTTGCGTTGGTCTATTTCGTCAAACAAGTTCACTTTTTAAAAATGTTTAATAACGAGAGTCAATTATCAATGACGGCTTGTTTGAATGCCCAGCCGCTCAAATAATTTATGATCTTCTGATAATTGCGGGTTGTCTGTAGTCAATAACTTCTCACCATAAAAAATAGAATTAGCACCAGCTAAAAAACATAAAGCCTGCATCTCTTCAGACATTTCACTTCGACCCGCAGACAAGCGGACATATGAAGCAGGCATCATTATTCTCGCGCTCGCAATAATCCTTATAAAATCTATGGCATCGACATCTTCCGCTTCATCCAGCGGCGTACCTTCAACTTTAACCAACATATTTATTGGAACGCTTTCCGGGTGAACCGCCATATTTGCCAAACTAATTAACAGTCCAGCTCTATCATTCACGCCCTCGCCCATACCAATAATGCCGCCACAACAAACATTGATACCGGCATTTCTAACATTATCAAGCGTGTCTAACCGTTCTTGATAGTCTCTTGTGCTAATTACTTTAGAATAAAACTCTGGTGAACTATCCAGATTGTGATTGTAATAATCTAAGCCCGCTGATTTTAGTTCTTGAGCCTGATCTTGTTTTAACATGCCCAATGTTACACAAGTTTCCATGCCGATGTTTTTAACGGCTTCAACCATATCTATTACTTTTTCAAGATCTTTCTGTTTTGGTTGTCGCCATGCGGCTCCCATACAAAATCTTGTTGCACCCTTGTCTTTAGCCTTTTGCGCCTGTGCTATTACATCATCAAGCTGCAGAAGTTTTTCAGCATTCACCCCCGTATTGTAATGGGCGCTTTGCGGACAATATCCACAATCTTCCGGGCAGCCCCCGGTTTTTATATTCATTAGTGTACTTAGTTGGACCAGATTAGGATCAAAGTACTTTCGATGTACTTGTTGTGCTTCAAAGACTAAATCATTAAATGGTCTGGTAATTAACGCCACAACTTCGTCTTTGGTCCAGTTATTTTTTACTGTTGGTTTATTTTCTTGATGCATAATTTAGTGTGTTATGTAAATTCTTTTGTTCAAATGCTGAACATAAACGGGTCAAAATGTAACAATTGTGTAACAAGCAGAATTGTAAACATTTTAATTTTTAACAGGTTAACAAATAGACATGGAAGCCAAAACAACTATTTTCTCGGGAGTTTGTTTTTTTTGTTTATCGCGTTGTAACGACGTCTGGTGTAATGCGTGTGAATACGACTTTATTATCGATGCTTAACGCTGCCCGGTCTGCGCTCGCAGGACCAACAAAAACGCTCTATGTGGTGCTTGTATCAATCAATCTCCGTATTTTTCCAGCACAACGGTTTTGTTTGACTACCAGTATCCGGCCAAACGACTCATACAGGAATTTAAATTCAATCGGCGCCCTGAACTAGCTCGATGTTTCGCTAAAAAAATTAAAAAGAAGCTTGTCTGTAATCGAAGCCTGCCAGAGATTATTATTCCTGTTCCGCTACATAAAATAAGGCAACAGGAACGCGGCTATAACCAATCTCTGGAATTAGCCAAAAACCTGGCTAAACAACTGGACCTCATTGTTGACGGCTCTTTATGTAAACGCACAAAAAACACTGGGCCACAAAGCGCGTTATCCGCTGAAATGAGAAAAAATAACGTTAAAGGTGCTTTCAAATTACTTAAGAACTACCCACTGAACCATATCGCGATTGTCGATGATGTAGTTACCACCGGATCAACCGTTAACGAAGTCGCCTCTCTATTTATTAAGGCAGGTTGTCGCCGCGTTGAAGTATGGGCTATTGCCAGAACCTAAAATTAATCAAGTGTCCAGGTTTTCAACCACAAGCGCATTACGCTCAATAAATTCTCGTCTCGGCTCAACCTGATCACCCATCAAAGTAGTAAACACCTCATCCGCGCCAATGACATCTTCAATTTTGACCTGCAGCAAACTGCGAGTAGTGGAGTCCATCGTGGTCTCCCACAATTGATCCGGGTTCATTTCTCCAAGGCCTTTATAGCGCTGAATTGATAAGCCTTGTTCCGCTTCTTTTAATAGCCAATCGAAAGCCTGCTTTATGGAAGTGATTACTTGCTTACGATCATTCCTTTGTATATAAGCGCTTTCTTCCAAATCCAATAGCTGCTCAAGAGCAGACAGCTTCTTATAGTCTTCAGACGCAAAGAATTCCGGGGCGAAAACATTGCTCGACTCGAGGCCATGAATTGACACCGAAACCTTCGCGCCATAGACACCATCACCAGAGGAGAAAACCTCAAAACTATACTTCGTAATATGAGCGTCATCATTATTAAGCCCATTCGTTAACTCTGCAAACCAGTCATTTATAACCGTTTCTTCAGCACAATCCGACTCGGCGATGATTGGCATATAACGTATCGCATTAACAATGGTCGGATGGTAGCGTTTACACAATCGATTATAAGCACGATTCATCTTGATATAACGAGCAACCATGTCTTTCAATGCTTCATTTTCTGTTGGCTCTTGTCCTTCTGCTGCAAAGAGCTGACTATTCTCCAATGCCAGCTCAAGCAAATACGCCTCCCGTTCCGCTTCATCTTTTAGATAACGCTCTTGTTTTCCTTTCTTAACCTTATAAAGCGGGGGCTGTGCAATATAAACATGGCCACGCTCGATGAGCTCCAGCATCTGCCGGTAAAAAAACGTGAGTAACAATGTCCGTATATGCGCCCCATCAACATCGGCGTCTGTCATGATAATAATTCGATGGTAACGCAGCTTTTCCGGGTCAAACTCTTCTCGTCCAATACCACAGCCCAATGCTGTAATAAGTGTGCCAACCTCTACCGAAGACAACATTTTGTCGAAGCGCGCTTTTTCCACATTCAGGATTTTGCCTTTTAAAGGCAAGATCGCCTGGTTTTTACGATCACGCCCTTGTTTCGCAGAGCCACCAGCAGAATCACCCTCCACCAGAAAAAGCTCTGATAACGCAGGGTCTTTTTCTTGACAATCTGCCAGCTTTCCTGGAAGCCCGGCAATATCCAGTGCTGTTTTTCTACGGGTCAATTCGCGCGCTTTGCGCGCAGCTTCTCGCGCACTAGCTGCTTCTATCACTTTCGCACTTATAGCTTTTGCTTCAGAGGGTTTTTCTAATAGAAATTCCTGGATTTTTTCGGCAACACAAGACTCAACGGCGGACTTAACCTCACTGGAAACAAGCTTGTCTTTAGTCTGGGATGAAAACTTGGGATCTGGGAGTTTTATAGATAATACTGCTGTTAACCCCTCACGAACATCATCTCCTGTAATAGTCACCTTTGCTTTGGCCGCAGCCCCCGACTTATCCATGTATTGATTAAAGCTTCGAGTCAACGCTGCCCTGAAACCAGAAAGGTGCGTACCACCATCCTTTTGCGGGATATTATTTGTAAAACAAAATATATTTTCCTGATATGAGTCATTCCACTGCATTGCCAATTCAACACCTACTTCCTCTTTATCAGCGGTTATATCAATTACCGTCTCATGCAAAGGCGTTTTATTACGATTTAAGTGCTTCACAAAAGCACTTATACCGCCCTTGTATTCAAATAAATCTGTCTTGCCACTGCGCTCGTCGAGCAACTCAATACGAACGCCAGAATTAAGAAAAGACAACTCCCGTAGACGTTTCGCAAGGATGTCATAATGAAATTCCAAACGCTTAAAGATAGCAAGACTTGGCAAGAAAGTTACTTCGGTGCCGGTTTTTGTTGAGGGTTCGCCCCTTTCCAGAGGTGAAACCGGATCACCATTTTTATATGTTTGGTTATGTGCGAAGCCTTCACGATAAATTTTTAAATCCAACCTATCTGAAAGAGCGTTAACCACAGAAACACCCACACCATGTAAACCACCGGATACTTTGTAAGAGTTATCATCAAACTTACCACCAGCGTGAAGCGTGGTCATAATCACCTCGGTGGCAGAACGGCCTTCTTCTTCATGGATGCCAACCGGGATACCACGCCCATTATCAGTAACGGAGATAGATTCATCAGAGTGTATAGTTACTTTTATATGGTCACAGTGACCTGCTAATGACTCATCAATACTATTATCAACCACCTCGAACACCATATGGTGTAAACCAGTGCCGTCTTCTGTGTCGCCGATATACATCCCGGGGCGCTTCCTAACAGCTTCAAGGCCTTTTAAAACCTTGATTTTAGACGAATCATATACGTTTTCTTCTGACATAATTTTCTCTCGTTAACTAACCGGATTATTCTACCACTTTCTTTATGTTTCCGTGTTTCACGTGAAACATACCATGAACGTCTTTATCCTGCCGCACCCATTCTGGTGGCGACAACGAAGAGACGAATGTTTGTGTATTATTTTGCGACAACATGCCCAGTAATTTTATTGACGACACCTTATCAAGCTCGGCGTCAAGATCATCAACAAGCACTATAGACTTTTTTCCTGACTTTCTTAGTTTATCTATTTGTGAAGATATTAATGCAGCGCTGAACAGTTTAGTCTGTCCGCGAGACAAGTGTTTAGCCACGTTAAAGGTTTCGTAACTAAATGATACGTCTGTTCGATGCGGGCCAAAATTTGTGTAGCCTCTTTTTATATCATCAGCCCTGTTTTTAGATAAAAGTTCTTTTAAATCACGCGCTGCATAACTTTCATTTAAATATTTAATGCTAGCGTTGCCGTTTAAAACCTTTGGTATATAAAGATCATTTAATAAGTTATTCAGATCGGTGAGGTAGCTCATCCTCATTTCGTCAATTTTCATGGCTTCTTCGCACATCCTTTTTTCCCAACCATCTATTTCAGATGAGTTAATAGCTCTATCTGATTTTAACAATGCGTTCCTGTGTCGTAATGCCCGATGGTAGCTTTTCCAGATCGCTATATAATTATGTTCCACGTGAAACAGCGACCAATCCAGCCAATGTCTTCTGTCTTTCGGGGTTCCTGTATACAAAATGTGGTGATCCGGGGTCAATATGTATACTGGCAGGAGTTTGGCTTGTTCTGACGCCGTTTGTATCGCCTCCCCGTCAAACCTTATTTTCGTTATGCCGTAACCTTTTTCTACACCTACGGAAAAGGAGTTTTCATTGTTTTTTCCTTTAGCAAACACATTTAGCTTTGTTTCACCCCTGGTAATAACATCATTTATTCTTTTGCTTCTAAATGATTTAATTCGTGATAATAAATATACACACTCAAGGATGGATGTTTTGCCGCTCGCATTTGGACCATAAAAAAAATTAAGTTTTGGGCTTGGCTCGATACTAAATTCTGTCAGGTTTCGAATTGAGCAGGCGTTAAGCTGTTCAATATAAAACATTAATTATAGGCGCATTGGCATAACGACGTACTGACAGTTCGACTCGTCTTCAGGTAATATTAAACAACTGCTGTTTGGATCCAGGACGCTTAATTTTACTTTCTTACTTTTAATAATAGATAGTGTATCCAGTAAATAGGAAACGTTGAACCCTATTTCAATCTCTCCGCCTTTATATTCAACTTCTAGTTCTTCTTCTGCTTCTTCTTGCTCGGGATTATGAGCCAGCGCTCTAAGACTGTTGGCGTCGAACACGATTCGCACTCCCCTATATTTTTCATTAGAAAGAATGGAGGCTCGTGTAAGACTATTTCTTAATTCTTCTCTATCTGCAAAAACAGGGGTTTCGCTCAACTCCGGAATTACACGTTGATAATCAGGGAAACGGCCATCGATCAACTTGCTTGTAAAACAAATATTGTTATTTTTTACCCTAATATGATTGGTGCTGATCTGTATTTCTATTTCGCTGTCTTCATCCTGGAGCAGGCGCGTTAATTCCGTAATGCCTTTTCTTGGGACTATGATTTGTATTGGTTCTTTGATAGACGACTTTATCGCTGCTTCATCTAATGCCAGTCTATGGCCATCCGTTGCAACCGCCCTAAGCTTGTCTGCGGTGATTTCCAATAATAAGCCGTTTAAATAATAGCGTACATCCTGTTGAGCCATTGCAAACTGTGTGTTTTCCAGTAATTGCTCAAGTTCATGTTGTTTAATATTAAAACTAACAATGTTTTCCGTAATATCTATCACAGGGTATTCCTGTGCTGGCAGTGAAGCCAATGTAAAACGACTTTTGCCAGATTTAATCAACACCTTGTCGTTTTTAACTTCAAACTGAAGTTCGGCTTTTGCAGGTAATGCGCGACATATATCTAATAGTTTTCTTGCTGGCAATGTAAGCTCGCCGGGTTGCTGTAACTTTAATTCAATTCCGACAATTAACTCCACTTCCATATCGGTGGCGGTAACAGACAATGATCCTTCGCTAATATTTAGTAATAAATTTGAAAGAATTGGTAATGTTTGACGTCTATCAACTACCCCGCTTACGGTTTGTAATACGGGTAATAGAACATCTCTATTAATATTAAATTTCATATATATATACCTATTATTATTACTATTAGTAATTGAAATTATGTTAGTAATCTATTTTTATATTGTAAATCAATAATATACGGGATTTTAACCTGTCTTATTAGCTGTGGATAAAATTACGATTAACTGTTGATGAAATGTTGATAAATATTTAAATAAAGTTATAAGCATACTTATACACAATCCATGGTCAGCTTGTTAATATGTTTGTTAAATTTACATAATCCTCTTCAATTCTGTGTTCCGTCTTTCTTAATTCTTGTATCTTTCTGCACGCATGTAAAACGGTTGTATGATCTCGGCCACCAAAAGCGTCCCCAATCTCAGGGAGGCTGTGATTAGTCAATTCTTTAGAAATAGCCATAGCAACTTGTCTTGGTCTAGCAATAGATCGATTGCGTCGTTTTGATAATAAATCAGCTACTCTTATTTTGTAATATTCAGCAGTCGTTTTTTGGATATTTTCCATAGTAACTTGTTTATCTTGAATTATAAGTAAATCTCTTAAAGAAGACTGTGTAAATTCAAGCGTAACGGGTTTGCCGGTTAAGTTTGAGTTTGCTATTACACGATTTAACGCCCCCTCAAGTTCTCTCACATTAGAGCGAAACCGCTTTGCTATAAAGAAAGAAACTTCATCCGGTATTTCTTTTTGTACCAACAATGCTTTTTTTCTAATAATAGCAACGCGTGTTTCCAGTTCCGGTGGCTCAATAGCAACCGTTAAACCCCATCCGAAGCGTGATTTTAAGCGTTCTTCAAGGCCATTAACTTCTTTTGGATAACGATCGCATGTCAATACAATTTGATGTTGTCCTTCAAGCAAAGCATTAAAGGTGTGAAAGAACTCTTCCTGAGATCGCTCCTTTTTTGCAAAGAATTGAATATCATCAATTAAGAGCGCATCTAATGATCGATAATGTCGTTTAAATTCATTTATGGCATTATGTTGTAGTGCCCTGACCATATCAGCGACAAACCTTTCAGAGTGAAGGTAGGCAATGTTTGCATTGGGTTTTTGTTTGATAATAGCAGCGCCAACAGCATGCATAAGGTGTGTTTTGCCTAAGCCAACACCGCCATATATAAATAACGGGTTATAGGCGCTACCGGGGTTTTCAGAGACCTGCATTGATGCCGCTCTGGCTAATTGATTAGATTTACCTTCTACAAAATTATCAAATGTAAAAAAAGTATTGAGGTTATTTGAATGCTTAACTGGCTTTATTGGGGGTTTGTCGCTCGAAAAACCGGTTTTTTGTTCGTTGTCGGCCCCTTTTAATTTGGTTTCGGTTATATTGCTGTTCCGGCTGCCGATTTCAATTTTGAGTGAAATTTGTTCGCCATTTACATCTTGTGCTGACAGCAATTCTTCTATTCTGGTTAGATAGCGCTCACTAATCCAATCAAGCACAAACCTGTTTGGTGCTAACAACCTTATAACATTATCACCTTCAATCGCGTGTAATGGTCTTATCCATGTGTTGAATTGTTGGGGTGATAATTCACCCTCAAGCCGCTCTAGGCAACGTTTCCATGGGGAAATGCCCACTTATAAACCCTCGTTGAATTTCAGATGGTGAAGAGAAGCCAAGAGTGTATACCCGATCAAAATAGTTATCCACAAGAACAATTTTTGTTATATATGCAGGTTGTAATTGACTTATTTGTAGTTGCAACAGTAACATATGCGCCCTTTTAAGAGCCGTAAAGTAAGCGAAGGCAATTGCATATGAAAAGAACGTTCCAACCAAGTACATTAAAACGAAAAAGAAACCACGGCTTTCGCGCGCGTATGCAAAGCCGATCAGGAAGAGCTATTATTAAAGCACGCAGAAATAAAGGCAGAAAAAGGCTTTCTGCATAGTTCTTTATAAAGCGTGAATTCATTCGGGAGCCGTTTTCGATCAGACAACAGATTATCGAAATCGGAAGAATTCAAGCACGTGTTTTCTACAAGATTACGTTCCAGTGATAAATCATTTGTTTTTATTGCCAAAGATAATGGTAATAGACAGGCTCGGCTCGGATTGGCTGTTCCTAAAAAACATATCCAGAAGTCATTTGAACGTAATCGATTGAAACGTGTGATCAGAGAAAGTTTTCGATCAAGAAAAAAACAACTGGAAGGCAAAGATATTGTTGTCCTTGTTAAGAGTTCTTTGGATGTTAACAGCAAGCTTATTGAGCCAAGATTGGCCGCACATTGGGAAAAACTCTGTAAATGAAGCAGTTTTTAATCAAATTGATTTTGATATATAAGCGTTATCTTAGCCCTTTTTTAGCACCAAGCTGTCGGTTCTATCCCACATGTTCTGAATATATGGTTACAGCTATTAAAGAGCACGGAACAGTTAAAGGTTTGTCTTTAGGCGTACAACGCGTTTGTTGTTGTCATCCTTTTCATGAGGGCGGTTTCGATCCGGTACCTCAAAAAACAATGAAGAATAATTAATGGAAACAACACGGTTTATTTTATTGGTTGCATTAGGTCTTGTTCTAATGATGATCTGGCAGTCCTGGCATGAAGATTACGGAAACCAACAGCCCATTCAAAGCAGCAGCGAATCATCAGCTTATGAACCGTTAGCAGAAGTCACTCCTAATATTGATGATTTGCCTGAGGCACCAAGCACAGAATTAAATAAGCAAACACCCTCTTTGTTGCTCGGCGAGAAAAATAAGCACAGCTCAAGCGGCGAGGTGATTCATGTTAAAACAGATCTTCTCGATTTAGAAATTGATACGCTGGGCGGAACCATACGGCATCTTGAATTGTTGAATTATCCCGTTTCTAAAAAACAACAAGACGATAAGGTGGTCTTGCTAGATCATGATGGTAATAATTTTTATATCATACAAGGCGGGTTGTTAAGCAAACAAGACGGCGCTAATCATAAAACACTTTTTACCGCGCCTAAAAATAACTACGTTTTAGATGGCAAAGACAGTCTCTCCGTCCCGCTTATGTGGGAATCTGATGACGGTTTAAAAGTAATAAAAACCTATACCTTCTATAAAGGCCAATATGTTGCGGATATAAACTATGAAGTTTTAAATGCAACGACATCAGATTGGACCGGCAGTGCTTATGGGCAAATAAACCGTACCGATCCAGTAGATAAAGGATCCCGGTTTATATACACCTATACTGGCAGCGTCATTTCTTCTCCTGAAAAGCGCTACGAAAAAATAGACTTCGATGATATTAAAGAAGATCGGCTCTCTGTTGATATTACGAATGGCTGGGTCGCAATGTTGCAGCACTATTTCATCACCGCGCTCATTCCCGCCTCAACAGAAGACAAGTTTCACTACTACACTCTAAACCCCGATAACAATAGCTATGTTATTGGTGCAATTAGTCCGGCCAAAACAATCTTGGCTGGATCCAGCGACAACCTTACGCACCGTGTTTATTTTGGACCGAAACTTCAAAAGCGACTGGAACATATCGCAGAAGGTCTTAATCTAACGGTTGATTTCGGTATTTTCTGGTTTCTTGCAAAGCCACTCTATTGGGTCCTGGACTATATTCATGGCTTTACCAATAACTGGGGCTGGGCGATTATTCTGGTAACGCTTTTGCTCAAAATTTGTTTTTATAAACTATCTGCTGCTGGTTATCGCTCCATGGCTAACATGCGTAAAGTTCAGCCTAGACTGCTTTCTATCAGAGATCGTTATAAAGACGATCGTGCGAAACTTAATCAAGCAATGATGGATATTTATAAGGAGGAAAAGATCAATCCTCTGGGCGGGTGTTTCCCTATCTTGATTCAAATACCTGTATTTATTTCATTGTATTGGGTCTTATTAGAAAGCGTTGAGTTAAGGCAGGCGGATTTTATTTTATGGATTCATGATCTGTCTATTCCGGATCCTTATTTTGTTTTGCCTTTGTTGATGGGCATAACCATGTTCGTACAACAGAAGTTAAACCCGGCGCCGATGGATCCTGTACAAGCAAAAGTGATGTCTGTGTTGCCAGTAGTGTTTACAGTCTTTTTTGCCTTTTTCCCATCTGGCCTGGTTTTATATTGGGTAGTTAACAATGCTCTTTCCATCGCCCAGCAGTGGATGATAACTCGTAATATTGAGCGCGCCAGCGCTACTAAATAGTTCGGTTAAGCGCCAACACGCTATGACTGAAAAAAATGAAACAATAGCTGCAATAGCAACACCTCCCGGCAGAGGCGGCCTAGGTGTTGTGCGTGTTTCCGGGAAACTCTCCAGTTCAATCTTCACCTCTTTGTCGGGTCATGTGCCAGAGCCTCGCGTAGCAAAGTACGTTTCTTTTACACTGTCAGACAAAACAATAATAGATAAAGGCATCGCTTTATTTTTTAAAGAACCTGCATCATATACCGGTGAGGATGTCTTGGAGTGCCACGTTCATGGTAGTCGCATAGTGCTTAACATGTTATTAGAAGAAATTGTTTCTTTAGGCGCAAGATTGGCGTTGCCGGGCGAGTTTACAGAAAGGGCTTTCCTGAATAATAAAATTGACCTGGTTCAGGCAGAGGCTGTTGCGGATCTGATAGACAGTAACTCAAAAAAAGCCGCGCTTGGCGCAATACAATCATTACAAGGTGTTTTTTCTAACGACATTAATAGGCTGAGAGATCGCATATTTAATACTAAGGCATTAATTGAAGCAGCGTTGGATTTTCCCGAAGAAGAAGACGTTGTGATTGACACCCACCCTGCAGCTAAAGAAATACAACAGTGCCTTGATATTCTAGATGCATTGTTAATAAAAGCAGAGGCGGGGCGCGTGCTTGATTCGAACCCAACCATTGTTATCGTTGGTCAACCAAATGCGGGCAAGTCCAGTATTATAAATTATTTGTCTGGTATTGATTCCGCAATAGTCTCTGCTACGCCTGGGACAACGCGAGACGTTATCAAGGAGAAAGTTTTGCTTGGTGGCTATGCTGTCACTTTGCTTGATACGGCTGGCATTCGAGAAACGAATGATGAAGTAGAGTCAGCCGGCGTAGAACGTGCGCATACAGCGCTGGGTTTAGCGGACATAGTTCTTTATGTTCATGATAATACATTGGGTCAAGTTGATATTAGCGCCGGATTGCTTGATCGTGTTGCTGCAGGAGCGAAGATTCTTGTCGTAAAAAACAAGATAGATCTTTGTGATGATACTAGTTTAACAAATCCTGACAGTGAAGTTTTTGTTTCGGCAAAAACCGGCAAAGGCATGGACGGCTTGATCGATGCAATATCTGCAAATCTTGAAATTGATGGGGGAGAAGAAGATCTGATTTTTTCTCGGCAGCGACACGTTGATTGTCTGCGTATGCTAAGCAGCCATTTAAAACAAGTGATTAAAGATATTGAAGATGGTGCTGGATTAGAAGTGCAGGCAGAATCATTACGGCAGTGTTTATCAGGCTTTGACGAATTAACCGGAAGGGTAACCAGTGATGATGTGCTGGGCGCTGTATTTTCACGATTTTGTATTGGTAAATAAAGGGGCAGTACTGTGAGTATACAAATAGATATTTCTGTAGGCGAGTTGTTGGATAAAATAACAATACTGCAAATTAAGCAGGAGAGGATGAACGATGCTGAAAAATTAGAAAATGTAAAAAAGGAACTTCATGTTTTGCAAACGCAGTGGAAGTCTTCATCTTATATTAGTATTAATCTTGATGATCAAATCGATGATTTAAAAAAAATCAACGAATGCTTATGGGAAATTGAAGACAAAATAAGACTTAAAGAAAACGAACAGAAATTTGATGCAGAGTTTATCGCATTAGCCAGGTCGGTTTATGTTACAAATGATAGGCGCGCGGAAATTAAGCGCCTTATAAACAGTAAAACCGGATCAGAATTAGTAGAAGAAAAGTCATATCGTGATTACTCAAGCAACAATCAATAGCTTTCCTGCAGTAATGATTTAGATTAATAGCATGAGTGCAAACAAGATACTCTTTATTGGTTTAAGCAATGTCGGCGATGTCATAATGACAACGCCCGTGATGAAGACTTTACACAATAAGTTTCCAGAGGCGCTTTTTGACATCGTAACAGATAAGCGTGCTGCCCAGTTATATGAAAATTGCCCTTTCATAAATCATCTTTATTTAAAAAATAAAAATAAGGCGCTGCGCGGTGTGCCAGCATTATTACTCCAGCTATGGAAAAACAGGTACGATATTATTGTTGATGTTCGAAGTGATGGGCTCGCTTACCTATTACGCGGTGGAAAACGATATACTAAATGGTCGGCAAAGAGTTACGGGCCGCATGCCGTTGAAGAAATTATGGGTGTTGTTGCGCGTTTGCATGGTGATGAGCCTATACCGGACACAGAGTTATGGTTGGCTGATGCTAATCAAAATTATGCGAATAAAGAGCTATCAGTTTTTCCCAACAAAGAAAATCTATTGGCTCTCTCAGTTGGAGATTGTCGTAAGCCTGAAAAATCCTTGAATGGAAAGACGTATATCGAGTTACTCAATACTCATAAAAATGACTTTTCAGGAGTAATTTTTTTGGGCAATGAATTTGAAACCGCCATGACAGAAGAAATCTGTCGTAATGTAGATATTCAATATTTAAACACAGTAGGAAACAGTTTATTAGATGCGGCAGCTTTGATAGAAAAAGCATGTTTATATATTGGTCCTGACTCTGGTCTTGGGCACGTGGCTAGTGCAGTAAAAGTTCCCACCATTAGTTTTTTCAGCAGCATGAGGCCTGAACGGTTTCGTCCATGGGGTGGCAACTCGGTCTGCATACAGGGCGCAAATGATGACGCACGTAATATTTCAACAAATGAAGTTAGTAATGCGATAAGGAGTTTGTTACATGAATGAGGTTTTACGGATTCTGGACAGGATTTTAAAAAAGCGCGGCTATGCGATTAAAAAACATCCCGAATATAATTTGTTGCCCCTCAAGAATACGGGCGAATTTCTTGATCAAGAAAAAATTTATGAGTCTTTTAACTCGGACGTTAAAGCCGATTTGAGTGATTCCAGTAATGTGAATACGTTGCAAGTCTGTCTGCGTACGTGTATTAATCAAAAACGCGCCAAGGGAAAGCGTAGCGAACTAACGGGTGTTGGCCTTGAAGAGCATCTTTTGACTTGTATAAATTCATTGATAATCTCGGTTAATGATGCCTGTAGTAAAGGCCTGAATATTAACTTTGCTATTTTTGATGATCGATCCGACAGTTCCGTGATAGATAAAATAAAAGGCTTATGTTCAAAACTTGAATGTGGCTATGAAATAATAACGACTAAAGAGGCCGGGCAAGGCCCGTCGTTAAATGAAACTTTTGCGTATGCAAAAAATAAAAATGCTCTTTTTTATTTTTGTGAAGATGACTATCTTCATTCAAATGATGCCGTTTCTGAAATGATGAGTTTTTATCAAAAAGTATTTTACCAAACAAAACAACACTTATTGATTCACCCACAAGAACATGAGTCGATATATAGCCAATTTAGTTACCCTTCTTATATTGTGTTGGGTGAAAATAGACGTTGGCGAACTATGAGTCACGCGACACATACTTTTTTTGTTCATTCTTCTGTCGTGAGTGAGTATTGGGATTATTTTGAAAATACAAAATATATGGGCTTAAAAAATTCTAAACTAAGGCACCTGGGTTCAGAGAAAAAAACAACAGATCGCTTGTTTCAGCATATTCCCGGCTTTTCACCAATACCGGCGGTTGCCGTGCATCTACAAGAAGCACATTGCTTGCCTCCATTTTGTGATTGGCGTGAACTTTGGGAAGATCAAAGCAGGCTTATGAAATAAATATAAATGTTCCAAGATAACTTATCTTAATCAACTGTACTAAAAGCAGCGTAAACTTCTTCAGGCGTTATTTTTTTCATACAAATATTGTCAGAACAAACTGTTTTCAGACAAAAACTACATGGCAATACCTTTTCTATAACAACGGACCCTTCATTGTTTGGCCACCATTTATTAGACAAGTCTCTGGTAGATATTAGCGCGATAACCCTGGTTCCGGCAGCATCACACAAGTGCATTGCGCCTGTATCGAGACTAATTGCAATAACGGTTTTTGTTAATACGTAATATAATTCCGTAACGGATAATTTCCCGCAAACATTAGTCGTGTTTTTAGATTTCGACACAATGTAATCAGCTTCTTTTATCTCCTTTTCTCCCCCCGCGATCAAAATAGTGTAGTTACTGCCAATCAGGTTAGCCAAAGAAACCCAGTGATCCAAAGGCCATTTTTTGGGTCGAAGTTTTCCACCGATTAAAAAAACAATAATCGGATGTGTATTGATCAAATCTTTTAATGAAGGATTTTCAGGTTCTTGGCCAACAAGCGAATAGCGAAGCTGACCATGAAGATCATGTTTTTGCAAGCTGCTAATAAAACGTTTTGTTTCCGTAGGTATAGAGAGATATTTTTTTTGTAATCGCATGAAAGATTTTATTCTGCCGCTGTCCCAACCGAATGCGTGATTAATCTTCAGATAAAAACGCACAAGCAGCATATTTCTGATAGATTTATATATGCCAATATTTTGAGGTATTTGAATAAATAAGTCGTAGCCGGCCAATTTCAAATCCTTTAAAGTTTGTGCGCGTTGTTGCTTAGTAATAATAAAAAAAGTGTTTATCAGGTTGTCTTTTAAGCCTAGATCCTTAAAAGAAATATTGCTGTCATTGATTGACAACAAATCAATCTGCGCTTCAGGATAATTTTCTCTTATTATATTTAACGCAGGTAAGGCAACAATTGAGTCGCCAAAAGCGCCGTCCCGATTGATAAGTATTTTTTTAATGCTGCTGGTTTTCCTGAATAAAAGCCTGGAAAAAGTATTAATTATGAACAGGCGTACCAGCCTAATCAGTTCTATATATGACAAGGCGATCTTGTCCGCAAGATTCATAACAGCCCCTTCTCGCCAAGCTTATTAAGTACTTTATCGATAGAAATATTCGATATGTTTGAAGGCCTGAATTCATTATCATCAAGCGCCATAGCTTTGTCGTCAGCAGTAATAATGTTATCAAGTTGGCCGAGAGCGTGAGTTCTACGCGCATAGGTTGGTCCAAACAGACCAAAGACCGGGATATGTGAGCAGGATAAAATATGCATTGGCGCTGAATCATTTGTTACGGCAAATCTCGCATATTTCCCAAGCTCCACAAGGCCGTAAATGCTAAAAACGTCTGTTGCATCAATGCCTACACAGGAACTTAACTTACGATTTAATTCCCGATCATCTTTACTGCCAACCCACACAATGTCATACAGCGCGCTTAAATTGGTGGCCAGTTCTGCAAAGTAAGGCCAGCGTTTCTTAATGTGTAGCGGGCTGGAGCCGGCATGAATAATTATAAAAGAGCCTTTGCTTAGATTGTGTTTGATTAACCAATCATTTACTTCGGTACGAGCGACTTCTGGCACAGGTAAATAGGGCGATGGTTTGGCAGGTTGAATGTTTGCGGACTCGATGATTTGGTTTAGTCGATCAAACGAATGACACTCACCGACATAAGGTTTCTCCGGGTGTTTATGGTAGGGGAAACGCGGATGATTTCCAGCTCGGTAAGGCACTCCGGACAGACTACACAAAAAGGCGGTTCTGTCATTTGACTGCAAGTCATAAATTTGATCAAAGCGTTGACCTCTAATCCATTTGACTGCTTTAAATACACTCAGCAGTCCTTTGCGTTCGAAAGCGACAACCTTAACTTTTTCAAAATGAGAAAATAATTCAGAAAACGCAGGCGTTGTGAGTAGATGTAGTTCTTCTAAAGAGTGATGATCTATGATTTGCTTGATTATAGAAGTTGAAATTATAGCATCGCCCAAAGCGCCCAATTTTATGATTAGTATCTTCACGCCATTATTGCTTGAGTCGTTCGTTGTTTATAATTGATTTTGCATTAGCAAAATATAACGATATCAACAACCATGTCATGCTAGACCATATCGATCCATAAAATGCCATATGTGCATTAAACGGAAATATTGCGACTAATACAGGTAATAAATAAGGAAGCTCCGACTTCAATGCTTTTCTATTTATTGCTCCTTTGATCAGGAAAAATAGTAATGTTAAGTAGCCAAACAAGCCAATAGCTCCGGTTTCAGCCATAATTTCAAGTATAAGCAAATGCGGATGAGTTTGTGGCGGATCGGTAAACCAGTAATTATCCGTTGAAGAATACTCATGGAACACATGTCTGTAGCCGCGTGGACCAATACCATTAACCGGATTGGATTTGAAAATTGTAAAGCCTACTTTCCAAAGAGATAAACGTCCTGCACTTGCACTATCTATAGTTTCAAAATTATTACTAAATAATCCCAGCGTAGTATTGAAGCGGTCATTGGTTGGTTTATGTAATATTATCGTTGATGATAATGAGAGAGTTATAGCGAATGTAATCACGGCTGTTGTTTTTAATATCATCTTTTTATTTTGAGAACAAAGATACATATAAATAAAAAAACCAAAAGATGATAAAGCCAGCATTACCCATGCAGCACGTCTTCCACTTAATAAAACAATAAAAAACAAGGGGATCAAACTAATGACCAACCATCGTTTTTTATTAAAATTAAGGAATATATAAAAAAAACAAAAGCCGGATAAGATTGAACAAATATGAGAAATTGTATTTCTCGGATAAAACATCCCCGTAATTCCTTGAAAAGCAATATAGGGAAAACCTAAAAGGTTGTGCCCGGAAAAAAACTGGATAGATGCATCGATACACCAAACGGTAACAATTATAAAGACAGAAGAGACTATTAAATTCGAACGTTGTTGATCTTTAGACAACGCGGAAATAATAAAAACACCCGCGAAAAAAAACCTTAAATAAGGCAACACGGTCTTTGATGAGTGATGAATGTTAACTGCGTCTGGTAGTGATATTAATAAGGGTAACCATAGGCACAAAAAAGCGTATAAAAATAATTTTAATGTTTTATCCTGAAACAAGCTCTTAGGCGAAACAAATATATTATATAGACCCAGTAAAGCCATAATCCCGATAGGATAGTTATAAAGGGATTTACTTTCAAAACCAATGATTGCTAAAATTATTAAAAGACATGGCCAGTAATTCTTTAGCCACAGGAAACAGTCGTTCGCTGTGTTTTTAATTGTTTTGGTCATAGGGTTATTTTTATCGATAGCGCTCAATGACTATATTTAAAAGACCGCTCATATAGCCTAGTGAGCTGGCTAGTTTAACGATGCTTTTCTCCAGCTTCTTTTTGTTGAATGTAAAAATATACGTAATAAAGGTTAATAGTGCTCCGAAAGCTTTGCCTATTATCTTAAAAAAGAAATGGAGCCAGGCCGCCAGCGCTCCCTTATTATGTTTATATTGTATTACGTTATTTATTGCGCCGGTAAAATGTCTGTAAAATAAATATTTTTTAGTAGTTCTTTCTTTCACTATTGTTTCATAAACAACGGCATCTTCGGCCCAGACATGTTTGTTCCCTTTGGTGAGGGAGCGGTCAAAGTATTCGAAATCCTCGCCGCCGGTCAGGTTTAGCCTTAAGTCAAACTGGAGCTGATCCGTAGTTACCAACTTGATTTTAAATAAAACATTGTTGGTAGAGACTTTTCTTGGCGCTTGCCCGTCTGTATATTTTCCCTGTGTGGTTGAGGTGACTTCTCCTTCCTCAGATAAAGCTACTACAGGACCAGTGACAACATCGGCATTATATTTATCCAAAATCAAGAAAGCATTTTGTAGCCAGGTTTTCTCTGGAAATTCGTCATCATCCATAAAGGCAATGTATTCTGCTTTTTTAGCGACAGCCTCTTTAAGCAATCGGTTTCTGGCGGAAGCAATTCCTCGAACGTCTTCGACAAAATAATATAATGGCATTGACAGGCCTGATCTTGTTTCATCAATAGTTTGTTTGCCCGTTTTTGCAATATCATTATCAACCACAACAACCAGAATCTCTGTTTTTACCGGTAATATTAAATTCTCGATAGCATGTAAGCATCGACTTAATAACGCTGGTCGCTTATAAGTTGCTATACATATTGCGACAAATTTTGTGGCCGTTGTCATATATAATTTTTTAATAAAAAGAATTATAAATAGAAATCGTTTTATCCAGCATGGTTTCCAAAGTGAAACTATTTCGTTCGGGAACTTCCGGCATAGTTTCATAAAATTCTGAAATTAGTGAGACGACACTATCAACGGAAAGAGGTTTTGCTTTACCCTTAGGAAATAGTTCACTCAGCACTTCTGCAGCACCGCCATGATCATAGGCAATAACCGGTACGCCGAGAAACAATGCTTCCAGCGCTGTTCGTCCAAAAGCCTCTGGTATTTTTGCGAGAGATAAGACAATGTTTGATATAGACATGATATCTTTCATATCGTCACGGTGCCCAGCAAAAGTAAAATGATCTCCCATTTTATTTTGCTCAATAATAGATTTTAATTCCTGTAAATAGCGCTCCTTGTTGGGTTCGGTGCCGCCAGCTATAAGGCCATGAACATTTAGTCCCATTGTGTTTGCCCTGGTGATAATATCAACAAAATCATTATGGCCTTTCCATCTTGTTATTCTCGCCGGAAGCGTAATGATAAATTTATTATTTAGTTCCGGGTATTGTTTGTTCCATTCAGTGAGCCAGTCACATGACGGCTTGTATTTAAACGGATATGAATTCCTGCTGATGCCACGATGAATAACCTCAATATTTTTTTCATCTACCGTTGGGTAATTATCCAGAATATATTTTTTTATATATTCCGAGGTCGCAATTACACGCTGGCCGACGGTCATGATTTTACTGTATCGATTTACTGTGTAGGGGCCGTGCACAGTAGTGATAAAAATCGGCTTGTTCTCAGGCTTGAGCTTTTTCCAGGCCAAATACGCTAGCCATGCTGGTAGTCTTGAGCGTGCATGAATGACATCAATAGGCTCTTCTTCAAACAGCTTACGTAACGTTGGTATTAATGTGACGGCACTGATCAGAGATTTTTTGCCTACGGGTAAATTAATGTGCTCACTGCCGCTATCTATTAATTCTGGAACAAGCCTGCCTGGCCCGGAAATAACAATGGAGCGATGTCCTCGACGAACAAGTTCCGAAGCAACATCAAGCGTGCCCCGCTCAACACCGCCACAATCAAGCTCCGGAAGAATTTGTAATACAGTTGGTTTCACGGTTGTCTTTAAGTATGTGAAGATTTATTAATAATTGGTGGGTTATATTAACTTAATACAGTAAGCCTTTCGCCAATAAACAGAGATCTCAATCGATCATGAAAGGCATTGCCGCGCTATCACGCTGGATGAGCGAGATTTTAGTAAATAAGTGCTAACCTAAAATACCTCTGGCAAGCAGTAAATCAGCGCTTCTTTTCGCTTCATTAAAATTACTCAGGCCCGGCACCATGACACGATCTTGTTGCCACTTACTAAATGTGGTTAATTTATTCTCATTTACCAGTGAGCTTATAGCGTTAGCCATACGCGATTTTTCTTTGTTTTTAAGTTCTATCAAGCCCACCGATGCGCCGGATGAAAGTGATTCGTATATCATTGAGACGCTGTCTACCGATACCCAGATGTAATTCGCATCGAAAATAAGGTTATGAATCTGAGTGGTATTTGTTTCGGAATAATTTAATAAATGTATGTTCTTGTGATTTTGTTTATCCAGTTTTGTCAAAATGGATTCAGGTGTGCGCGGTGAATCCGCGATAATCCAATTAACATCGGACATGCTCGTAATTATAGTCTCAAGCTGTTCAATTACCGTTTCCTCACTCCAATGGTAATGCCTGGATAATCCACCTAGCAGAATCAGGCCTGAATCAGGGGACTTGTTTTTATTAGATTGAACCGGGTTTAGGGCGCCTTCGGTAGTAATAACGCGACTACTGTCGGGCACTAGATCGTGTTTTGGAATTATGCAGACATCAAACAAGGAACGAGGCAAACTAGGCTTCATTAACACAATGGTTTGGCCGCCATGAGCGCGTTGTGCAGCCAGCATTGATAAATGCGTGCCATGCCCGGCACCGATTATAAGGTCTGGTTTGGGTAAGTCCTTGTCTGAGTTGAAACGCCCGGCTAAAAACAGGGCAATACTGTTTATCAGCGGGGTTGCAGAAACATCAAAGCGATGACATGTTTTTAGTTGTTCAATGGCCGTGCATAATCCGATGCTTTGTGAGTCGTGGCCGGGTTTACCATCAGTAAAGCGCCATATATTGAGAGCCATGTTTTCCTGATTATTAAATCAGTTAATCCTCGAGAATGAACTCACTGCCACAGTATGGGCATTTTGATTTTCCGGTACTATCAATAGGCAGATAAACTCGTGGGTGTTGATTCCAAAGACTCATTATGGGTAAAGGGCAATGTAGAGGCAACTGGTCTTTCTTGATACGAAAAACGGACTCGCTACTGGTAGAAACTGTTGCAGTATCTTGTATTGATTCATTCATAGGGTTACCTCGTTATACATAGCTTAACCAATTTTTATACTCATCCAGCTTTCCTTCAACACAGTCGAAGTAGCGTCTTTGAAGTTTTTCTGTAATTGGACCGCGCTTACCATTTCCAATTTGCCGCCCATCAAGCTCACGGATCGGTGTTACTTCGGCAGCCGTTCCGGTAAAAAATGCTTCGTCAGCGATATATACCTCATCACGAGTGATTCTTTTTTCTTTTACAGTTAGATTATTTTCACGGGCAAACTGTATAATGGTTTCACGGGTAATGCCCTCGAGCGCGGAAGTTAAGTCGGGAGTATAAATAATGCCATTACGAATAATAAATATATTTTCTCCACTGCCTTCAGCGACATAGCCCTCTGCATCTAATAGCAAAGCTTCATCATAACCTCCGGCCAGCGCTTCCTGCAGTGCTAGCATCGAATTCATATAATTCCCATTAGCCTTGGCCTTACACATAGTGATATTGACATGGTGACGTGTAAATGAAGAGGTTTTTATCCGAATGCCCTTCTCAAGACCATCGGCACCAAGATAAGAACCCCATGCCCAAGCGGCAATCATCACATGCACTTCAAGATTATCCGCGCGTAGCCCCATACCTTCGGAGCCATAGAAACACATTGGGCGGATATAGGCGCTATCGAGCTTGTTATTTTTAACCGCACCTAGACAAGCTTTATTAATGGCCGCCTTATCGTAAGGCATCGGCATATTTAATATGTGTGCAGAAGAAAATAAGCGATTGGTGTGATCTTCAAGCCTGAAGATGGCTGTGCCGCTGTCCGTTTTATAAGCGCGTATACCTTCAAATACCCCCATGCCGTAATGCAGGGTGTGGGTCAGTACGTGGGTTTTTGCCTCTCGCCAGGGAACAAATTCACCATCAAGCCAAATAACACCATCACGATCATCCATACTCATTAGTTTTATTACCGAAAGTTTTAAAAATTACTGTAAATTATTGTTATTTTGATAAAGCCAGCTAATGTTAATGCCCCAGTCACACGTGATCAATAAATCTTTGACTAAACTATTGAATGAATGCAGTTTAGTAATCGTTTTCTGGAGCATTTAAGCCATTAAGAGACGAAATATGCTTAACCATACCACTATGAGAAGATTAAAATGATAAAAGAAGTTAATCCAATAGAGGCTTTTAAGATCCTCGAACAACAACCTGACGCGACACTTATTGATGTTAGAAGTACGATGGAATATGAATTTGTCGGCCACCCGTTAAACGCCATACATTTGCCGCTGAGAGAACCCCCGGACTGGGATACTGCCTCGGACTTTGTTGAGAGGCTACGCGTGAAATTGGCGGAACAAACGCCAACAGGTGTTTCGACAGAGGATATGCCGCTGCTAATGCTTTGTCGAAGCGGGGCTCGCTCGAAGCTGGCCGGTGAGATGTTAATCAAAGACGGGTTTACTGATGTGTACAATGTGCTCGAGGGGTTTGAGGGAGATAAAGATGATAATGGACATAGAAACAGTCTTAATGGTTGGCGGTTTCACGGCTTACCGTGGGAGCAATCTTAGCATTAATGTTTCTTTCGAGTCTGCAATTTAGTTAAAGGACGAATAATTGAGCCCTTACAGAATGCTGACAGACCTTGTAAAAAATATATTGGCGGGTACGCGTGCCGCTCTATTTATGCCGATTCGGTTGTGGCTATTCAAAAGCAGTTATTTACAAGTCTGTCTGCTTCTTGTTGTTTCTTTAGGGTTGACTTGTGCCCATGATTATTTTGATACCGCGCCTGATAATGTTTTTAATCCTTATGGTCTTAGTTATCAAGCCATGCTGTATTTGTTGTTCTTTTTCAGTCTAAGCCTAATCGCCGTATTAAATTCACGACAACGAGATATGGCAAAATTAGCCGTGCTGTTTTTGTCGATAGTGCCTGTTATTTGGTTAGGAACAGTCTGCTTGTTATTGCTTCAAAAACAACAGACCTATTTTGATGAATTCTATTCAAGCTGGGCAATATTTCTTCTTTATACCCTGTGGTATTTTTTGGTCGCCGCCCGCCTGTTTAAACGATTCTTTTACCTGCGCTTTGCGTCGACCCTGTTCTATACTTTTTTGTATGCGGTGATTAATTTTGTCCCGTTGTTTTTGTTGCCAACCGAACCGCTCTGGTTTCCCGAAAAGCCAATTGCTAAACAAACAGTAAACACAGCATCTAAAATAGATATCGAAACGATCTATTATTCACAAAATAGCTTACTTCAGGAACAGTTGAGCAATATTGCCGAGAGCACTGAAGGGGTCACAGATTTATTTTACCTGGGTTTTGCCGGCGATGCAGATGAAGATGTTTTTATGAATGAAGCATTGGCCGCACAAAACATCACTAAAAACCATTTTGATGCTTATGGCCGTTCATTGAGCTTAATTAACAATGCTTATACGGCTGATAAGTTCCCATTGGCGAACGGCCCCAATTTAAAACGAGGTATTAAACAAATAGCAACGCTAATGAATCTTGAGGAAGATATATTATTTCTTTTTTTGACATCGCACGGAACCTCGGATCACTATTTGTCTATAAACTTTCCTCCATTCAAGCTTAATAACATTAATGCAAATACCATCAAGTCGGCTTTGGACGTGGCCGGAATTAAATGGCGCATCATAATAGTATCAGCCTGTTATTCAGGCGGTTTCATAGAGCCATTGGCCGATCCATATACTTTAGTTATTACTGCAGCAAGTGCAGACAAGAACTCTTTTGGTTGTGGTCACGACGGCAAATACTCTTACTTTGGCGATGCCTACTTTGATAAAGGTCTGAGACAAACGCAGTCATTTATAGAAGCTTTCAATAAAGCCTCTGAAATTATTTACGCCAGAGAAAACAAAGAAGGATTCAAGAACTCGGATCCACAGATTAGTGTAGGTGCCGCAATAAAAAATAAATTGATCGATTTTGAAAATGGTCTGGAAACTAAACGACGTTCTAATTGGGCAAGCACCGCTATTAATTAATCAGCAGTATGATCTTCGTTTTCAGAGGGTTCTTTTGACTTCCCGTAGCGTCGACTCATTAACAAGCCACTCTCAAATAGCAGCCAAATTGGAACAGCTAACAAAACTTGTGATATCACATCCGGTGGCGTTAACAACATACCAAGGAAGAACGCTAATAAAATAATATAGGGTCGGTTTTGTGCCAGTTTATCAGCGCTGATTATACCCCCGCGGACCAGTAAAAATGTTGCAATCGGTATCTCGAACGAAACCCCAAAGGCAAAGAAAAGCTTAATGATGAAATCAAGATAATGATTGATGTCCGTCATAATCTGTATGCCATCGGGCGCGGTTGTTGTTAAAAAAGCAAACAGCAAAGGGAACACCGCATAATAAGCGAACGCTACGCCAAGATAGAACAACAAACTGCTGCTTATTAATAGTGGGATAGCCAGTTTTTTTTCATTGTTATATAGGCCGGGCGCAATGAACGACCAGGCCTGATATAAAATGTAAGGGATTGTAAAAAATATGGCACAGAACAAGGTTAGTTTGAAAGGCGCGAAAAAAGGAGATGCAACCTCTGTGGCAATCATGCTGCTACCTTCAGGTAGTCTCGCTATTAGTGGTGTGGCGATGAAACTGTATATCTGATTTGAAAATGGCAACAAGATTAGCAATACAACGAAGACACAAATTACCGCTCGTAGTACACACACACGCAATTCTATTAAATGTGCGATTAAGGGTTGGCCGGAATCGGTCTCAGCATTCGTCATTATGAAGATAGAACGGGCTTAGCTATTGATTTTAGTATCGTCGTTATTTACCGCTTTATTAATCAGGTCGCGGTCGGGCGCTTCTTTCATCAGCCTGTCAATATGATTAATGTCTTTATGGAGGTTACTAACCTGATCAAACTCAAGTTCTTTTTCGAGCTCTCTTTTGGCGCTATTTACAAAATTACGGATTTTATTAACAAACTTGCCTGCATCACGAGCAAATCCGGGCAGTCGTTCCGGGCCGATGACAATTAATGCAATGATGGCGATAATAATCAGCTCCCAAAACCCGATATCAAACATGGCTATATCAACTAAGAGCTATATTTAACAGTCAGGACTTTGAAGCGTCTTCATTTTGTGGCTCGACTTTGCCTTCAATGACTTTGCCATTTGTTGACTTGTCTGCGGCCTCATTTAATGATTCCTTTTCTTCAGGATCTTTTATTGCGCTTCTGAAGCTTTTTACCGCACTTCCCAGGTCGCCACCCATGTTGCGCAGTTTTTTAGTGCCAAACAACAAGGCAACAATAATTAGCAAAATTAGCAGTTCGGAGACACCAAAACCCATACTTATATTCTCCACATAGTTTTATTTATAGATTAAATACTAGTTGACCTGATTTTATAAGCACAAGCAAGCTCGTGCTAATGTTCGTCGCTATGATTATTCCTTTCGACGGGCTTTTTCTTCCAGCCCAGATAACCCGAACCGACCCTCAAGCTCATTGAGAATGTCTGTATAGTCCAACTCATGGTATTTAAGCAAAACCAGGGTATGAAACCATAAGTCGGCAACTTCGTGAGTTATAGAAGCATTATCGCCGGATTTAGACGCAATAATAACCTCTGTTGCTTCTTCGCCAACTTTCTTCAAGATACTATCCAAGCCATCCTTGAATAATTTAGCGGTGTAAGACTCGTCTGGGTTAGCCTGTTTTCGTTGCTCCAGTATTTCCGAGAGAGAATTAAGAATATCTTGTTTCATTTCAAGCCTGTTATTTATATATGTCGTGCGGATCTTTTAAAACGGGTTCTGTCGTTTGCCATTCATCATCCGACAATGTCATAAAAAAACAATGATGCCGGCCAGTATGACAAGCCATGCCGCCTTCCTGCTTGACGGTGATCAATAATGTATCGAAATCACAATCCAGTTTTATCGATTCAACCAGCTGGAAGTGGCCGGACGACTCTCCTTTAGTCCAGAGTGATTGGCGAGATCGTGACCAAAAGACAGCTTTCCCGCTGTTTCGAGTTTGTTGTAGTGACTCCCTGTTCATCCAGGCATGCATCAGCACCTGTCCCGTATCCAGTTCCTGCACAATCACCGGGACTAAGCCCTCATTATTCCATTTAATCTTGTCCAGCCATGAAGCCATGATAAATACCGTATATTACAAACGGACCTCGATGTTACGTTTAGACATACATGCTTTTGCTTCAGCAACCGTATGTTCTCCAAAGTGGAATATACTGGCAGCCAGCACAGCATTTGCCTTGCCATAGATTATCCCGTCAGCAAGATGTTCAAGCGAGCCAACCCCGCCAGAAGCAATCACTGGGATGTTTACCGCTTCACATACCGCCTTGGTGAGTTCCAGATCAAAACCATCCCGCATGCCGTCTCTATCCATGCTTGTGAGTAATATCTCGCCAGCGCCAAATCCGGCCATTTTTTTTGCCCAGTCGATGACATCCAAGCCTGTAGTATTACGACCACCGTGAGTGAACACTTCCCAACGTGGATTAGCGTTATCCCCGTTTACGCGCTTTGCATCAATCGCGACAACAATACATTGCGATCCAAATTGTGTTGCTGCTTGACGTACAAATTCCGGGTCATTTACAGCAGCGGTATTTATACTGACTTTGTCAGCTCCGGCGATGAGCATGCGTTTGATATCTTCGACCGTTCGTATACCACCGCCAACAGTTAGTGGTATGAATACCTGGCTTGCGACTTGTTCAACAACATGAACCATGGTGTCGCGGTCGTCGCTACTGGCAGTTATATCAAGAAAGGTAATTTCATCGGCGCCTTGCAGGTCATAGCGTTTTGCGACTTCAACAGGATCTCCGGCATCACGGATATCAACAAATTGAATACCCTTGACTACCCGGCCTTTATCTACATCAAGGCAAGGTATAATGCGTTTGGCAAGACCCATCAATAAGCCTTATAGCTGCAATGTTCGTCGGCTAGTTTTTGAGCTTCAGTTAAATTCAGGGTGCCTTCATATATGGCTCGACCTGTGATGACGCCAAAAATACCTTCACCACTAACTTTGCATAAGGCGCTTATGTCATCAAGATTGCTGACTCCGCCAGAGGCAATGACCGGGATGGTGATATCACGGCAAAGATCAGTGGTCGCATCGATATTGACACTGTTTAACATTCCATCACGACCAATATCGGTAAAGATAATCGCTGCTACGCCGTCATCTTCAAAACGCCGTGCCATGTCATTTGCGTCATGGTGAGATAGCTTTGACCAGCCATTTGTAGCCAGCTTGCCGTTCTTTGCGTCTAGCCCAACTATGATGTGACCAGGAAATTCAAGACATACATCAGAGACAAAATGAGGTGTGGTGACTGCACGTGTACCGATAATGACAAATGAAACGCCAACGTCCAGATAAGTCTGGATCGTATCTTCGTCTCTGATCCCGCCGCCGACTTGTATCGGCACATCGGGATGTGCAGCAGCAATTGAGTTAATAATATCTGCGTTTCTGGGGGTGCCGTTAACAGCACCATCCAGATCTACGATATGCAGTCGTCTTGCCCCTGCTTCTATCCATCTGTCAGCTACTGCGACAGGGTCATCAGAGTAAATGGTTTCCTTGTTCATTTGTCCTTGACTAAGGCGTACACACTTTCCGTTTTTAATGTCTATGGCAGGAATGATTAACATAATTATTTAATTCGATGAGGGTCGACGAGTCGTTGTTTAATAATTCAAGTTTGATAAATATCTTAGCATATATGCGCGAATGTCATAATTGAAATTATAAGGCTATCTCTGCTGGATTATAAAGTATTTCAAATCCTTTTTTAATGTGCTTCGTCCCAATTTTTGCCTGTGCCAATGTCAACTTCAAGCGGTACGCTCAGGAAATCATTCGTTGACATCCGTGAATTGACCTCAGTCATAAAATTTTCTAGCCCATCAGTTGCAACTTCGAATACTAGCTCATCATGAACCTGCATGATCATTTTTGCATCTATCGCTGAATTTTGTAGCCACGCATCAATGTTGATCATTGCGAGTTTGATAATATCTGCTGCTGTGCCTTGCATTGGGGCATTTATAGCGGTTCTTTCAGCATATTGCCGTCTTGCCGCATTACGTGCATTTATTTCTGGTAAGTACAAACGTCGATTGTACACGGTCTCGACATAGCCTCGCTGCCGGGCTTGTTCACGCGTTTTATCCATAAATATTTTTACGCCAGGGTAACGACTAAAGTAAAGATCAACATATTCCTGTGCTTCGCTACGCCCGACGCCAATTTGTTTAGCAAGTCCAAATGCTGACATGCCATAGATTAGGCCAAAGTTAATCGCTTTAGCTGCCCGCCGTTGATCATTATCAACTTTGTCAATGGGCACCGAAAATACTTCTGCTGCTGTTGATTTATGAATGTCCCGACCATTAGCAAACGCATCTAGCAAACCTTTATCACCAGACAGATGGGCCATTATACGTAATTCAATTTGTGAATAATCTGCGGCGACCATTGTATAACCTTCAGGCGCAATAAATGCTTGCCTGATCTTTCTACCTTCAGGAGTGCGTATAGGAATATTTTGCAGGTTAGGATTTGAAGAAGACAGTCTTCCCGTCGCTGCTATCGCCTGATGATAAGAGGTATGCACTCTGCCGGTTTCAGGGTTTACCATCTGTGGTAATTTTTCTGTGTAAGTGGAGCACAGCTTGCTCATGCTTCGGTGTTCCAGAATTAATTTGGGCAACTTATAATTTTCGGCTAGTTCTTGTAATACCGATTCAGCAGTAGAGGGCTGGCCTTTGGGTGTTTTTGCCAGTACCGGCAGTTCCATTTTGTCATACAGAATGGTTTGTATTTGCTTGGGAGAAGCGATGTTAAATGTTTCCCCCGCGAGATCATGCGCCTCTATTTCAATCTCCTGCATCATTATTTTTAACTCATGGCCCTGTTGCAGCAGCATGTCTGAGTCTATTACAACACCATTACGCTCAACTCTAGCGATGACCGTTAGCAATGGTATTTCTATCTCGTTATAAACTTGTTTCAGTTTTTCCTGTTGATTTAATTCGTTGCTAAACACGCGATGTAGTTTTAATACAATATCGGCATCTTCAGCGGCATAGGGCGCGGCAATTTCTATTTTCACTTGATTAAAAGGGATTTGTTTAGCGCCTTTTCCAGCGACATCTTCATAATGAATGGTTTCTATGTTCAAATAATTTGAAGCCAGTGAATCCATGTCATGTCTACTGGCCGTACTGTTTAAGACATATGAGGCCAACATCGTGTCGTGCTCTATCCCACGTAGTGTAATCTGATAGTTGGCAAAAACCTCCAGATCATATTTCAGGTTTTGGCCGATCTTTTTTATGCTTTCGTCTTCAAGCAGTGGTTTAAGTTTTTCTAATGTGCTTGCTAAAGATAATTGTTCGGGTGCGCCATCGTAATCATGTTGCAGTGGTATATAAGCAGCGTGATTTTCACAAACCGCAAATGATATCCCAACAATTTTGGCCTGCATGTAATCAAGGCTGGTTGTTTCTGTATCAATTGAGATCAGCTTCGCTTGTTTAAGCCGCGATAACCATTGGTCCAGTTGTGTTGTTGTTAGTATGGTTTCGTAATCTGGTTCAGTCTCTTTTACCCCAGTTTTGTCAGGCATCGTTTGCGTGGCTTCAGGCGCATCTTCAATTATGGCGTCTTCATCACTGTCATCAAGTTGCGACAACCATGTTCGAAAATTCCAGCGTTGATACATTTTTTTCAATGCATTATTATCTGGCGATGCAATGATCAGATCTTCAGGTTCAAAATCCAGCTCAACGTCGTATTTAAGTGTAATCAGTTCCCGACTCAGAGGTAACTGAGGCAGGAATTCACGCAGGTTTTCGCCGACCTTTCCTTTTATCTCATCGGCATGAGCAATAATTTTATCCAGTGAGCCGTATTCAAGTAACCACTTCACTGCGGTTTTTGGTCCGACCTTGGGCACACCGGGAACGTTATCAACGGTATCGCCGATCAGTGTGAGGTAATCAATTATTCTGTCTGGCGGGATACCAAATTTTTCTTCTACACCTGCTGGATCCAGATAGACATTGCTCATGGTATTAATTAAATGAATTTTATCATTGACCATTTGCGCCAGATCTTTATCACCCGTAGATACAATCGTTTTAATGCCACTATTCGCTGCCTGTCTGGACAACGTTGCGATCACATCATCCGCCTCAACCCCGTCGATCATCAGCAGCGGAATACCCATGGCGCGAATCAAATCATGTAGCGGTTGAATCTGGCAAGCAAGGTCATCAGGCATTGGTGGTCTATTGGCTTTATAGTCCGCGTATAAATCATTGCGAAAGGTTTTGCCCTTGGCGTCGAAAATAATGGCAAAGTAATCTGGCCCGCCTTCGGTCAAATGTTTTTGGACCATATTGATGACACCATAGATGGCATTGGTTGGTTCGCCTTTGGCATTAGTCAAATCGCGAATAGCGTGATAGGCGCGGAATAGATAATAGGAGCCGTCAATCAGCACCATTGTGTGTTCGGACATAAGTCTTCGAATTAGTCAGTTGAATTATTTTATCGAGGTTAAATTATGACAGTTTCACTGAAAAATCTCAGACTTTTACTGATGCAATTATGTAATATTCGATATTCATATTGATCTGCTTCATCTATACAGGTTGAGGTGGTAAAGTAGATTCACAACACCTGTAAAGGATAGGACAGCATGAAAAGGTTTATTATCATATTGGGACTGCTAATGGCATCGTCATTTGTAATGGCGGGCAATTCAAACCCGGGTGGCCTGGAGCCTGTTCCCGAACCGCCGGAGTTGCCTGATCCGGTTGCTAGCGGGGAAAGTATTGAGCCGGAAGTTACTATTATCCGTAAAGATGATGCAGTGATTGAGGAATACCGGGTTAATGGCCAACTTTATATGGTCAAGATAACGCCAGTTGTTGGTCCGGCTTATTATTTGAAGGACATGGATGGCAACGGTAAGCTGGACCCGACCCACTATGAGCTGAAGGATCCTGAGGTTCCTGAATGGGTGTTGTTTACCTGGTAGCTTGAATTTTTTACCTGACCAGCACAAAACATAAATCGGGTTGCCAATACCTGCTTATTTTCATGTGGTAGTACAGATAATTTCTAGAAGGTTATTCATCTGAGTAGTTACAGCATTTCGCAGATATAATCGACTTTTATGACATCTACACATTCTGTTTTTACCTACGGCACACTACAAATACCGGAAGTAATGCAGCTGGTTGTTGGTGTTGATTTTCAATCTTCTCCAGCCACATTAAATGGCTATCAACGTTTCAAGATCAAAAATAAAACTTACCCTGGCATTATTAGAAACCCAAATAAAACTATCGAGGGTATTCTGTATTCTGGCCTTAGCGACCATGCATTAGTATTGCTTGACCAATTCGAAGATATTTTATATGAACGCTGTTTGGTAGATATTAAAAATGAAGCTCAACAAGCGTTTGTTTATGTCATTAAAGATGAGTATAAACATCTTATGGCAGATGAGCCATGGAGTCTGGCAGAATTTGAAAAGAAGTACTTGGAAAAATATCTGAGGGATATAAATAGTTGGTGATATAAAACTTACGCCGTTATTAAAAAATAATTATATTTAAAATACTTACAGCTTATGTAATAAGAAAAATAGTCGCTAATCCAAGGAAAGTCATAAACCCGACAACATCGGTTACTGTGGTTAAGATAACGCCACCGGCAACAGCAGGGTCAATCCCGTAACGTTTAAGTATTAAAGGAATCATTGCGCCAGCAAAGGCGGCGATGACAAGATTGATGAGCATCGATACGCCGATGATGAGGCCAAGAGAAGGATCGTCGAACCATAAGAGTACAATGCCTGCAACCACGCTTGACCATAAAACTCCATTCAGGATTCCAACGGTAAGTTCTTTTTTAAGCAACGGTTTTATGTTGGTTTTAACAATCTGTCCAAGCGCGATACCTCTAATAGCAATCGTCAGTGTTTGGCTGCCAGCGATACCTCCCATTCCAGCAACAACCGGCATCAGTACGGCGAGCGCGACGAGTTCATGAATAGTGTCTTCAAACCGACCGATGACCCATGCCGCAAGGAATGCTGTTAGTAGATTTATGCCAAGCCAAATGGCACGACGTTTTGTTGTTACGAATACCGGCGAAAACATATCATCTTCACCTAAACCGGCCATGCTTCTTACGGCTTGTTCAGCGGCCTCCTGAATAACATCGACGACGTCATCAATGGTGATACGACCAAGCAGGCGACCCTCTTCGTCGATTACAGCGGCAGATAACAGGTCTCGTTGTTCAAATAATTTTGCCACCTCAGTTTTCGGTGTATTGGCAGAGAGATAAGATTCTTCTTCCATCCAGACTCCGATCGTTGATTGTGGATCTCTCACCAGTAGTTCTGTTAAGGGAAGCACGCCTAAGTAATGGTTGTCACGATCTACCACCATAAGGTTATCTGTTTTTTCGGGGATTGAACCAAGTAATCTAATATATCGTGCAACGGTATCCAGAGTGACGTCAGCCCTTACGGAGACAACGTCAATGTTCATTAGGCCGCCAGCAGTATCTTCAGCGTAGGTAAGAATGGAGGATAAACGTTGCAGATTTTGTTCATCCATAGATCGCAAAACTGTATCTGCAACATCTTCAGGTAAGTCTTGCAATATGTCAGCGACATCATCCGCATCCAGATTTTTGGTTGCATCGGCCAAGCGATCCGGGTGCATTTGTTCCAGAAATTCGGTTCGTACTGAGTCCTGCATATGAGACAGGACATCACCTTCAAGTTCGGAGTCTATTAGTTGCCAGAGATTATCACGTTCATACCCGGGCATGCTTTCAATAACATCTGCAATTTCTGAAGGGTGAAGGGAGCCAATAACATCACGCGCAAGTTCAATATTTTCTTGATCTAGCGCTTCATGCAATGAGTCTATTGCTGATAATGCTGGTTCTTGTTGAGTAATTTCTTCCATAATTATGGCCAGGAGTATTATAGAGAAGAGTCTATCAGTGCTAGCATCGCAATGCTAAACATGTGTATTACAAATATATGAAAAGCTTGTTACGCAGTTTCAGTTGCTAGTTGTTGCAGCAACAGGTTTATTTCTGCGCCAGTTGCAGCATTGAGGACTTTTTTTGTCAGAGTTTTAAGTTCGCTGATATCAGTATTATTTATAATCTTTTTAACTTCCAGTAATGCCGAGGTATGCACACTGAATTCTCTTAAACCTAAACCAAGCAGTAATTGAGTGTGTTCTTTTTCGCCCGCCATTTCACCGCACATCGATACCGGTATGCCGGCTTTTTTACCGGCGTCAATCGTAGTTTTTATTAATCTCAATACCGCTGGATGTAAAGGATCATACAGGTAGTTAACCTCGTCGTTCACACGATCAATGGCCATGGTGTATTGAATAAGATCATTAGTTCCGATAGATAAAAAGTCCAGTTTTTTGGCAAAAATGTCTGCGCATATTGCAGCTGCCGGGACTTCAATCATGCCACCAATTTTTATATCCGTATCATATTTAATTAATTGGTTATCAAGCTCTTTTTTTAGATCATCGATCATTTGCAAGACCTGTTGCATTTCCTGGATATTCGTCAGCATTGGGATCATTATCCTTACTGGTCCATGTGCGGAAGCTCTTAACATCGCCCGTAATTGCGGTCGGAACAGCTCAGGTTCTTTCAGACATAAACGTATTGCGCGCAGACCCAGAGCTGGATTTGACCGAACATGTCCTGTTTGATTACCTGCCCCATCGACCTGTTTATCTGCACCGAGATCCAGAGTACGTATAGTCAACGGTAATCCACGTAATGCTTTAAGTACATTTAAATATGTTTCGTAATGTTCTTCTTCATCCGGCGGTGTTTCGCGATTCATATAAAGGAATTCAGTTCGATATAGTCCTACACCTTTTGCACCTACATCTCTGACAGATTCAAAATCCTTAGGTAACTCAATATTCGCCATAAGCATTATAGATATTCCATCTTTAGATTGTGTTGGCGCGTTCTTGAGTTTGCCTAAAGATACATAGTACCGTTTTTCATCGCGCTGACTTTTTTCATAGTAACTTTTTGTTGATCTGTCGGGGTCAACCAGTACGACACCAGTGCTGCCATCTACGATGACCATGTCATCATTCTTAATAAAACGGTGTGCGTTATGTAATCCAATGATCGCGGGAATACCCAGACTTCGTGCGAGAATAGCGGTGTGTGACGTAGGGCCACCATACTCTGTTGCGAAGGCAGCGATACCATAATGTTGCATTAATACCGTGTCCGATGGCGTTAAGTCATCCGCGATTATTATTCTGTTTTTTATATTGTTATTCGGGACTTCATGCAGCAAAGGTTTTTGGTTTAATAAAACACGCAAGATTCTATTAACGACATGATCAACATCATCACGTCTTGTGCTGAGATAGGAGTCAGCCATTTCATTAAATACATTAACTAATGCATCACGCTGTAATTTAAGTGCCCATTCAGCATTACATAAGCGCTCTTTAATAATTCTTTTTGGTTCTTCAGCCAATGTAACGTCTTCCAGCATCAATAAGTGTGTATCCAGAAATGCAGATATATCGACGGAAGTTGAGACAGGAATATGATCGCGAATAGCGCGCAACTGTTGGCGGGAAAGGGCTATTGCATCATTAAAACGTAATATTTCATCATCGAGTTGCGTCTTGCGGATTTTATATTCATGCACATCAAGCTGGTCACGTTGAACAATATGAACCTGTCCTATTGCGACACCACGAGAAACACTGACACCCTGAAGCGATATGGTCATTCGTCCTCGCCAAACTTATCGTTAATCAAAGTTTCTAATGCTGCCATGGCTTCATTTTCGTCCGGGCCAACCGTCTTGATTTCAATCTCTGTTCCCTTCCCGGCTGCCAGCATCATAATTCCCATAATACTTTTGCCGCTAACTTCGCGATGACCTGAATTGATATTGATCTCAGCATTAAAGCGAGCTGCCTCTTGAACAAATTTAGCTGCTGCTCGAGCGTGTAATCCCAGTTTGTTTATTATGGTGATTTTTTTATGATTCATTTGCGATATTTCCTTGATCGATTGTGATGCCATCCATCCCACCGCTGTATGCTTTATCCGTCATATCAGTGAGACCGAGATTTGGATAATTCAGGATACGGATCAACATGGACAGGTTCAGGCCGGTTACAATATTGATTTTAGTCTGACCACGTAAACGGTGTGCTATGTTGCTCGGAGTTGAGCCATACAAATCTGTTAACACTAATACACCATCTCCATCATCAAGCTCTTCTACTAATAGTGTTGCTGATTCGAATAGTTCATCAGGATCGCTTTCGCGGTTAGCCGATAATAGTTTTACGTTTAATGGTGTGTCCGGAATCATATAGTTAGCTGTCCCGAACAAAGCTGCGCCAATTCCATTATGCGAAATTATTAATAGTCCTACGCTCATAATTATAAATCCCGATGCCTCATAATGACTTTTTTCCCCTGGGCTATAAATTTTTTCGCCAGTTGTTCCGCTACAAATACAGAGCGATGGTGGCCTCCTGTGCAACCGAAGGCAATACTTAAGTAACTGCGATTGTCCGCTTCAAATTCAGGTATCCAACGTTCGAGGAAGTGCTCAAGGTCATTTAACATCTCTTTAACATTATTTTGCTTTGATAAAAATTGTATGACAGGTTCATCTCTCCCTGAATATTGCCGCAGGTGTTTTTTCCAATAAGGATTTGGCAAGCATCGAAGATCAAAGACGAAATCAGAATCTCTGGGGATACCATTTTTATATCCAAAAGAAATAAACTGTAAAGACAGGTCAGTCTGATTTCTATGCGCAATTCGTTCACGAACAATATTGCGCAGTTCACTTAACTGCATATGGCTGGTATCAACCCTTAGGTCTGCAGCCTGCGCTATTTCCATTGTTGATTCGCGTTCTTGATGGATAGCATCAAGCAAAGAAACTGAATCTGAAGATAGCGGATGTTTACGACGTGTTTCACTAAATCGTTTTGTCAGAGTTTCATCGCTAGCATCGATATATATAAGCTCAGTTGATAGCTCTTGTTCTGACAATAATTTAACGCGTGCCGGTAAGCAGGCAAGATCATCCTTGTTATTGCGCGCATCAATCCCTATGGCAACCAGATGAGCCAGATTGCTATCAGCTTTTGAAAACTGGCTGATTAATTCATCAAGCAAGCTAATTGGGAGGTTGTCGATGGTATAATAAGAGAGATCTTCAAGTGTATTCAGTACAACTGTTTTGCCTGCTCCAGATAAACCGCTAACAATGATAAGCCGACGATCTTTTGCGTTCATTTATTTTCCGCCCGACTCTATTAACCTTGCTTGTCTTTTTGCAAATGTTTCTGCAGCATCATAGCCACTAACTCGTAATATATGGTTTCGAGCAGCACACTCCATCATGATTGCCAGATTACGACCCGGTGCAACGGGCAAGGTTATCTCTGGAATTTCCATATCTAGAATACTACGCGTGTTATAACTCCCTTCAAGTCTATCCAGCGATAATAAATTTTTTGTGTCCATGGGCTGTAATTGCACTATCAACTTGAGGTATTTGTTTTTCTTGATAGCACTGTCACCAAATAATTCCCGTACATTAATAATTCCCAGCCCTCTGACTTCGAGAAAATCCTGTAATGTCTCAGGGCATGTTCCATCGATAATATCCGGTGCTATCCTGGAAAACAAAGGCGCATCATCTGCAATCAATCGATGTCCTCGTGAAATCAGCTCGAGAGCCAACTCGCTTTTACCAATGCCGCTGGGACCGGTTATCAAAACGCCAATAGCCATGACTTCCATATATACGCCGTGCAGGGTAAGCATGTCCGCAAATAAATTACTTAGAAAATAATGCAGAACATCCGAAAGTTTGCCGCTGTTTATCGGCGTAGAAAATAATGGAATGCTGTGTTCGTTGCTTTTACGCTTGATCAAGGTGGGTACTTCGCATCCGTCTGCAATGATGACGCATGCCGGCTGACTACGAAATATCTGTACTACCGCATCTTGCATGGAAATATCTCTCAAGCTTTCAAGATATTTGATTTCAATATTACCGATAATCTGAATCTGATGCGGGTGAATCAAATTCAAATGGCCGACCAGTGACAAACTACGAGACGTTTCTGCTTTGCCGGGTTGCTTTTTCTTGCCGGGCTTCTTTATTGTTTTTTTGACTGTAGAAGCAGAGTCTTCATCGCGAATGATCGCATGTTTGGCTCCCTGTTGACCCGCTACCCATTCAAGCTCTAATTTATCATGATGTATATTATAGAGATCTTCTATGCTTAATTGGTCTGTGAGTCCTGGCATATTGTCAGCCTGTTAATAATGAAAACACTTCCGCCGAAGATCCAGACTGTCTTAGTTTGCTGACAATCTCAGGATTACTAAACGTTTCGGCTAATGATGCCAGCGTTTGCAGATGTTCTTCAGTTGAATCTTCCGGCACGATCAATGCAAAAAGCAAATCAACAGGCGCTTTATCAACTGCGTCATAATCTATTGCATCATCAAGCTGTAAAAACGCAGCAATTGTTTTTTTGCTATTTTTTAGTCGTCCATGAGGAATCGCGATGCCATTGCCAAGACCGGTACTGCCCAACCTTTCTCGTGCACATAAACAATCAAACACTTCTGTTTGAGATGTCTCACTATCTGAATCAGCAATGGTTTTAGCCAAGGTGTCCAAAGCATCTTTTTTACTATGACAGTCCATATCGAGGAGGATGCATTCCGGCAATAAAATATCTGAGATATTCATACTATTATATTTTTTGATAAATAATTAAAAGGATATGAGACTATTCAATCTCTTGATCTTTAAGTCCGCCTTGTTCCCGGTGATGATCCGTTAACTTTTCCTTGTGTTTTTTTAATTGTCGATCAAGTTTGTCAGTCAGGCCATCTATGGCAGCATACATATCGGACTGCTCATCATTAGCAAATAAATTTCCACGATTGACGTGTACGGTTGCTTCTGCTTTTTGTCGCTCTTTTTCCACGCTCAATATGACATGGATGTTTGTAATATGTTCGAAGTGTCTTTCAAGTCGTTCGAATTTTGTTTCAACATATGATTTTAATGAGCTGGTTATGTCAATATGATGGCCTGTTACATTAATTAGCATAATTTACTCCTGTCAAAAATTATTATTATCAAGAAAGCCGTTTACGTTCATTTGATGGTGGTATTGCCATCGCTTCTCTGTATTTTGCAACAGTTCTTCTGGCAACATTAATTCCCTGATCTTCCAGTATTGCTGCTAATTTACTATCACTAAGTGGTTTATTTGGTGTTTCAGCACTTATTAATTTTTTAATGAGTGCGCGTATTGCTGTGGATGAACAGACGCCACCATAATTGGTGCCGACATGACTGGAAAAGAAATATTTTAGCTCGAAGATTCCACGAGGTGTGTGCATATATTTACGCGTTGTCACTCTGGAAATAGTAGATTCATGCATGCCTAGTGTTTCAGCAACATCATGTAACACCAATGGCTTCATAGCCTCATCACCATGCTCCAGGAATGCTCTTTGTCGTTCTACTATGCACGTGGTCACGCGTAATAGTGTTTCACTGCGACTGCGTATGCTTTTAATAAACCAGCGCGCTTCTTGTAGATGCGTTTTAAGAGAAGTATTGTCATCACTGTTGTCTGCGCGCCGAATCATGTTGGCATAAGTTGAATTTATTTTTAGATTCGGAATTCCATCGGTATTCAGCTCAACCTTCCAGACACCCTTTACTTTTTTGACATAGACATCCGGAATTACGTATTCAGTGTAGGCGTCGCTAATTTCATTGCCGGGTCGAGGGTTCATTGACTGAATTAATTTTACGACTTCCGTCAGTTCTTCCTGATCCAGTTTCATCTTGCGCATTAACTGGTTGTAATCATGTGCCGCCAGTAAATCCAGATAATTATCAATCAGTACTTTTGCTTCTTCCAGTCGAAACGTGTCTACATTACATTGTTTTAGCTGTAAACAAAGACATTCTTGTATGTCTCTGGCCCCTACACCTGCCGGGCCCATTGACTGTATCATTCTCAGGACAGCTTCAACCTCTTCAATTCCAACATCTTCAAGGTCTTCTTCGACTGCTGCCAGGATTTCTTCCAGTGCACCCATTAAATAACCATCATCATCCAGTGAGTCGATAATGGTCATTGCGATTACTTTATCGCTATCGTTTATTTGTGCAAGGTTCAGCTGCCACTCAAGATGTTCGCGCAGTGTGTTTTTACTTGAGTCCTGATTTTCAAAACCATCATAGCTGTTTTTATCGGTATTCGATTTTGCGTAATTAGGCACGCTGTCATAAATATCATCCCAGCCACTGTCTACCGCGAGTTCATCTGGCATAGTATCCTGGTTTAAGTCAGTTACCTTGTCAGTTGAGTCTGCTTCTTTCTTTCCCTCTGGCTCTCTGTTTGAATTTTCTTCTGAAGATTTTTGCTCGCTATCGCCGTCATCCATTTCCAACATCATATTGGATTCAAGTGCCTCTTGAACTTCCGCCTGGAGTTCTATGCTGGATAATTGCAGCAGACGAATTGCCTGCTGTAATTGCGGGGTCATCGTCAGGCTTTGGCCAATTTTTAATTGTAAAGATTGCTTCATATATAATAAGTTTAACTTAAATCCTGTCGGTTTGAATTAATACAAACATTCAAAAACCTATAATGAAAACTGTTCCCCCAGATAGACATCCCTTACTTGTTCGTTATTTAGTATTTCTTCCGGTGATCCTTCGGCCAGGATCTTGCCGTCATTGACAATATAAGCTCGATCACAGGTACCCAGTGTTTCACGAACATTATGATCCGTGATAATTATGCCAATCCCGTGATCGCAAAGCCGATGGATTAAACGCTGTATATCATTGATTGAGATAGGATCAATGCCTGCAAATGGTTCGTCAAGTAACAAAAAACGGGGTTCTGAGGCAAGTGCTCTGGCTATCTCAAGGCGTCTACGCTCTCCCCCGGACAAACTCATGCCTAAATTATACCGGAGATGGGCAATGTGAAACTCTTGCAACAGAAGCTCAAGTCGCTGTTTTGCCTTTTGCTGGTCATTCGGCATGCGCGTTTCAAGTATTGCCATAATATTATCTTCGACCGTTAATTTTCTGAACACTGATGCTTCTTGAGGCAAGTAACCGAGACCAAGGTGTGAACGTTCATCCATACTCAATCTACTTATTTCTTTATTATCAAGGTGTATCGTGCCACTGTCTGATGGCACCAGGCCAACTATCATATAAAAGCTGGTTGTCTTGCCTGCACCATTGGGTCCTAGCAAACCAATTGTTTCACCGCTTTGTACAGACAGACTGACATCCGTTACGACCTTTCTGGATCGATACGATTTTGATAAATGACGCACGGATAAAATACTCATAGCAGTATGCTTAGGAAGATATTAACTAATCAGACAATTTTAATTACATCTAAGAGTATTATTCGCAGTGCGCATTAAGATTTATTGAATGCAAGTGTTCCTGTTTCATAATTGTTATTACTCTTCTTTCTTTTTAATTGTTATTTTTACACGACCATCGCTTTTTTTCTTAGTGTCCTCTCCCGCGGCCTTGCTTGTTTTTGTTGAGCCTTTAGCCTTGACCTGGCTCAGAACCGTATCATATTCAATACGACTACCACTAAAACGCAGACCTTCCTGGGTGACCAACGCATTATCAATCAAAATGACATAGTCCTTCAGAGCATAATACTCCATTTGTAATGCCTCGGCTTCATCATATATTTTGCTATCGTCAGGCAGTTGTTTATAGGTAGCCGGTTTTCCCTGCATAATGACGAGTTCTGTTTCACCGTTATTGTCATTGTATACGGTCATGGTGTGTCCGGTCATGCGAATACTGCCTTGAACAACGACAACATCTCCTCTATAGATAGTAATGCCCTTGATGTCGTCCATCTCGGCCGAGTCGGCTTCAATCTCGATATCCTGTTGTTTATCGGTTGATAACGCGAACGTACAATTCATCATTGACGCTAAAGTTATTGCCAATAGTAATCTAGGGCTTTTGTCTTGGTTCAATTGTCGTTTGTACATTATTGAGAAACTCCATTCGCTGTTCTTGTAAGTAAGCACGCATACCAATTGAATTAGTAACCGAACGTTTTGTAATCAAAGTAGCAGGTTTATCAGTTTCTGCATATTTTTGGTCAACCAGTACTCGCGCATCTTCCGCTATTAATTCTATTTTTAACTGACCGAATTCATCGTATTGATGTAGATATACATTGCCGCTTAACAGAATAACGTCATTATTTGACGTGACCCACCCTCTATCTGCATTAACCATAATGGGCGGTTTATCCAAACGAAATATTTCCAGTTCGGGGTTGTGCAGCTCGCTCGTATTGTCATCGGGATAATGTGCCATATATCGCGCATTAAGCCGGTTCTTTGGTGTGCCATCCTGATTCATGGTGAGGGTTGTGAAATTTTCCATGTAATAATCCGGATAATGCGCAAGCTTGCTTAGCTTTGTTGCGCTGTCCTCAGTCAGTTTTTCCAGCGCCCAATAACTGAAGCCTGCTACTATGATCAGGATTAGCGCCAGTTTCCATCTTTCATTAAACATTAAAACTTAATAGCTCAAAGAGAAAGGTATGCCTTGATACGTGCTTCATATTTTCCCTGTGCTTGCATAATTAATTCGCATACTTCCCTGACAGCGCCCTGTCCACCTAGATTTTCAGTAGTCCATAATGCATAGTTTTTGACTTCAACATGGGCATCAGCTACAGCAATAGGCAGGCCGACATGAACCATTGCGGGCAAATCAATCACATCATCTCCTGTATAAGCGACTTGATCGCGCTGAAGACCAAGGTCTTCTATCAGTTTTAACAGGCGCGCCCCTTTATCTTTTTCACCTTGATAGACATATTCGATGCCGAGAGCAGCCATTCGTTCCGCAACTATCTTTGAAGACCGTGCTGTGATAACGGCGATCTTGCAACCAGACTCCAGTAGCATGACCAGTCCATGCCCATCTCGCACATGAAAAGATTTATACTCGTTGCCGCTTTCACCAAGGATCAACTTACCATCAGTTAAAACACCATCGACATCAAATACAGCTAGTTTGATGTTTGTGGCTTTTTCCATAATCGATTTCTTATTCATAAAATTTATATATGTGTTTTAGACAACACGAGCTCGTAACAGATCATGCATATTCAGGATACCAATCAACTTGCCCTGATCATCAATAACGACCAGTGCATTGATACGGTGTTTTTCCATAAGTGCCAGTGCCGAGGCGGCTAACGCATTAGCTTGTATGTGTTTGCCATTTTTGGTCATAACCTTTTTTACGAGGCAGGTATTGATATCAATCTTTGAATCCAGGGTTCTACGTAAATCACCATCAGTGAAAATGCCTAAAACCCTGCCTTCATCATCAACAATCGTTGTTACACCCAAGCCTTTATGTGTCATTTCAAGCAAAGCATCACTTAATAATGCGTTCTCTGATACCTTCGGGATTTCATTCTCGGTATGCATGATGTCGCTGACATGGATTAATAAGCGTCTACCCAATGTGCCTCCGGGGTGAGACAAGGCAAAGTCATTTTCACTAAAGCCCCGTGCTTCTAATAAAGCGATTGCAATAGCATCCCCCATCGCCAGTGTCGCGGTTGTGCTTGCGGTAGGAGCTAGTCCAAGCGGGCAGGCTTCTTTACTGACACTCACATCAATATTTACCGTTGCGCTATTGGCCAAGGTTGAATCAGGTCTGCCAGTTAATGCAATCAATGGCGTGTTGAGTCTCTTGATTACCGGTAATAATGCGACTACCTCGTCAGTCTCCCCCGAGTTGGATAAGACCATTACAACATCCTTATTAGTTATCATGCCCAGATCACCATGACTGGCTTCGCCGGGATGAACAAAGAAAGCGGGTGTACCCGTGCTAGCTAGTGTTGCCGCAATTTTATTGCCGATATGACCGGACTTCCCCATTCCTATGACGACCACACGACCTTCACATCGCAGGAGAATTTGGCAAGCCATCACAAACTTATCATCAATGCGATCAATCAGGCTAGATAGCGCCGCCTGCTCGGTTTCTATAACCGCTTTTCCAAGTGCTTTTAATTTATCCGGGCTTATTTCGTTCATGATCTATGTTGTTAAAATACTGTTTGAAAACAATACATACTGATACCCAATAAAGCAGAACAATAGTATGGCACCTTCAGTCCTGACTAGTTTACCCTTGCGTGAAATAAATATCATAAAGCCCAGCAATATAGACAAGCCTAGCATCACAGGATAATCCCGGGTTAATACTTCCGGGGCAAAAGAATCCGGATTAATCAATGCCGGAATGCCGAGTACGGCAAGTATGTTAAACATGTTTGATCCAATAATATTTCCAATCGCTATATCAGCTTCTTTTTTGATAATACTGGCGATTGATGTGGCGAGTTCAGGCAAGCTGGTACCAATAGCAACAATAGTCAATCCAATAATCAGATCAGACATGCCATAATATTCGGCGATAAATACTGCTCCGCGAACCAGCAAGTCTGCGCCTGCCAATAGTAGTACGAGGCCTATAATAAGTTTTATGACAGCTATTCTGGTTGGGTCAGGCGGCGCGTTTAATTCTTGTGCAAATTCATCAATTAGTGGATCCGTCAAAGCCGTTTTCTTTGCTATCCATACAATCCAGGCAATCGATCCAATTAATGCGATCAGCAATATCGTGGCATCAATCCGACTCAGTTTACCGTCTATCATCAATCCCAAGCCGAGCAAGAGGGAGACAAACATCAGCCCGTATTCTCTTTTAATCGTGCCCGATCCGACAGTAATAGGTAGTAATAATATGCTAATGCCTAATACCAGGCCTATATTGGTGATGTTGGAGCCAAGCGCATTACCAATCGCTATAGCGGTCTTACCTTGAAAAGCAGAGACAGAACCCACAATTATTTCCGGGGCGGAAGTAGCGAAGCCGACAATCGTTAAACCAATAATTAATGGCGGTATGCCCAGTTGTCGAGCAATGCTTGAAGCGCCATTGACAAACATGTCGGCACCATAAACAAGTAAAGCAAGCCCTATCAGGACAAATATACATGAAGCCAGCATGTGCTAGTGTTTCTCCTTCCTCTAAATTTACGAGATGATGCCAGAATAAATCGACGCTGAAAAATATCGCTAGTATGTTTTTACCTTAACTATAAAAAAACATAGACTGTCAACGAACACCCTGAATAAATTACCTTAAATGTCTGAACGTTTCGAATCTTTGCAAAACTGGTTAATAAAGACGCTTAAAACCAGTGATTTTAATTTAAAGCCAGCCTCTGAAGATGCCAGTTTTCGTTATTATTATCGCCTGTCCCTCGACCACAAAAGCTATATTGTTATGGATGCCCCTCCGGAACAAGAGGATTGCCAACCCTTTGTAAAGGTCAACCGTATTTTGAACGAGTGTCGTGTCAATGTTCCCATCATACATAATATGGATTTGGCACAGGGTTTTTTATTGCTTAGTGATTTTGGCAATGATCACTATTTAAACAAGCTTGATCAAACTAATGCTAACCAGCTTTATTCTGAAGCAATAAAAACGATTGTCTCGATGCAGCTTGATGCTGATACAAACCAGCTTGATGCTTATGACAGCAGTTTATTACAGCGTGAAATGTATCTTTTTACAGACTGGTTATTGGCTAAACACCTGAAAATTGAGTTAAATGATGGGCAGACAAAAGCAATTGAAACGTTATTTAATCTCTTGGAGCAAAATGCCCTGGAACAACCGCAGGCATTTGTGCACAGGGATTTTCATTCAAGGAACTTGATGTTGACCAAAGCAAATAATCCTGGCGTGATTGATTTTCAGGATGCCGTTCTTGGACCGGTTAGTTACGATCTGATGTCATTATTGAAAGACTGTTACATTAAATGGTCTCAAGATGAGATTAATCATTGGGTGGATTTCTATCTAAACGAACGACTTGTGCGGGATGCGGGTTTGAATATTGGTAGAGACCAGTTTCAGCGCTGGTTTGACTTAATGGGGGTGCAGCGTCATCTTAAGGCCAGTGGTATTTTTGCGCGCCTGTCACACCGCGATGGTAAACATGGCTTTCTTAAAGATGTTCCAAGAACATTGTCATATATTCTAGACCTCAAGCAAACCTATCAGGAATTGGCTCCACTATGCCAGCTTATTGAGAACCAGGTTCTGCCAAAGCTGGAAGGAGCTTGATGTCATGATTGCGATGATCCTGGCTGCTGGACGCGGAGAACGTATGCGGCCATTAACCGATTCGATACCGAAACCACTACTTGAGGTCAAGGGTAAGCCACTCATTGTTCATCATGTAGAGAGACTGGTTTCTGCGGGTATTAAAACAATCGTTATCAACACCGGTCATTTAGGCAGCCAGATTCATCAGCGCCTAGGGACAGGCGAAAGTTTTGGCGTTTCAATAAATTATTCTGATGAGGGTGAGGCGTTATTGGAGACTGCCGGAGGCATCGTAAAGGCCCTGCCTTTGCTGGGGAATGCACCGTTCATTGTGACCAATGCTGACATCGTAACTGATTTTGATTATTCACTATTACCCGATCAATTAGTTTCGGATGCTCATCTAGTGATGGTTGATAATCCAAAGCACAATACGAATGGTGACTTTGCCCTGCAGCAAAATCAGTTACGCAATGAAGGACAGCATAGACTCACATACAGTGGCATAGGGTTTTTTTCACCGCTTTTTTTCAAGGGCTGTGTCCCTGGCCGCCTTCCTTTAGCGCCATTGTTGCGTCAATCAGCGCAGGGAGGGAAACTGACTGGTCAGCACTTTAAAGGAAAATGGCGCGATATAGGTACGCCCGAGCGTTTAAAAGAAGCAAATAAAAACAATGCTTAAATCGAGAGTGAACACCAACATACTTTCAGCCTATTCTTTTCTGTAAATATATAAACTCAACAAATTATAGCTAACCCGATGCAGTTTGTTGCGTCGCAGCATAAGCTATGGTAGATTTCTAACCCGTTTCTGCTTGATTCCTACATCTTGTAGTTCTTAATTATTTAACCACACTATATAGAATAGTTGCGCTGAACAGGGTATGATTCGCGCGAAATTTCAACTGTTTAACGCAGATTGATGAGGTTGAGGATGGTTTTTATGAAAATTAATCTCTCGTTTAATGCAAAATCTTGTTTGAGCGTGTTGCTCTGCTTGTTTGTATTCCCCACCTCACCTATTGCTAGTGAGCTTGATAAAAATAATTCATACATAAATTTTTGCGACGCTCCGGTTGCAACCATTCCATTATTTGAAAATCACGAAAAATCACAATTATCAGAACAGGTTTCTGATTTGGGCGATATACAGCAGCGCGGCATATTGCGTGTTCTTTTGTTAAGAAAAAATAATGAATGTGCTATTAGTGCAACAGAACGAGAATTAGTTGAAGAGTTTGCAGATTTAAATCAACTGGATTTGAACTGGATTTATGTCGATAACGATTGGCGATTATTGCCAGAGTTAGTTAATGGCCATGGCGATATTATTGTTGCCCAGGATCAAGGTTTAGCAGGTAGTATTCAGGATCAGGTGAATTTCACACATACCTGGTCTAATGCAACATTTAAGATAGTAGAACGTGTTGATAACAGTCGTATAACCCGTATTGAGGATCTTGCCGGCCGTCAAATTGCGGCTTATAAATCATCACCTGTCTGGAACAAGTTGCATGATTTGGCAGAATCTCAGGTGGGAATGTTGTTAGAAGAAATACCGGCAACAGTTACATATGCTGAAGTAATGCAGCGTGTGAAAACAGCCCAATACGATCTGGCTGTTGCCGATAGTCTTTTTCTAGACAAGTATTTACCGGCAAATACAGAGCTTCACGCAAGTTACGACCTGTCAGAGCAAAGGAGCATGGCTTGGGCTGTCAGAAGTAATGATCAGTTATTATTTGAAAAACTAAACCAGTATCTGAACCAGCAACATGTAACTCATAACCTCGTATCAACCTATTTTGATGATCTGTCATCCATTAAAAGCAAAGGTGTGTTGCGTGTTATCACAAATACAAGTCCATCTCATTATTATTTGCAAGATGGAAAGTTATTAGGTTTTGAGTATGAGTTATTGAAACAATATGCAAAACAAAATCGCTTGCGAGTGGATGTGGTTTTAGCAAATTCAAAAGAAGCGATGTTTAATTTGCTTAAAGAAGGAAAGGGCGACGTAATTGCAGCTTCTTTGCCAAGTAGTTTGCTGCAGAAAAATAATTTATTTAAATACACAGCGCCTTACAATTATGCCAGTCCGGTAATTGTAGGACGCAATTCAAAGCGGCAGATTATTGATTTCCGCGACCTTGAAGGTAGAAGAATTGTTTTGGCCGATGACAGTCCTTATTGGAATTATTTGTCTCAGTTAAAAGATCAAGGTCTAATTTTTGATTTGGTTAAAGCTGACGTAGGTATTAATACAGAAAGCGCCATGTTAATGGTGTCTTTAGGCATGTACGATTTAACCGTAATCGGCAATCATCAATTAAGTGTCGGAAAAACTGTAAAGACAGGTTTAAAAGCGCAGTTTGTCTTGTCTGAACCCTTAGCTCACCGTTGGGCAGTAAGAAAAGAAGACCAACAACTGCTAGATTCCTTAAATAGTTTTATAGCTAATATTTTTAGAAGTGAAAAATATAATGTGCTGCATGCAAAATATTTTGAGCAACAGAAAATAGAAAGCAAAGAAAAGAGTAATAGTACGCAATATACATCGTTGTCGCCTTATGATGATATGACGCAGCGATACTCTGAAGAGTATGGTTTTGATTGGCGTTTGATTACAGCACTTATGTTTCAGGAAAGTCAGTTTAACCCATATGCTAATTCATCAGCTGGCGCAGAAGGATTGATGCAGTTGATCCCGGCGACGGCTGAATTTCTGGGTGTAAGTGACGCGCATAACCCCGAATCCAGTATTGATGGTGGCATACGTTATTTAAATTACCTGAGAACTAAATTTGAAGAATCAGTCCCATTAGAAGATCGCGTGTGGTTTACTATCGCTTCTTACAACGCCGGTTATGGCCGAGTTAAACATGCCCGAGAACTGGCAGAAAAAATGGGGCTCGACAAAGAGAAGTGGTTTGATAATGTTGAGATTGCCATGTTGGCTTTATCAAAACCCTATAACAAAGACGGTGAACAAGTGCGCCATTGTCGATGTGGACAGGCTGTTGTATATGTAAGGGAAATACGCACTCGTTATTTCAATTACATTCGTTTGCTGGAAACACAAAAGGTTGCGCTGTCTTCGCCGATCTACAATGTAAACAGAATCGCAAGATTAAATTAATCCGTATTATTTCCCGTTATAATCTCTAAAGCAGTTCCGGGGCATGTTATTCGTGTAGTTTTCTAACGATCCCGTATTGGCGGAATAGAATACGTACCTACGGCATGAGCAACGACATGTTCATCTCCTTCAGAATAAATAGAGACTTCACCAACAGCGAGCGTCCGACCCACCTTGATAAGCTTACATATACCAACAATATCTTTGTCTGCTGCTGGTTTTCTTAGAAAATTAATACTGAGATTTGTTGTTACTGTGAGCGGTATGAGCCCAATCTCACCAAGAATAGCCACATAAAGCGCTACGTCAGCAACCGTCATCAACACTGGCCCGGATACCGTATTGCCGGGGCGGAGTTCTTCAAACCCAATCTTGTGTCGGATAGTTGCGGATTGATTGCCAACTTCCTCAACAATGCATTTGCTTTGTGGAAACTCTTTAGCAAGAAACGCGATCATTTGTTCTTTTGTAATCATGCAAATTGATACCGATTTGTATTAAGCATGTTCAATTAGTTTCTTAATCTTGTTTTCATAGAGGTCAAAAGCAGTTTGCCCATCAAACTGAATGGTGGACATTTGTTCGAATGGCAGATCGGCCGCTGATACAGATAAAGGAAAATATTTTATTTTAGTATCATTAAATGAAACTTCGCGAGAAGGGAAAACAGCTAAAAACTTTTCTGTTTGTGGGCTAATGACCCCGAAATATTCAGAACGTTTTAATTTATGACTGGCAAGCAACGTACAGGCATCTGGCGTAAGAATATCTTCTAGCTCAGCCTCGATAATGTTATTAGCTTCATTACAGTTTATCGGCATTAAATGTTCGGCTTCTTTAGCAGAAAAAGCGTGGGTTTTTAGTGATACATCAACCACATAAAATGGCGGGGCCACAATCCATGTATGTGCAGCGCTATATCCATCATAATCGATAGACCAAAAGTTATGTTTAGGAATGTCCGATGCGTCAGGAAAGTCGATAGTTACCGAGCCTTTAACAACATAATTCCACACACCAGCTTTTTCCAAAGCTTTAGAAATTACATTCGTAAACTCTGTTCTCGAGTTGCTGCTGTCTTTTCCAATATATTTGTCATGATAAAAGTTTATGATTAGTGGTGCTGTTTTTTTAACGAAACCATCATAAGTTTCATCGCGAGGTCGTTCATGTACAAACTTCGCATAGTTACTCAGGTAACTGGCATTCTTTTCCTCGATCTTCATGAAATTGGGATGATCGTAAAACCCAGGAGTGTCGATAGGTATATTCCTATTAGCGAAATCTTCTACCAGGTCCGTATACGTTATTGATTTTTTTATCATGTAAATTCCATATGAGCCACCCCAATAAATGGGGTGGTTTGAATAATTGGTTACGGTGTTAAATTAGATAGAATATTTAATTACTACTATGCATGACTTAATCGCTTGGCGGGAGAATATCATACTTTGGGATTCCTTCAGGAAAAGTAGCCCAGTCAGGTGCTACAGAGGTATAGATAAGCATCTTGGGTAATAGCTTATCGCCACCGTCGATGGTGCTAGACGATAATGAATACATATCAAAACCATCACATTTGAGACCTATCGGTGTCGCACAATTTCCACAAAATAGTCGATGTGTTTCCTTGCCAGAGTCACCTAGTGCTGTAAAGCTGGATGGCGAACCTTTAACAAATTTAAATTTGTCCTCAGCGACCCAAACGCCAAACCATTTGTCAGAATTTGTGTGTAACTGACAAGTTTTGCAATAACAAAAAACCGTATTCATCGGTTCGTCTAGAAATTCATACTCTAATTCTCCGCAATCACAGCGGCCATGGTTTGTATTCATAAACGAGCTCCCATCATTTGATTTATAAGTGAACGCTCATTCTAGTATAAATAACGGCTCAGTTGCACTCGTCGTAATTTAAAGAAAAATCAGCGTTGATAACGAGTTGGATCAGTAATTTTTGCCGATTTAAATCCATCTTTCCTAAAACGGCAGGAATCACACACGCCACAGGCACGACCTTTCTCATCCGCTTGATAGCAAGATACGGTAATTGAGTAATCAACACCGAGCTCAACCCCCTGTCTAATAATGTCTGATTTGCTTAAATCGATTAACGGGGTATGAATTTTAAATGCTGTTCCTTCAACGCCAGCTTTGGTTGCCAGTGTGGCGAGTTTTTCATAGGCTTTAATATATTCTGGTCTGCAGTCAGGATAACCTGAATAGTCAACGGCATTAACACCGATAAAGATATCATTAGCCTCCAGTACTTCTGCCCAGGCAAGTGCATATGAGAGAAAGATCGTGTTACGTGCGGGAACGTAAGTTACGGGTATGCCTTCAGAATGAACTTCGGGCACATCAATAGCATTGTCAGTTAATGCTGAACCACCGATCTGACCCAGATCAATTTTTATAGTTTTGTGATCTTTTGCATCGAAAGCTTGTGCAATACGGCTCGCAGCGAATAGCTCTGCTATGTGGCGCTGACCATAATCGAAGCTTAAAGCGTAACATTTAAAGCCAAGGGCTTTTGCGATAGCTAGCGTGGTCGTTGAATCGAGTCCGCCTGATACGAGTACAATTGCCTTGTTAAAATCAGTCATAGCTTAATACTGTTTGCGGCGATAAATTTAAAATCATTGATTTTAAATTTATTTCCCCGGAACATTACCCCATAAATATTTATGTAGTTGAACCTGTAAGCGGACATGTAATTTGTCTTCCAATATCCACTCAGCTATATCCGTTGGGCTTAGTGCCTCATGTTCGGGTGATAAAAGCACTTCACAGATATCGGTTAATTTGAATTCATTCATTTTTTGTTTTGACCAGTCATAGTCTGTTCGGTCAGAAATAACAAACTTGATTTGATCTTTAATTGTCAGGTAAGCAAGATTATTAAAATAGTTTTTCTCTGCCTCAGAGGAGCCAGGTGTTTTTATATCCATTATCTTCATGACGCGTTCATCAACATTGGCGATATCTATAGCGCCACTCGTTTCTAATGAAACCTGATAGCCTTCATCACACAGCCTTGCCAATAATTCATGACAAGTTCTTTGCGCTAACGGTTCGCCGCCGGTGACAGTGACATGTTTTGTGCGATATTGGCTGATATCTTGAATGATGGCGTCAATCGTCATCTTTTGGCCTTCATGAAAGGCATAAGCGGTATCACAATAAGTGCAACGTAGTGGACAGCCGGTTAGACGAATAAATATTGTCGGCAAGCCGACCTTAATCGATTCACCCTGCAGCGAGAAAAAAATTTCATTAACACGGCACTCAGCAGCTTGCGCATTTAGTGTTAATGAATTGGCTTGTGTATCCGGATCCATCTCACGTGTTTGAGTCTTGCGCCGCGCTTATTTTTCGTAAACGTTCATCAGCGAGTCGTGCGGCTGTTGTGCCGGGGTACTGTTGTAGAACTTCTGTCAGTGTTTTCTTTGCATCTGTTGCGTTACCTAATTCGGCATAGCTATAACCTATTTTTAATAGGGCATGAGACACTTTTTTACTGTCCGGATACGTTCTTAACAAGGTCTGATACTCATTGATAGCAATATCATACTTTTGCATCACGTAATTGGTTTCACCAAGCCAATATTGTGCGTTATCCGAATAGGCGGTGTCTGGATAATTGCTTAAAAATTCTTTAAATGCTTTTTGTGCCTGGCCATATTGTGATTCTTTAAGCAGTTTGAATGCACGTTGGTAATCGGCTTCTGCTCTTAGCGGATCCGCCGTTGTTTCTTCAATAATAGTATCGCTATCAGTAGTGAGTTCGCTGCTGGTTTCAACAACAAGGCCTTGTTCACCGCTAGGGGTTTCAGTGCCAACTATTTCTTGATTGGCAGTCGTTTCCAGTACTTCCAGATCACTGTTTGTTGATTGCGCAGTTGATTTATTATTCTCTAGCCGTTGCAAGCGGCGGTCTATATCTGTGTATAGTTCACGCTGCTTTTGTTTTAGCCGATCTATTGTGTGCGTTTGTACTTCAATTTCACCACGGAGTGAATTGACTTCTGTCTTGAGAGACTCCAGCATTTCCAGCATATTGAGTAATGACTGATTATTCAGAATCTTTTCGACTCTCTCCAGACGACCATTGATATCTTGTGCTGCAGGTTCATAGACCGGTGCACTATTATCTGCAGCACCGGTTTTCTCCGCATAGGCGCTATTAAAAAACGCACTACATAAAATACAAATAATAAATCGCATAGCAAAAACCATTAATAATTTTCCTTAATACAAAATTTCAACTCGTCGATTCTGTTCCCATGATGATTCATCATGTCCATCAACTGCAGGACGTTCTTCGCCGTAGCTAACTAATCTAATTTGGCTGGAAGAAACGCCCAACAACATCATTTGTTGTTTTACTGATTGTGCGCGGCGTTCACCGAGTGCCAGATTATATTCACGTGAGCCTCGTTCATCAGCATGTCCTTCAAGTGTGACTGTTGTACCGGAATTCTGGGTTAGATAGGCAGCGTGTGCTTCTACAGCTGCACGGTATTCTGCTTTAATTTCGCTACTATCATATTCGAAATATATAACGCGAACAGATAGCGGGCTTTGCGGATCATCCAGTTGGCTGAAACCTGAGGTTGAGCTGTCATCAGCGCCATAGGCCTGAGCATTGCTATCATCACTTCCATCCGTTCGTTGACTGCTCAAGTCTTCAACAGCAACTGGTTGGTCTTCTTTGACTTTATCTGAGCTACAACCAAACAATAAGCCTGTAAGACTCATTACTAACAAAAAGCGCATGAACATATTTTTTCTCCTTTTCAGCATTTTAAAGATGCTGTTATTTAAATAGCATAACATTCAAAAGTGACTCTGTATAAGAGATACAAAGACCTTATTTTAAAAATGGACCCCACACAGGTTCGCGAACATCACCCTCTTGTAAACCTAAACGTTGGTGTATACGGCCATCAATAGAAACAGCAGCTAACTGTGCGCCACGTACGCCGGTAGTGGCATAAATGATCATGCCTCCATTTGGCGCAAAGCTGGGTGACTCATCCAGTTTTGCATCAGTTAATGTCGTTATATAACCACTGCTGAGATCAAGCAGACCGATACGGTATGCACCGTTAACTGCGTGCACCAAGGTGATCGACTTGCCATCCGGTGAGTAGTTTGGGCGCGTATTGTATTTTCCTTCAAAACTAACGCGTTTGGGCTGACCGCCGCGAATATCCATCTCATAAATTTGTGGGCCACCACTGCGATCAGAGGTAAAAGCAATTTTTTTTCCATCCGGAGACCAGGCTGGTTCCGTATCTATCCCGCCATGATTAGTCATCCGATGTAGCGTTTTGGAAAACAGACTCATTACATAAATTTCAGTGTTCCCATCTTTAGATAAGGTCATGGCAAGCCGTGATCCTTCAGGTGACCAGGCCGGTGCACTGTTAATGCCTTCAAAAGCAGAAACCCGTTCGCGTTTTCCAGTCAAAATATCTTGCACATAAATCGCCGAGTTTTTGGCCTCAAAAGAGACGTAGGCGATTTTTTTGCCGTCGGGAGACCACGCCGGGGAGAGCAAAGGTTCGGGTGACTCAAGCAGGATCTGTGCGTTATACCCATCGGCATCTGCAATTTGCAAAGTATGAATTCTATTATTTTTTGTTTTCTTAACAGTGATGTAGGCAACTCTGGTATCAAAGGCCCCGGGAATCCCGGTCAATTTTTCGAAAATGATATCACTTATCTGATGTGCTACACGTCTGAGTAAATCAGGTTTTGCAGGAATTCTAAACCCCGCAATTTGTTTTCCCCGATAGATATCAATCAAGCGAAAACTTATTTCATAGTCACCGGAGTTGGTCAGGCTTAGATTACCGATTAACAAGTTCTCCATGCCTAGTTTGCGCCAATCACCAAAGTTTATGGCGTCAAAATCTGCCGGACGTTGTGGCAGATCCTTTTCATCCATAACATCGAAACGACCACTACGCTTCAAATCAGCTGAAATGATGCTGGTGAGATCAATAGGCGCTACGTTGCCGGCTTGTGACCAGCTGAAAGGCACAATCGCAATAGGTAAAGCTTGCTCGACACCTTGAGAAATTTTGATGTCGAGTACCGCCTGGGTTTGTAGCGATACAAACATCAAGCTGGCGATTATTAGTTTAATAATGACTTTCATAGTCCAATTAATATCCTAGGGTTCAAAAGTGAATCGTATATTACGCATTTTTTCAAATAAGCGAATCTCGTCTGGCACGGGTAACGGTGACGCAGAATAAACAGCCGTCTCAGCACGGCGGTCAAATAAATCATTGCCGCTGGATTTTACAATAGATGCTTCAACAACTTTACCCCCTTCAAGCATCCTGATGAGGATGACACAAGACAAGCCCTCGGGCAGTCCAAGACGATTAAAGTTATTTTGAATGTCATTCTGAATCAAACTAATATATTTTGTCAGCATTGATTGATCACGTTGTTCTTGTTCAGCAGCCAGTTCCGCATCAAGCTGTTCCTGCATAGCCTTCTCGCGTTCCAGTCGTTTCTTTTCTTCTTCCTCTTTCTTTTTACGTTCGGCGTCTTTCTTTTTTTGTTCTTCCAGTTGTTTTTTCTTTTCAGTTTCCAGTTTCTTGCGCTCCGCTTCTGCTTTTTTATGTTGTTCCTGTTCGATTTTTTTCTTATTCTCAAGTTCCTTTTTTTCTTTTTCTAACTTCTTGATACGGACCTCTTCCTCTTTACGCTTTTTTTCCTGTAGTTCTTTTTTCTTTGTTATATCAGCGAGTTTCTTTTCTTCAGCTAATCGTTTCGACCTGGCATCAGCTGCTTTCTTTTCAAGTTCTTTCTGACGTTTTAACTCTTCCTCTATTTTTTTATTGTCCTGTTCTTTTAAACGATTAAGTTCCTTATCGACCTGTTCCTTATCTACCGCTACAGCTTTAACAATATTAACCATTGGTTTGGGCGGTGGAGTAGGCTTTGGTGAGAAATGAAAACTAAAGATCAACACTGCGCCTAACGCGATATGCAAAAGAATAGATAAAGCCAATGATCGGGATGTTAGAAACCAGTTTGTTTGCATATTATTTTTCAGGAGGGTCGGTAATCATGCCCACGGAGGGAGCGCCCGCCTGTTGCAGTAAAGTCATTACTTGAACAACTTGTCCATAAGCAACATTGGTATCACCGCCGACAAGAACAGGTATGCCGGGCTGGTATTTTAATAAAGCGCTGACTCGGTTTAGCAGCACATCCGCCGAAACAGGTTGGTCCTGATTTTCACCATAATTAATAAAAAAATTTCCCTCTTTATCAACATTCACAATGACCGGCTCTTTATCATTGGGTGGTAGTGGTGATGAAGGTGCCTGAGGCAGATCAACTTTTACGCCCTGGGTTAATAATGGAGCAGTGATCATAAAAATAATAAGCAGCACCAGCATTACATCAATGTAGGGCACAACATTGATCTCGGACATCGGGCGTTTACGTATACGTTGTCTCATATACTCTGAATGTGAATAGTATTAGGTGAAAAACCATTTGCGGAGTAACGCATTAACGCAATTTTATCGAGGTTCTTGTGACAATTCGCTTCGCTATACATTTCTTTCATGAATGTGCGTGTCGATGGAGAATTGATACAAACTCCTCCATAAAATTGTCATAACGATTGATCAAACGTTCAACGTCATAAGAGTAACGATTATATGCAATAACAGCCGGTATCGCAGCAAACAACCCCATTGCCGTTGCAATCAAGGCTTCACTGATGCCCGGGGCGACCATCGCTATGGTAGCCTGCTGCACCGTGCCCAGCGCTTGAAAGCTATTCATAATTCCCCATACTGTGCCGAACAAACCGATATAAGGACTGGTTGAACCGACAGTTGCCAGAAAGGAAAGGTTTGTTTCAAGGTGATCCATTTCTTTATTCATGGCGATACGCATAGCGCGTTGTGAACTCTCAACGATGTTTTCCGGATCAATATTGTCCTGATTGCGTGAACGAGCAAACTCCTTGAAACCTGCTTCGAATATTTTTTCCATACCACTTGGTTCATAACGTTTTGCTGTAATTCGTGTGTATAAAGGACTTAGATCTTCAACCGACCAAAAGCGTTCTTCAAACACATCAGCATCTCTCTTCGCACGTTTTAACAAAAGACGCTTATTAAAGATCATGGTCCACGACACTATCGATGCCAATATCAGGATTAACATCACTAACTGAACCAGAACACTGGCATTCAGGATTAAATCAATGAATGAATGATCAGCTGTCATTTGCAAACTCCATAAGTAATTCTTCCGGCATCGCCGAGGCCTTTAATGTTGATGCATTAAGACAAGCTACTTTGACGGTTGCTCTGGTAAGTAGTTCGTCCTTATCATTTTTTATAGTCTGTTGAAATACCAGACTTGCTCCACGCGTTTTTCTTAAAGCTGATGTAACCATTAACAGTTCATCGAGATGAGCTGGTTTAATATATTCAATGTCCATATTTTTAACAGCGAATAATATTCCATGCTCGCTTTTGAGGAAAGCGTGCTCATAACCAATGCTCCGTAACCATTCAGTTCGCGCACGTTCCATATAACGCAGGTAGTTTGCATAAAAGACGATGCCTGCAGCATCTGTATCTTCATAATAGACACGAATCGGCCAGTTAAATTCGGCGGGCATTTGGTCTAGAGCCCTTCTTCTTCAATGTCATTGAATAAATCTGAATGTTGAGGTGAGTCTTTAGGCACTTCCAGACCAAAATGTAACCAGGCTGTTCGTGTTGCAATACGGCCCCTTGCAGTTCGCATTAAGAATCCTTGCTGAATCAAATAGGGCTCAAGCACATCTTCTATGGTGTCACGTTCTTCGCTTATTGCCGCCGCAAGACTATCTACACCAACTGGCCCCCCGTCAAACTTTTGCAATATAGCGAGTAATAGCTTGCGGTCCATCATATCAAACCCATGCGCATCTACATTAAGCATGTCCAGCGCCCGTGAAGAGATATCACCGTTTATATCACCATCGGCTTTTACCTGCGCATAATCACGAACTCGTCTTAGTAAACGGTTGGCTATACGTGGTGTTCCTCGTGAACGCGCTGCTATTTCCGCTGCACCTTTATCATCAATCTTAACTTCAAGTATGCCCGCTGAACGTCTGACAATTTCGCTTAATTCCTGCGCTGAATAAAATTCAAGACGTTGCACAATGCCAAAACGATCCCGCAAAGGAGAGGTTAACAGGCCAGCGCGCGTCGTTGCGCCAACCAGGGTAAAGGGCGGTACATCTAGTTTGATTGCTCTTGCAGCGGGCCCTTCGCCGATCATGATATCGATTTGATAATCTTCCATGGCTGGATATAAAACTTCCTCAACTACCGGGCTAAGTCGATGGATTTCATCAATAAAGAGGACATCATTTGGCTCGAGGTTCGTTAGCAAGGCAGCCAGATCGCCGGGGCGCTCGAGCACCGGGCCAGAAGTCTGGCGCATATTAACGTTCATCTCGTTGGCGATGATATGTGCCAGCGTCGTCTTGCCCAGACCCGGAGGACCAAAGATTAATACATGATCGAGTGATTCGGCACGTTGTCTCGCTGCGCCAATAAATATTTCCATTTGTTCATGAACGGATGCCTGACCGAGATAATCTTGCAGACGTTTTGGACGCAAAGCGTTATCAGCTACGGCATCATCTGCTGAACTTTGGGGTGAGATTACTTCATTGGGTTCGACCATGTCGGGTGCCTATTTTCCCTGTAAACGTATCATTACGCCAGTGGGGTTAATGATCTCTATTTAAAACTTAAAATGTGACAAAGTCATGCCTGAAAAATGGCAATCTACAGATGGTTATTCGATAAAACATCTTTAGCCAGTATTATTTCCTAACGGAATTTTTCAAAGCTTCACGTATTAATTCTTCACTGCTCATGTCGTCATTGGCTACGGCCATTACAAAGCGGCTGGCTTCCGGCGGTTTGTAGCCTAAGCCAATCAAGGCGCTGACTGCCTCGTTTACCGGATCATTCTTGATGCTCGGACTATTACTGCTTCGCGTAATGGTTGTTGTTGGCAGCCCATCAAGCTTGTCACGCATCTCAATAATCAAGCGCTCCGCTGTTTTTTTGCCTACGCCCGGTAGCCTGGTAAGTCGATCAGCGTCGTTGTTTTGAATGCAGAGGGCAAACTCATCTGCCTCAATACCTGACAGTATCGTTAATGCCATTTTGGCGCCTACACCATTGACCTTGATTAAGGTGCGAAATAAATGACGTTCGTTTTCGGTCGCAAATCCGAACAATAGATGGGCATCATCTCGTACTACCAAATGAGTAAATATTTCAGTTTCATTATTTATATCTGGTAAAGCATAAAAAGTGGTCATAGGTGCTTCGACCTCATAACCAACGCCTTGCACATCCAGTAATAAAAGTGGCGGTTGTTTTTTAAGAATGATTCCGCGAAGAAACCCAATCATTGCAACCGTCCATAGCGAATGCCGCTAACACCTTGCATACATAACAAACCTTCACGCGAATTAGCATGACATAGCGCTATTGCCAGGGCATCAGCTGCATCTGGCTTTGGTTGCCTATCCAGACAAAGCAGAATCTTGATCATATGTTGCACCTGTTCTTTAGCGGCATGGCCTTTACCGACAGTGGCTTGTTTAACCTGATTGGCGGTGTATTCATAGACGGGCAAATCTTGTATAGCGCAGGCAGCAATGGCAACGCCTCGCGCTTGTCCAAGCTTGATTGCCGAATCAGCATTACGATTCATAAATATTTTTTCGATTGAAATTTCTTCCGGATTATATTCATTAACGACGTTTGTGATGCCTTGATGGATGGTTTTTAATTTATCGGCCAGAGTTTCACCATTAATTTTTATAATGCCACTGGCGATATGTTTGGCATGGTTTCCTTTAGAGTCAATGATACCGAAGCCGGTGTTTATTGAGCCGGGGTCAATACCTAGTATTCTTATCAATTTAATTCTGCCAATACTTCATCAGGTATATCTGCATTAGAATAGACTCTTTGTACATCATCAAGATCCTCTAGCACGTCTAACAGTTTTAACATGCTTTCTGCCCCTTTTTTGTCGAGTTCGCTGGTGGTCGTTGCGCGCATAGTGATCTCGGCATTCTCAGGTTTAAATCCCGCACTTACCAGCGCTTCTTTTACGTCAACAAAATTGTCCGGTTCAGTTATAACATCAATCGAGTTATCTGCGTTTGTCACGATATCTTCCGCGCCGCCTTCCAGAGCGGCTTCCATGATAGCGTCTTCATCAAGTCCGTTCGTAAATGAGATTAGACCGACCTTGGTGAATAGATAAGCAACTGAACCGTCTGTGCCGAGATTGCCTCCGTGCTTGGAGAAGGCATGGCGAACTTCAGAGACCGTTCGGTTTTTGTTGTCAGTCATCGTTTCGACCAGAACGGCAACACCGCCAGGCCCATACCCTTCATAACGAAGTTCTTCTACATTATCGCTATCGCTATCACCAGCACCGCGACTAACTGCGCGATCAATCGTATCTCTGGTCATGTTGTTAGACAGACCGTTGTCAATCGCTGCCCGTAATCTTGGGTTAGCCGCTGGATCGCCACCGCCCAGTTTTGCAGATACCGTTATCTCCCGAATGAGCTTGGTAAATAGCTTCCCGCGTTTAGCGTCTTGTTTGCCTTTGCGATGTTGGATGTTCGCCCATTTACTATGACCTGCCATTGATTTATTCCGTGCTGAATGAGGTTTTTGTGGAAAGAGATTCTAGCATTCCTGTTGAATATGCCCAAGACCCGTCTAGTGATCTAAAGCCGAATAAAACTTATATTTAAGATTAAAGTATTTGTTTTAGATCAAACTATCAATTTTAGTGGCGGAATATAATCCATCGATGTTTTATAAAGTGGAAAGAGGCTCAGATTGTGGAAAAAGATAATAAAGAGAGCGAGGTTGCTTTGAGCAGTGAAAGCATAGAAAGTACAAACGTAAAAAACAAAAAGAACACAAGTCGCTCACGTGCAGGCGCTGTTCTACATGAACTCGCAGAGAAACGCCATGATCCTCAAGCAATTCGTAAGGGGTTTGAAACGGGAGAATATCCCTATCATAGCAAAATGGGCAGAGCAGCTTATGAAAAACAAAAAGCAATTTTGCAAGTTGAGTTGCTTAAGGCTCAGCAATGGGTGAAAGAAACGGGTCAAAAAATCGTCCTTTTGTTTGAAGGACGAGATGCAGCGGGTAAGGGAGGGACAATAAAGCGTTATATGGAACATCTGAATCCACGTAGCGCGCGAGTTGTAGCGCTTGAAAAACCGACAGAAGCAGAAAGCGGGCAATGGTATTTTCAACGTTATATTAAAAACTTACCCACAGCTGGTGAAATGGTGCTATTTGATCGTTCCTGGTACAACCGAGCGGGTGTTGAGCGAGTGATGGGTTTTTGTAAACCTAATGATTATCTCGAATTTATGCGCCAGACGCCTGATCTTGAACAAATGTTTGTTCGTAGTGGCATCCGAATGTTTAAGTACTGGTTTTCAATTACGCGGGAAGAACAGGCGCGTCGTTTTACTGCTCGCGGTGACGATCCTCTTAAGCAATGGAAATTGTCACCAATAGATAAGGCCTCTATTGATCGTTGGGATGATTATACGGAAGCAAAGGAGGCCATGTTTTTTTATACGGATACTGCAGATGCGCCTTGGCATATTATCAAGTCGGATGATAAGAAACGCGCTCGTTTGAACTGTATGAGGCATTTCCTATGGAATCTGCCTTATCCAGACAAGAATCATCATGTTGTGCATCAACCTGACCCATTAATTGTTGGTTCAGGTAGTCATGTTGTGTCTGCCAGTGACCATATCCTTGGCAAGAGTTTGCATCCGGATAAAAGACGTAAATAGCTAACAGTTAAGTATAAAGCTTGATTATAGTTGTGTTTGTTGTTGGCGGGCTGCCAAATATTTATTAGATATCTTTTGGCAGTTTTTTTGATCCAATCAAGCTGGCGTTGAATATCAAGTGTGAAAAAACTCTGTCAGCTCAATAAAGTGCTTGGCTTGTATGAATGTTTCTTTGGAAAGCAATAAACCGAAATGCGATGCATGTAATGTAATATGATCACGCATCCCAGCTAAACGTGTTTCCGCAACAGATACAGTGCCATCACTGGGTGTTGGAATGTTGGGAATGATCAAGCCCATACCCAAACGTAAATCTCCCGCCACAACACCAATATTTTGTTTACCTGACCAAGCCGGGAGAGGGCCAAGAAGACCATTATCAACGCTTTTGCCAAGCAATAATGAGCCCCCGGGCCAACTCGATAAGGTTTTTGCAGCTATGCTGGTTTGATTGGGTGTGCCTAACATAACAATGTTGCCCGGCTTATCCAGGGGGTGCAGATTCAGACAATGACGAAGCACCAGTCCGCCCAGACTGTGACAAACAAAATGAATCTGATCGGATTCGATTTGGTTAATGTATTCGGCAAGTTTGTGCGCATTATCGACAGGCGTGGTATTTATGCTTTTATAACGAAACCGCGAACTTGAATAACCCGCTTTCTTAAAACGGTTTTGCAATAAAGTCATATCTATGCCGTTCATCCACAGGCCATGAATGAAAACAATACTACTGGACAACAATAACCCTTGGTTTAAGCATCATTCGCCATGCTGGTAGCGGATTTATTACTGGTAAAGTCGAGTAAGCGTTGAATGGATTGTTTTGCTCGCCGAGCAATTTCAACTTCTACGAAGATTTCATTTTTACCTGTTTCCAATACTTTAGATAATTTGCGCAGACCATTCATCGCCATCCATGGACAATGCGCACAACTAATACAGGTTGCACTCTTGCCAGCTGTTGGTGCTTCAATCAATATTTTCTCTGGTGCGGCTTGCTGCATCTTATGGAAGATGCCTTTATCGGTCGCGACGATAAATTTCGTCGCATCCATTTCAGTCACTGCTTTGATAATGGCAGTGGTTGAACCGACTAAATCGGCTTGTGCAATAACTGCTGCCGGTGATTCCGGATGAACCAGCACCTTTGCCTCTGGATGGTGTGAGCGCAACGTCTCTAGTTCTTGAGCTTTAAATTCTTCATGTACGATACAAGCACCTTGCCAGATCAGCATGTCTGCGCCGGTTTCTTGTTGTACGTAGTCCCCTAGATATTTATCCGGGGCCCAGATAATCTTTTTGCCTTCACTTGCCAGTTGTTTAACGACATCTACAGCACTGCCAGAAGTAACCATCCAGTCGGCTCTTGCCTTAACTGCAGCACTGGTGTTGGCGTAAACCACGACAACGTGATCAGGGTGTGCATCACAAAAAGCTGAAAATTTATCTTCCGGACATCCCAGATCCAGTGAACAGTTGGCGTTTAAGTCTGGCATCAAGATGCGTTTTTCAGGATTTAGAATTTTGGCGGTTTCGCCCATAAATTTAACGCCACAAACGACCAGCGTTTCTGCTTCTGACTCGTGACCAAAACGTGCCATATCCAGGGAATCAGAGACGTAGCCGCCAGTTTCATCAGCCAGGATTTGTAAGTCCGGTTCAGTATAGTAATGCGCCACAACCACAGCATTTTGCTGTTTTAATTGCGCTTTGATTTTTTTGGTTAAATTAGCGCGCTCGACGGCATCGATCTGTTCTACAATTGTAGGCGGAATCTGTTCTTTCGAGAGGCTATAAGGGTTTTTTAATGTGGCTTCAGCGGACATACTCAAAACTATGGCGTACTTAATTCAGTTAGACAAGTTTAGGCGCAAATATACTTTAGTTGCGGTTCTATTCCGGTGTTTTTGATTTAGCCAGTTTAATCCCTAGTTCTTGTAATTGTCTGCTGTTTGCTTTTGAAGGGGCGGAAGTTAGCAGGCAACTAGCACTCTGTGTCTTAGGAAAAGCAATTACTTCACGTATCGAATCACAGCCGGCCATTAACATCACCGTACGATCCAGACCAAAGGCAATACCGCCGTGAGGAGGACAACCATAGCCAAGCGCTTCCAGTAAAAAGCCAAATTTTTCCTGGGCTTCTTCCTCGCCAATACCAAGTAACTCCAACACCGCCGACTGCATCTCGGAATTGTGGATACGAATTGAACCACCACCTAGTTCTGTCCCATTCAGCACTAAATCATAAGCTCGGGACAAGGTTTTTCCGGGGTTTTGTTTAATCGCATCAATATCATCTGAGTTTGGTGCAGTAAACGGATGGTGTAATGAGTCCCAACGTTTTTCATCTTCGTTATATTCAAACATTGGAAAATCGATAACCCACATTGGCGCCCATTCTGTTTTGAGTAAATTCAGATCATGGCCGAGTCGATTACGTAGCGCGCCTAATGCGTCATTTACGACCTTGGTTTTGTCCGCGCCGAAGAATATTAAGTCGCCATCAGCAGCTTTTGTGCGCTCAAGGATTTTGGTGACCACATCATCAGGCAAAAACTTCAAGATAGGAGACTGTAAGCCTTCACTACCAGCAGAAAGGTTATTAACCTTGATATAGGCAAGGCCTCTTGCGCCAAATTGAGCAATATATGCGGTATAATCATCGATCTGTTTTCGTGAAAGCGTGCTGCCACCAGGAACATGCAATGTCGCAACACGACCGTCTTCCATATTGGCCGGACCCGAGAAGACCTTAAACTCAACCGCTTTCATTAGGTCGCTGACATCGACTAATTCCAGCGGGTTTCTAAGATCAGGGCGATCACTGCCGAAACGTTCCATGGCCTCTGCATAACTCATGCGTGGAAAAGGCGAAGGTAATTCAACATTCAATACTTTCTTGAATAAAGTATGAATCATCTCTTCCATCATGCCAGTGATATCAGCCTCATTCATGAATGAGGTTTCAATATCCAGTTGCGTAAATTCGGGCTGTCTATCAGCGCGTAAATCTTCATCACGAAAACAACGCACGATTTGATAATATCGATCCAGTCCAGACATCATTAATAATTGCTTAAACAATTGTGGTGACTGCGGCAGGGCGAAGAAATTACCGGGATGCGTTCTACTGGGAACCAGATAATCACGCGCACCTTCAGGTGTCGCCTTGGTTAGCATCGGTGTTTCGATATCAAGAAAACCACGATCGTCTAGAAAAGTGCGCATCTCTTTTACTATTTGTGACCGCAAACGCAAATTGTTCTGCATCAGCGGACGGCGTAAATCAACATAACGATAACGCAGCTTGACGTCATCGTGGACATGTTCATCATCTATCTGAAACGGCGGCGTCTTCGCCTTGTTCAAGACTTCAATGGTGTGGCCGAGAATTTCAATTTCACCGGTGGGCATATCAGGATTGATGGTGCCTTCTGGCCGGTTACGGACTTTTCCGGTAATGCGAATGACAAATTCATTTCTGACAGAGTCTGCAATAGCAAAGGAATCTGCACGATCCGGATCAAACACGATCTGGGCAATGCCTTCACGGTCTCGCAAGTCGATAAAAATAACACCACCGTGGTCACGGCGACGATGTACCCAGCCACAAAGCTCAACTTCTTGATCGATATGACTGCTATTTAATTTTCCGCAATAGTCACTGCGCATGTGATTTTTCCATATGGCCTGAACAAAGGGCGGAATCTTACGAGTCGGCCGCCGTTTGCGCAACTTTATTAGTTGTTAATTTGGTTCGAATGGGGCCATCCGGAATAATAACGCCCATTGAGATAATAAACTTAAACCCATCTTCGATACTCATATCGAGCTCGGTTATGTCTTCACGAGGCGCCATAACAATAAAACCAGAGGTGGGATTAGGTGTGGTGGGCACAAAAACACCGATCAAATCATCATTAAGCCCCTCGATTTCGGTGCCCACAGACTCATTGGTTAAAAAACCGATACTCCAAAGCCCTTTTCTGGGGTATTGCAGCATTACTACTTTACGAAAAGATTTGCCGCTTGAATCCAGAATAGTGCTGGAAATCTGTTTTACGCTGTTATAAATCGAACGAACCAGTGGTATTCGGTTGAGAATTGCCTCCCAAAAATCAACCAGCCGCCGTCCAAATAAATTAGCGGCAAGCATCCCGGTCAATAAAAGTATAGAGATAGCTAAAACAATACCAAATCCAGGGATTGAAAAACCGAGAACCGTCTCTGGTTGCCAGTCCGGTGGCAACAAGAGAATAATGTTATCGAGTAAATCAACGACCAGTTTGACAATGACGACCGTTGCCGCAAAAGGCAGCCATACCAATAGTCCGGCGATGATATATTTTCTGAGTGTGCCCATTTAGCGGGACATCTTACTCGGTGCTGGTGCTGCTTGAGGTAGTTTTTGGTGCCTCTTTAGTAGTCTTAGCAGGTTCTTTGCTGCCAGCGTCAGTTTTCTTAGGGTCTGAGTCATTCGATTTCTTGTCGTCCGTTTTATTATTATTGTTGGTTTTAGACTCACTCTTTGGTTTTTTGTCTTTAAAATCTGTTTCATACCAGCCCGTTCCTTTTAATTTGAAGGCTGCAGCAGAGACAAGTTTACGGAGGCTGTCCTTACCGCATTCAGGACAGTTTGTAGCTGGTTTATCACTTATCTTTTGCAAAATTTCCAGCCGATGTTCGCATTTGTCACATCTATATTCATATATAGGCACTGATAAAAATCTCCAAATAGGTAATAAGTCGAATACAGCAAAAAATAGGCGCGCAGGCGAATAATATCAAGTTCTAACAAATCATTTACAGTTTATAATTTACCCACAGGCATTTCTTGGGTATTATCGCCGCCTTTGTTGTGTAGGCATATCATAAACCGCCTTCGTTTTATTCTACAAATACCCACCGGGCCGTTAGCTCAGCCGGTAGAGCAGTGGATTTTTAATCCATTGGTCGCGCGTTCGAATCGCGCACGGCCCACCATTTTAATCACTGTTGTTCGTATAGTGATAAATAATTTCTATATAGAATCATAGCCTTCTACGCTTTTAATCCCTTAATTTGTATATAAAAAAATGTTCAGGGTGACTAGTTTTTAGTAAGATTAGTTCATGCACAATTTAATACCGTATTCTAATTTCGTGGACTTCGCTAAAAATAGTCTGCAAATCCTCAACACCTATCATCCTTTCGGGTTCTGGATGGTATTCCGGGTTAATCAACAAGACAATGATCTAATTGCTCTCGCCTCTGAGAAATACCGTAATGAGCTAGAATTCAAACTAGAATCCGGTGATTCAATATCCTGGTCGAATACTATTTGTAAAAAGATGATGCAAAATGAAGGTCCAAATATCGCACATGATATTTCTTTGGTAGACAGTTATAAAGATTTGGCAATGGTGAAAAAATACAATATTGCTTCATACATCGGGATTCCTCTGTACACCTCCAACGGCGACATGTTTGGCGCGCTCTGCGCGATAGACATTGAGACAAAATCTGAGAGCCTATATGAGTATGAGTCTACGCTTCGTCTTATGTCTCGATCAATCATGACCGCCTATCAGCAGGAAGTGCAACTGATACAAACGCGTCGTTTATATGAAAAAACCCGGCTTCTGGCTGAGAAAGATGAATTAACGGGACTCTATAATGACAAAGGTTGGCAATGGTCTCTGGAGATTGAAGAGTCACGTTGTAAAAATTTAGGGACGCCATATGCGATAGTTGTCCTGGAAATGGACAATCTTAAACATTTTAGTTCTGAGCTTGGCGTAGATGCTGGCAACAAGTACTTACTGAAGCTAACACGTGTTTTAAATGAAGGACGAAATGAAAATGATATCATTGCGAGATTGGGCAGCGATCAATTTGGCATATTTCTTTACGATTCTCAAAAAGAGGACACATTGAAAACGACCGTGCAACTTAGAGATTCATTTGCAAAAAATAATCTTCTTGTCTCGATTGGGTCTTGCCAGCGAAATACAAGACGTGATTTAAACGAAACCATAGAGCTTGCAAAAAAACGCATGACTATAGAAAAGACTGAAAAAAGATCCGAGTCAAACCCCATCTGATAATATTGTTTCGAATCTGGCTTGCCGATTGTTTCCCATCTCACCCGCTCAAGATAAAAGTTTCTTTGCGTGAATTATTTTTCCGGTCAGCTTTGCGCTATAGCCTGGTAATTTATTAATCCTGCGTTTTAGCTTTGGATCTTTCATTATCGTTCGAATATGGTCTGTCAAATTTTCTCCCATGGATTTTTTCATGGCAATAACATAATTTTCAGTAATAAGTGGTAAGAACGATAAGTTAAATTCAACAGCTACCGCTTTCAAACCAAAGCCTATGTCTGCATGACCACTTGATATCATTGCAGCGACAGCTGTATGTGTAAATTCTTCATTCTCATAGCCGCGCACTTCTTTTTTATTAATATTATTTAACTTAATTAATTCATCAAAGATTACCCGGGTACCAGATTCTTTTTGTCGGTTAACAAAACGCAACGAGCGACGAGTCAGATCGCTAATTGACGTAACGTGCTCTGCTATTGAAGGCTTAACAATCAAACCTTGTTCACGTGACGCCAGTTGAATCAATATATGTTTTTCGTCATCTAGCCATTGTGAATATTTGGGGGCGAGGTGTTCTACTAACACGCCTTCAGGAAAATGAAACCCGGCGATATCTATTTGATGTGTATTTAGTAGCTTCAGGTTTTCAAGACTGCCGCGCGATTGGAATTCTATATCGTATTGGCATGTCTTTTCACATATGGACTGTAGATGATAAATGGCCAGGTCATGGCTGCAAGATACAAGGCAGGGTTTGTTGCGAGTATTTTGGCCAATTAATTCTTTGATTTCATTATTCAGTTTGTCTGCGATGGTTAGCAGTGTTTTCGAGTAATCTGTATCGATGTTTCGCTTTGTCTCTACAAGTTTCTGGCCAAGTGGACTGAGTTTCGAGCCACGGCCGCGTTCTTTAATACATAAAGACGTTTGAAAAGCTTCATTCCAATAGCGTATTAGCTCCCAGGCAGTTCGATATGAAATGTTATTTTCTTTAGCCGCTGCTTGTAGTGATCCGCTTTGATGTATTTTTTCCAGCAGCGGCAACAAGCGTTGATCCAGCTTTTGCTTAGAGCCGGGAGTTTCCCATTGGATATTAAAATCGATTCGCATAATTGAGTTAGATTAATATGTAAATTACATCATATTACTATAATAAATAAAAGGTGTTATAAAACCATATTGAATATAACTATAAACTAAATGAATATAAGTATATGCAATATAATACATATATTAAGTCGCATTAAGACATTATGAAAAATTATAAATTAATTTTATTGAGCTTGTATTGCCTTTGTTATAGCTCGCCCACATTAGCGGACGTCGGTGATAAGCCATGGCGTTTGAATAACGTACTGAAATTGCCGGAAGTTTTTTCATTATCAGGACACCATCGAATACGGTTTGAAAATGTGGATGAACAGTATCGAGGAAACCTCAATGGTGGCGATCAGGCACTGGTGTTTAGAACAGTTGTTATGGCCAAGCTTAATTTTAAGCAAATTAAATTTGCTGCCGAAATGCTGGATTCCCGGGCGGAATTAGCGGATTCTGGAACGCCGCTAAATGGCAGTGTTGTCAATCCATTAGAGCTCTTGCAGGCCTATATCGAAGTGCCTATGGATAATCTGCTTGGCCAGGGTAGTAAAAGTATAATTCGCGGTGGCCGAATAACGATGGATGTGGGTAGCCGCCGTTTAGTAGCAAGGAATCGCTTCCGAAATACAATTAATGGGTTTACCGGCATTGATTGGCAGTGGCAAGGCGCTGACAAACAGAAGTTTCGATTTTTTTATACTTTGCCCGTTCAACGCTTGTTCAGTGGTAGTGCTTTAGATAACGAAGCCAGATTTGACAAGGAGCATGAGCAGGTTCGTTTTTGGGGTGTCTATTATTCTCCAGCTAAATTGGTGTGGGGCGATGAGCTTGAGTTCTATTTTCTGGGCTTGAATGAAGAAGATGTAACTGGTGTTTTAAGTACGCGTGATCGAGATTTGTACACGCCAGGATTTCGACTTTATAGAGAGCCGAAAAAGAATCAGTTTGATTATCAAGTAGAGTCTATCTTTCAATTTGGCGAATCTCGTTCATCAACGACTTCAACAATCGAATTAGATCATTTCGCATACTTTCACCATGTTGAAATCGGATATAGTTTTGATACAAGATGGTCGCCGAGATTAATTATTCAGTATGATTATGCTAGTGGGGATGATGATCCTGGCGATAGTGAGAATAACCGATTCGATACACTCTATGGTGCGCGGCGTTTTGATTTTGGCCCAACCAGTATTTATGGGCCGTTTGCGCGAGCTAATCTGAGCACGCCGGCTGTTCGCTTGCAATTGAAGCCCGCATCTAATGTTACGAGTTTTCTTGCGCTACGTGGTTATTGGTTAGCCTCTGATAATGATGCGTGGACAACGGCGCGAATTACTAATGTCGCAGGACAATCAGACAACTACATCGGAACCCAGATTGAGGCTCGTGTGCGTTGGGAAGTAGTGCCGGAAAATATACGGGTAGAGGTGGGCGCTGCACATTTGTTTGCCGGTGATGTAATGGATGGTGCGGGTAAAAGTGATGCGACCTATTTATATTCACAGGCTGTTTTTTGGTTTTAAATTAATTAAGAAAGGTTATAAACGAATGAGTGTGAAAAATATATTTCAGTTTTTACTTGCGTGCCTGCTTTTATCTTCCGGGACTGTCTTCGCGGAACAAGTAAGACTTAAAATGGCGACAACGACGAGTACAGAAAATTCAGGTCTTTTAGCCATTTTAAACCCACCTTTCGAAGAAAAACTTGGTATCAAGCTGGATGTCATCTCGGTGGGTACCGGCAAAGCGATACGCTTGGGCAAGAATGGTGATGTTGATCTGATATTCGTTCATGCGCCAGGAGCAGAGAGAGAATTTGTTGATGGAGGTTTTGGCATAGAGCGTAAACCTGTTATGCATAATGATTTTGTCATTGTTGGTCCTGATGCAGATCCGGCAGGTATAAAAAATGCGAAAAATATCACTGAAGCAATGAAAAAATTGTTGCAGTCAAAAAACATCTTTGTATCTCGTGGAGATGATTCAGGCACGCATAAAAAAGAAAAGAGCCTGTGGCAAATGGTGGGTAATAAGCCTGTGGGCGACTGGTATCTTGCAGTTGGTCAAGGCATGGGTGTCGTATTACGAATTGCAGATGATAAAGAGGCGTATACATTGACGGATAGAGGTACTTTTCTTGCTTATAAAGATAAAATGAAATTAAGAGTTGTTTTTGAAAATGATGAGGCTCTGTTTAATCCATATCATGTGATAATGGTAAATCCAGCCAAACATCCACATACTAAAATTGATCTTGCGAGAAAATACTCTGAATTTATCAGAGGCGAGGAAGGTCAGAGTCTGATTAGAAATTTCAAGGTAAATGGCGAGGTTTTGTTTCATCCTGATGTCATTAAATAATTTAACAGATACACCGATCACATCCGGAGTAATGAAAAAAATAATACATTGTGTTTATAATATATCTTCAGTTTATTGTTAGTCATTTATTAAAAAGGGGAAACTATTAATGAACGAAGATCATATAATCGCTGCTATTCTTGCCGCTGGTTTGCTAGCGCAAAATAAGGATGAAACGATTGAACCTAAAGATGCCGTAGGTTTATACGGACTTTGTCTGTCTGAATTAATCGCTTCTAATCGCGCACCAAAAGACTAGGCATTATCTCCAAAACATTTAATAGTGAGTGGAGCGATTCAGTTTTTTGATTCGACGTGTTTTATGGATTGAAGTTTTGCAAAATAAAAAATCGTAAACATTAAAATCACAGTAAAGCTCATCCATCCGAATGTCGAATTATATTTGCTTACGAGATAATCATAGTTACTGTTATGAGTTCGATTGGTAAAGTAATCGCCGATTTTAATTAACATTACAATACCGGCATGAACGCCGATGCAGGCTGCAATGTTACGATGTTTTAATCTTAGTAAGCCAAGCAATACACCAAAAATAAACAGTGTCAGGAAATAATCTGTAATTGACCACTCGTGAAAACGCCGAAATGCTTCTGGCATCATACTTATTCCGGTAAGCCAGTTGATATCAGTCTCAGGTGGTAAGTCGCGATAACGAATAAAATGAACCGTTGCATAAACCAGGCTGGAAAAGAACACAGTTATAACCGCGCCTGTTTGTTTATATAAGCCAGAGAATAATGCGCCCCGAAAGATAGACTCTTCTATTAAACCAATTAACAAGCCCGCCATTATTGCTTTAATAAAAAGTAGTGAGAGTGATTGTATCGATATGCTGCGGTTTGCATCCAGTTCATGAACGCCGAGTAAAAACAATAGTATTTCGATTATCAGCATGATGGTCAGTCCAAAGACAAAACCGTTCAGCAGATTATTTAAAAATACGCGTGGGTTTTTGCTATAGCCAAACGCTTTTAACGAAAGCGAGTTATACATATGCAAATATATGCCGCTGATAAGCAGGCCACTTAGTAACGTGGCATAGGTCAGGTATTTACGAAAGGCAAGCTCAAGTGCTGGATCAAGCAATAATTTTAACGGGTAAGCGAGTACTGCGCCAACGAAGAACGCAAGCACAACAAAAAAACAAAATATTATTATCGCGCGCATTAAATTTAGACGAAGTTAATTTCGGGAACGAATTATTCTATCAGTGTTTCAATTGAATCGGTGTTGTTTTTGTTGTCGTTCCAGATAAGCTCAAGTTTATCACCGGCCTTAGCGCCTTTAAACATGAATGAGAGGTATGGGTTTTTTGAAATCGCGCGGCTCCAGTCACAAGACATAACTACATTGCCCTTATGTTTAAGAATAACCCGATTAATATAGTGTGCTGGAACGATCTCGGCAGTTTCATTATCAATTCGAAAGCCGGTCTCCATTGGATGACGAATAATCGCACGTACTGTGGTAACGCCAGCATTGGTTCGGGTTTTTAAGCGTATGCTTGAGGACATGAGTTTAGCCACACCCTCCTTCATGTACTTCTATAAAAGTGCTCTTGCTAAATACACCCTTATCGCTTTTAACAATGGCAACGATATTTGAAGGTTGTTGTATTTTTATTCGAGTAGAGACAAAACCGATACAGTCGGGGGAAAGATCAAAGTTTGCAATTAGCGGGTTAGGGTTTTTGTCTACAAATATTGTTATTGATTCTACATTTTGCATATCAGTTTTAATTTTGACTGGTACTACGGCGCCGTTCTCTACAATTGGGTGTACGCCAATAGTAATTTGTTCTGTCGATTGTATTTTTTGTTCAGGGAAATAAGCGGCAACAGCTTCATCAAAATCTACGGCGCTAAATGCTGCCTTATTCCATTTAGCAAAGACTGTGAGCGGGTTTAACAATCCCGAGAACAACATTATTGAGCCGGAAGTTATATATCTTAGGGTGTCTCTGCGTAACATATGTGCTGATTCTTTACGTTTATAAGTTCAGGTCGTTTTCGAGTTCAAGTTCATATTCGAGCTCTGCCATCCGTGCATTAACACGTTGTTCCTGATAGTAATCAATTTGATATTGTTGCTTTATAAAAACAAGTTTATCCAGAGCAAGTTTTGTTGATCCCGCAAGAAAATAATACTCTGATTGCAGGATGGCTGTTTCAACCTCATTCCCAAGCATGGCTTCTGCCTGTCCTAGCAAACTATATGTATCCAGATCGTGTTGATAATGACGTTCATACTTTTTTAAAACATCTCTTGCTTCTTTGCCTTTACGTGTATCGAGCAGTGCCCGGCTGTATGCAATAACTGCTGGGCGATAGTCCGGATATAGGCCATAGGCTTTTTTGAAAATATCAAAAGCAGCATTATAGTTTGATTGTGTGGTTTGAAGTTTTGCGGCCAATAATAAATAAGCAACGTCATCCGAATTATTTCTGAGTAGATGTTCGAGCTGTTGTTCAGCACGGGCAAATTCCCTGTTATAGATATAGGCGTATGCAAGACCGTAACGAATGGGCAATTTCTCTTTATCAGAAAGGTTGCTTCTGTTTAGCTCATCGAGTAAAAACTTCGCTGCTTCTTTAGCCGTTTTTGATGAATTTACGAACAGCTTATATTTGGTTAATTCATAGGGGTGGGTATTGGTAAATTCGTCTATAGGAAATTCTTCAGCGCGTGCACGAGTATCAGCTATACGAGATGTTGTTAAAGGGTGTGTGCGTATAAATTCCGGTGCAGCACTTTGTGAATATCTGGACAACTGTTGTAGTTTCTCAAAAAATGCGGGCATGCTCCTGGGGTTATAACCGGCACGAGCCAGTAATTGCATACCAATTCGATCTGCCTCCTGCTCGTTCGCACGAGTAAAATTGGCCTTGTTTTGTGCGGACAAACCGCCGATTGCACTGATTGCTGCTGCACCAGCTTCAGGGTTTTGGATGCCGACCAGGACGGCACCGATCAATGCAGCAGCATTAATTAAGCTATATTTACTCGCTTCTTCGAACTGACGAGCGAGATGTCGCTGGGTAACGTGTGATATTTCATGGGCCATTACAGCAGCTAATTCACTTTCATTTTCAGAGTTCAGGATGACACCACTATTCATGCCGATCATACCGCCAGGGCCGGCAAAAGCATTAATGCCCGGATTATTAACAACAAAAAAAGTGAAGGGCTGTTCATTGTCGTCACTATAGGATGCCAGTTGATTTCCAAGAGATTGAATATAGGATTCAACTTCGGGGTCTTTATTTATGTGGGCATAATGACGTATCTGGTTTAAAAACATTTTTCCTAGACGTCGCTCATATTCAGGGGACACAATACTTCCCGCCGAGTCACCAAAGTCTGGCAAGTCAGCAGCGAATACCAGAAAAGGTAGTAAGACAAGGAAACCAATGAATGTTTTTTTGGCTTTATGTCGTATGAGTCTGTAAAAATTCATAAATAATTATTATGTTGAAATTCCGTGCAACACATTATGATTTGTTTGCTTTATGTTCGCAGTTTAACATAACTAATATAGACCCGAACTTATACAGTTCAGTTTCATAATTAATTCATATTTCAGGAGTTATACCTTATGGCAGCGGCGAAGAATGCTTTCTATGCGCAGTCTGGTGGAGTTACCGCAGTTATAAACGCCAGTGCATGTGGTGTTATTGAAACCGCAAGACAGCATACAGACAAAATCGCAAATATTTATGCCGGGCGAAATGGCATTATTGGCGCTCTGACAGAGGACTTGATCGATACCAGTCAGGAGTCGATAGCCGATATTGCTGGTTTGAGGTATACGCCGTCAGGTGCATTCGGCTCCTGTCGTTATAAATTGAAAGGTCTGGAAGAAAACAAGGCGCAATATGAACGCCTCATCGAAGTTTTCAAAGCACACAATATCGCTTATTTTTTCTATAATGGCGGTGGTGACTCCGCCGATACTTGTCATAAGGTTTCTCAAATATCCGAAAAAATGGGTTTCCCGATTCAGGCGATCCATGTGCCAAAAACAGTGGATAATGATTTGCCAATTACCGACGTCTGCCCGGGATTTGGGTCAGTAGCAAAATATATTGCGATATCTACGCGAGAGGCTTCGTTTGATGTTTGTTCCATGGCCAAGACGTCTACCAAGGTCTTTGTGCTCGAAGTAATGGGGCGCCATGCCGGTTGGATTGCCGCCGCCGGTGGATTAGCGTCAGACGAGCAACATGATATCCCCGTGGTGATTTTATTTCCCGAGATTGAATTTAACCAGGATGCCTTTATCAATAAAGTTAAAGGTAATGTCGAAAAATATGGTTATTGTTCAATAGTCGTTTCCGAGGGGGCGCATTGGCCCGATGGGAAATTTCTGGCGGAACAGGGAACGCGAGATGCCTTTGGGCATGCGCAACTTGGTGGTGCTGCACCGGTGATTGCCAATATGATCAAAGAGGCGTTGGGTTATAAATTTCATTGGGCCGTAGCCGATTATTTACAGCGCGCCGCTCGACATATCGCTTCAAAGACAGATGTTGATCAAGCTTATGCCTTAGGTAAAGCCGCGGTAGAGATGGCGCTTGCCGGAGACAATGCAGTGATGCCGATAATAAAACGACTATCTGACGAGCCTTACGTTTGGGAGATTGATAAGGCAAACCTGGAAGATGTTGCGAACGTAGAAAAGATGATGCCAAAGGAATTTATTACTGAAGATGGATTTGGCATTACCGAAGCCTGTCGGCGTTATTTAAGTCCTTTGATTGAAGGAGAAGATTATCCTCCCTACGAAAAAGGCTTGCCAAAATATGTGACGCTTAAAAACAAGCCGGTAGAAAAAATACTCAATTCAGACTTTAAACTGTAATTTGTAAAGAAAATTTAGTGTCGATAAAACTTTATTATGCTCATGATCCGATGTGCAGTTGGTGTTGGGCATTCAGGCCGTCGTTACTCTCGCTATTGTCAGGATTGCCCAAGGAAATAGAAGTGATAAGTGTGTTAGGTGGTTTGGCGCCTGATAATGAAGAACCTATGTCTGAGGAAACATGTTTATTTGTGCAAGGACATTGGCAAGCTATCCAGAGACAAGTCCCGAAAACCAAATTCAATTATGATTTTTGGAATAATTGCATTCCACGTCGAAGCACTTATCCTGCATGTCGAGCGGTTATTGCCGCGCGCTACCAGGGACAAAAGTTTGATGAAGAAATCACGCTTGCGATTCAAAAGGCGTATTATCTGCAAGCAAGAAATCCATCTGATTATTCAACGTTGATAACACTGTCTGAAGAATTGGGCATGGATAAAGAGAAATTTGAACTGGATATTAAATCTTTGGCGACAGAAGAAGTACTGCAACAGGAAATTAATGAGTGCAGACGTTTAAGGTTGAATAGTTTTCCGGGTTTGCTTTTGATTAATGATGAAAAACAGATTCGGATTAATCCAGATTATCTTAACGCCAAAACAATGTTGGAAAAAATCAATGATGTTATTTAAACATTATTTTCTTGTCCGCGTTAAATATCTCGGGTTTGTAACGTAATGCTTTTTATTAAAGATTTTTCATTCGATAATTTGCGCGGTGATATTTACGGTGGTTTAACAGCGGCAGTAGTTGCGTTGCCTCTCGCTTTAGCTTTCGGTGTTGCTTCTGGGCTCGGACCTCTCGCCGGGATGTACGGTGCGATCATTGTGGGTTTCTTTGCCGCAATTTTTGGCGGTACACCGGCACAAATTTCCGGTCCAACAGGACCAATGACGGTCGTCATGACAGCAGTCGTTGTCCATTTTTCCTATAATCCGGCGATAGCCTTTACCATCGTTATGTTGGGTGGTGTTTTTCAAATATTGTTTGGTGTGTTTAAGTTTGGCCGTTACATCAATTTAGTGCCTTACCCTGTTATTTCAGGATTTATGAGCGGTATAGGATGTATTATTATAATCTTACAATTAGCTCCTTTTGTTGGTCAGGTTGCATCAGGCAGTCCGTTGAAATCTTTATTGGCATTGCCTGCCTGGTTCAGCAATATACATTCCAGTGCTTTGATTCTGGGTCTAATAGCGCTCGCTATTGTGTGTTTTATTCCACAACGACTTAACCGTTATATTCCCGGCCCTTTGCTTGCTCTAGTTGTAGGCACAACTATTGGCGTTCTCTTTTTAAACGATGCAACAATTATTGGCGAAATACCAAGTGGTTTGCCTGTTTTACAAATGCCGGTATTTTCGATTGATGAGTTTGCTTTAATCATTAAGTATTCTTTGGTGCTGGCATTTTTAGGCTCTATCGATTCGCTCTTAACCTCATTAATATCAGACAGTATTACGCGCACACATCATGAGTCTGACCGCGAATTATTTGGTCAGGGAATAGGCAATATAGTTAGTGGTTTATTTGGAGGGTTACCGGGCGCCGGGGCAACTATGCGAACAGTAGTTAATGTGCGTGCAGGTGGACGTACTCCTGTTTCAGGCGCATTACATGCCCTGATTTTGCTGATGATGGTATTAGGTCTGGGATCATTTGCTGAGCATATACCGCATGCTGTACTCGCCGGGATTTTGTTAAAGGTCGGCGTTAATATCGTTGACTGGAATTACTTGCAGCGTGTTCGTAGCGCTCCTCGTTCAGGTGTTTTGATCATGCTTACAACATTTTCTTTGACTGTTTTAGTCGATCTAATAACAGCGGTTACGGTTGGGACGGTGATGGCCAGTCTGCTATTTGTAAAACGCATGTCTGATTCACAAGCCGCAAGCATGAAAATAGTAGGCGGCTCAGGTGATTGGACAGAATTAACAGATGAAGAAGTCGAGATTCTCGAAAGTTCAGGTGGACGAATCGTCTTGTTTCATATTGAAGGCCCGATGAGTTTTGGGTCCGCTAAAGGAATCGTTCGTTTATTGGCGACAGATCGTGAAAAGGATGTGCTCATAATTGATTTCACCGACGTGCCTTTTATTGATAGTACGGCTTCCTTCGCATTGGAAGAGGTCATACTCAAGGCAAAAAGTGATAATGATCATGTTGTATTGTGTAGCCTCAGCCCAACAGTAGAAAAGGTGCTGCGGCAGATTGGAGTGAGTAAGTTATTGCCTGAAACGCATATTACACAATCGCGTTTAGAAGCCTTGAAACTTTCCGAACAAATTTTGACCTAACCAATAAATACATGATAAAAAACCGTCAATTTAACGAATGGTGGATAATATTCTGATATTTTAGGTCGTTTAGGGGCTTAACTCGAAATATTTGTAGTTAATTAGCAATTATTTATATCGTGCTAACAGGCAGTAGAAGATGGTTAAACAGGCATTAAACTATCATTTAAACTCTGTAAACCACTTTAAATCGATCAATTTGTAGATGATTTGAGTTTTTGAGCGATAATCTGCAATTTAGTAATTGCTAAGCAGTTCCTAAAAGAGTAGAGACATTTCGTAAACTTTCTTTATAATATTAGGAAATGCACTATAAAGTTAAACTGTTATCTTATGTTCGCTAGTAGTCTGCCTGCCAAGATAAACCCAGAATAATATAAATTAATACCTAAAGAATGAAAATTGAAAAAGGAGAGTTGAGCCCGGGACGTTTTCAAGTGCCTTACCGAATCTATGGTGAAGCAGAGAAGACTATCGTGTGTATTAGTGGCGCCAAACAAACAATGGCAGCCTGGCGCTCATTCGTCAGTCATTTTGTTGCTGACTATTCTGTTGTCGTATTTGACTTGCCAGGACAAGGTCGAGGTCAGATATTATCTGGTAACCCCGGCATTACTTTTGATGAGCAGGTTGATGTGTTGCATAAGGTTATTAATGCCACTAACCGAAACGGCACAGTCATTCTCGCCGCTGCATCCTGGGGAACAATAATTTCTGTTGCATTAGCGGCACGTCACCCGGAGTTAGTCGATAAGATGATACTGGGTAGTTATGGTGCCAAGCCAAGCAAGGCTGTTATTGAAGTGATCAAGGAAGGGCAAAAACTGTTTGACACAAATAAGACAGAAGACATTGCGCCTCTAATGATAGAAAAATTTGGTCAGCATATTCCTGATACGCATAAGAAGCAGATTATTGAGCAATTCCGCGGCATGAGCCGGGAGCAGTTTCTGAGTTTTTATGATCATTGCGAATTCGTTGAGCAGGCCTCAGATATTGAGGACTTTATCGATCTTGGTAACATCACAGCATCAACTCTCATCTTAAGTGGTGAATTTGACGCGATTCTGGATCCACATGATATTGAAAAAGCATCTTCTCGAATTCCTGATTGTGAATTCAAGATGATACCTGGTGCAGGGCATTTCTTGCATTGGGAACAAGCCGATATCCTTCACACCTACAGTGAGTTTCTTGCCAGATAGCCAATCGGTCGGCTCAGATTGCGTTATGCCCGAGCTTGATTTACAGCCTGTTGAAATGGTTTCTTCTATTCAGCAGCAAGAATTCGAAGAATCTTATTTCAAACCGCTACGCCCCCTTGTAATAAAAGACCTGGCAAAGTCATGGCCGGCATCAACAAAGTGGACCCCTGACTTTTTCAAAGAACAGTACGGCGATAAACAAGTTAAAGTCTATGACTCAAGTTTCGTTTCTGCCGGCAAGAATTACATGTCAAAGTCGAAGAGTATCTCCTTTAGGGACTATATCGATACAGTTGTGACTAAACAGCAAGACCTGCGGATGTTTCTCTATAATATAAAATCCGAAATTCCGGAATTAGTCGATGACATTATCTTTCCCTCTATATTAAAGGGCATATCCCGAAATTTTGTTTTTATGTTTTTTGGTTGCAAGGGTTCTGTTACCCAGATGCATTTTGATATCGACATGTCACACGTGCTACACACTACTCTATATGGCAAAAAAACGGTTTATCTGTTCCCTTATGAGCAAGGAAAGAATTTACATGGTTATCCATTTACTTGTAGAAGCTATGTTGATATTGAGCGCCCGGATTTTGAGCAGTTTCCTGGCCTAAAGGATGTGGAAGGTTATAAGGTGGTGCTTGAACGAGGAGAAACATTATATATTCCCAGTGGCTACTGGCACCATTTTGTCTACGATGAGCCTAGCTATGCAATTTCATTGCGATGTCCCAGTCAAACCTGGACAGGGAAAATACATGGTGCTTTTAATTTACTTATATTGTCTCCAATTGATAGGTTGATGAATAAAATATCGCCACAGGGCTGGTTTAATTGGAAACAACAGCAGGCTCTAAAAACACATTAGTTTTTTGTTGATTGCTCTAGCCTTATAGAAAACCTTTTATTACTTCCCATTGCAATAATTTTTGCTCGAATGTCAGTGACGCATGTGCGGGGCTAGTGGAAGGTAACCTGAAAAAGGACAGGTTTTGTTCTGCTTGTTTCAGAGTCTTTATACTATTTTTATTAAAAAGCTGTTCGGCTTTTGAGCCATTAAAGAAAACAACAGTAACCTGTTTATGCTTTGAGAAGAACCTGTCAAAATCATTTGGCTCTATAGTGGATTGATCAATATTAGTATCAAGACTACCTTCACGATAACAACTTTTTAAAACATCCCATAAAGCAATCTTGTTTTTTATTAACAGAGTTTTACGATCGTTATAAGTTAGTTCATTGTTTGTTTTAAGTATATTGAAGATGATGGGCCAAAAACTATTGCGTGGGTGTGCATAGTATTGGCTTTCCTCGAGCGACTTTTGTCCAGGCATGGATCCAAGAATCAGGATACGGGCATCAGGAGCTGCAATAGGTGGAAAACCGTGATTAGTAGACATAATTCAGAAATTACAGTTTCTAATTGAAACACCTCAAAAAATTATTACAAAAAAGGGTGTGTAAGATTTTGCACTTGTCGGATATGCAAGTACAATCTGCACCACTTTTTGGCGCCGGCAAGGCAGAGGGGACATTGTCGGTGATTCTTTTACTATTTTGTCCTTAAAATCAATAACTTATAGAAGTTAGGGGAATTTATATGTCAGGCATAACAATATGGGTAACTACAATCCTGTCGCTGATGGGCTTGGGAATAGCCTTCTTTTACATGAAGAAGGTTGTAAGTATACCACTTGATCTTGGGCTGGATGAAGCTCAGGCAAAGAAGCTAACCTTCATCCACGGCGCTATTGCCGAAGGAGCCATGGCTTTCTTGAAACAGGAATACAAAGTCCTGACGATATTCATGGTGGTCTTTGCCGCCATTATCGCCATTTTGATCGACGATACTCATACCTCTGATATCCATGAGGGTATCTATACCGCTATGGCTTTCCTATTCGGTGGCGCGATATCCATCGCTTCTGGCTATATTGGCATGAAGGTAGCGACTCAAGGCAACGCACGAACTACGGTTTCTGCGAAGAAAGACATTTCCGCAGCTTACGATGTAGCCATTAACTCTGGTGCGGTAATGGGATTTGCGCTTGTCGGACTGGCGACTCTCGGATTGGTTATCATCTATGTGGTGATGAGTACTTTGCTTGCTGACCTTGGACCTGAGAACAACCACATCCTTATGGAAGTGATTGCTGGCTTTGGACTGGGTGGTTCTACAATCGCGTTATTCGCACGAGTTGGCGGCGGTATCTTCACTAAGGCAGCAGACGTTGGTGCTGACCTTGTAGGTAAGGTTGAGCAGGGCATCCCAGAGGATGATCCCCGTAACCCTGCCGTAATCGCAGACAATGTTGGCGACAACGTGGGTGATGTTGCTGGTATGGGCGCTGACCTTTTCGGTTCTTGTGCAGAAAGCACCTGTGCGGCAATGGTTATAAGTGCGGTAGTTTTTGCCGGTAACCCGGATGCATTGCTGTTCCCAATTTTGATCAGTGCTGTAGGTATTCCAATAGCCTTACTCACTAAACTCCTGGTTGGCGTAAAGACTGAAGACGATGTTGCTCCTGCTTTAATGAAGCTGCTAATCATCTCCAGCGCCATTATGGCAGTGGTTATGTACTTCGTTACTGTTGCTCTGATCCCGGAAAACTTCGTGTTAAACGGTGCGGACTATACGAATATAGGCGTTTATTTCTGCTTCCTGGCCGGTCTGGTATCGGGCTTAGCAGTTGGTTTATTAACCGGTTACTACACCTCCGAAAAATTTGCCCCCGTTCAGGAAGTCGCCAAGTCCTGTGAGACGGGTGTTGCTACCAACATCATCTACGGTCTTGCACTCGGCTATAAGAGTACGGTTCTTCCTTACTTAGCTATTGCAATAAGCATCTTCATCTCTTGGGAGCTTGCGGGTATGTACGGTATCGCTATCGCCTCTCTAGGTATGCTGGGTAGCTTAGTGCTCACTCTTACTATCGATGCTTACGGGCCTGTTGCAGACAACGCAGGCGGTATTGCTGAGATGGTTGGTCTGGAATCAGAAGTTAGACGTAGAACTGACATCTTAGACTCTGCTGGTAATACTACTGCCGCGATTGGTAAAGGATTTGCCATCGGTGCTGCAATATTGACTTCACTCGCTTTGTTTGCGGCCTTTATTACTACTGCCGAAACATTGCGCGGTGAGCCGATTACTATGAGCCTGCTAGAGCCTCTGGTTTTCACTTTCCTCTTCATTGGTGCGGTTCTGCCGTTCCTGTTCTCTGCTATGACAATGAAATCGGTAGGTGCCGCGGCATTTGCCATGATTGAAGAAGTGCGTCATCAGTTCAAGACGATTCCAGGCATCATGGACGGCTCGGGCACACCTGACTACGCGAAGTGTGTAGCGATATCGACGCAGGCAGCGCTAAAAGAAATGATCGCTCCTGGCGTGTTGATCATGGGCTCACCACTCGTTGTAGGTTTCCTGTTCGGTGTTGAAGCTGTAGCGGCCATGTTGATCGGCTCGCTGGTTGCTGGTGGCGTTCTGGCCATCGCATCATCTAACAGTGGTGGAGCTTGGGATAATGCCAAGAAATACATCGAAGCAGGCAACCACGGCGGCAAAGGTTCGGATTGTCACACTGCAGCTGTTGTTGGTGATACTGTTGGTGACCCGATGAAAGATACTTCAGGTCCTTCACTGAACATCCTTATCAAACTATCGGCGATTCTGAGTTTGGTATTCACACCATTCTTCGTTCAGTATGGCGGTATCTTGCTATAAGCCAGTAAAAAGCGTTTGAAAAAAAGGGAGTCAATTGACTCCCTTTTTTAATACCTGGTAGTGTCATAATTCACTGCGAGATTCGAAGTGGAACAGAAACCAGACGAGAAATTCTGTAATATTACTGATCCACTTAATGCTGTAGGTAACACCACTAAAGCTGTTACCAAAGGCTATGCTATCGGTTCAGCAGCGCTAGCCGCATTTATTAAATTCATCGCCCGCCATTATTATGTTGATTGTTTAAAGAGTGCTTATCAATAATTGTTGAGTTTCAAATAACGGTAAACCCATCACCCCGCTATAACTGCCCTCGAGCCTTTTAATAAATATTGCTGCCCTGCCCTGTATAGCATAACCGCCGGCTTTACCAATAGGTTCTTCAGTTTCACAATAATCATCGACCTCTTTTTGAGTTAGTTTTTTGAAAGTAACACTGCTTGTGTTTAATAGGGTTTTTTCATGTTTATGAATCAAGCTTACTGCTGTAAGTACGGTGTGTGTTTTGCCGGACAATTGTTTGAGCATGCTTCGAGCATCGTCTTTATTTTCGGCCTTACCCAAAATATGTCCGTCCAGTATCACAGCAGTATCTGCTGCTAACACGGGATAATCTTCATCACTGAATGCATTACCCGCTCGCGCCTTTTCCAGTGCAATGCGTTGTACATAGTCCGTCGGTTTTTCATGACTATCCCAACTTTCATCAATATCTATATCGACGATTTCAAAATCGACATCAATTTGTTTGAGTAATTCATGACGGCGTGGTGATCTTGATGCGAGATAGATTTTCATAAAAAAATTAATCCATTGAATTTCGATTATTTTAAATTTATTAACAGTTGTCATTCCCGTGCATACGGGAATCCAGCGAAACATTGTTAATTGACTGGATGCCCGCTTATGCGAGCATGACGGAATGCTCGTTAGTCAGACTTTTCAATACCGCCAAATTCTTCCAGCAACTCTTTTATGAACTCATTTATTTGCAAGGTCATTACCGCAAAGTCCTGATCAAACTGTGTCGCTTTGTCATTAGTATCATCTTCGGCTTGTTCCTGGATAATGTCCTCAAAACGTAAACGTTTAATCGAAAAATCATCTGCCAATACAAATCGAATGGCATCGCGCCAGACTAACGCTAGCTGGATAACGCGTTTGCCTGCTTTCAAGTGACTCAGAATCTCTGCGCTTTCCAGCTCCTGATTTTTACAACGCACTATGTTCTTACTTTCTCGCGGGTTTTGTAATTCACATTCATTATCGAGTTCAAAACTCTTTGGCGTTGTGTCTTGTAACCAATGCGTCATCACGTTAGCCGCATCGCCGTGACACTTTAGCGGCACTACAGGCAAGCTACCCAGAGTAGCGCGCAAGTGATCCATAAATTCTTCGGCTTTATTTGAGCTGGCTGAATCGATAATCAGTAATTTTTTTTTAGGATCAAAGTAGGCATAGACTAGATATGAACGTGTCAATGCGCGTGGCAATAAAGTATGGATAACATCTTCCTTGATGGTGCGTTTTTCGTTGCGATAAACGCTGCGCGCCTGTGCGGCTTCAAAATCAACGATTTTTTCATCAACCATTTCGTTGATTGCCGCCGGAGGTAATATCTTCTCCTGCTTACGTGCGCAAATCATGATGTAACCCGCGCAACTGTGAGTATACAGTTCGCTATTTTTACCCAGTGGCGGAACCCAGCCATACCTTGAAAAATCCATATTCGTACAAGGTGTAAAGTCTTGCTGATGCAGGGCTATTTCCAGCGTTTCAGGAGAAAGATCAATGTCTTTAGTGAGTCGATAGATACGAAGGTTTTTGAACCACATGATATTTTTATATTGTGAGAAAAAAGACGGGATTATCCCGTACCTGTCATGGCACAAGCAAGGAAAATAAATATCCATAGCGCGTAGCGTTATATAACGCTGTACGTTATACTTAAGATCATGATACGGAATTTTAAATGTGAACAAACGGAATTGATCTGGCAAGGTTTTGTGTCACGTAAGTTCCCTCAGTCACTACAGCAGATAGCACGGAGAAAATTGAGGATGTTGCATAATGCGCATGTGTTGAGTGATCTGCGTGTGCCTCCCGCAAATCGCCTGGAAAAATTAAAAGGCGTCAGAGTCGGGCAATACAGTATTCGTATAAACGATCAATGGCGGATATGTTTTGTTTGGGACAATGGTGATGCATTGAATGTTGAAATTGTTGATTATCATTAATACAGGTTTATTAAGATGAAGAGATTACCGAATATACATCCCGGTGAAATACTACTGGAGGAATTTTTACAGCCGATGGCGATTAGTCAAAATCGCATTGCACGTGATATAGACGTGTCGCCAAGGCGTATTAATGAAATAGTACATGGTAAGCGGGCTATTACGGCAGATACCGCTGTGCGATTAGCTAAATACTTCAATACTTCTGAGGCATTCTGGATGGGTCTGCAGTCAGATTATGATGTTGAAGAGGCACATAATTTGCTCGGCAAAAAGCTGGATAAGATTCCGTCTTATGCTGCATGATAAATTGCAAGTATGAAATCACCCGTTGATAAGTTATTAAAAAAGAATCGAGAGCTTATTCATTCAGAAATGATGAAAGTCAATTCACATGTACAAAGGGACGAAAAAAATTCAGAATGGATAATTAATACACTGACACTGGAAGGTTATGACGTGCCGTTCAGATTCAAACGAAAAAAACAGTATCGAAACCTGAAAGGCGCGCGGGTAAATCTGACTTATTATGCAGGCATGGAAAAGGTTGCTGGTTTTGATGTTGAGGTAATGAATGTGGTTCGAATCAGACAGGTCTAACTTAGGCTGACTTTATGGCACTAAAACGCAAATACTATTCGGGCAATGATTTTCGTAGAACAAACTCTATTGAAGAACTTCGTCAATTCGCCAGGCGACAAGTACCTAACTTTGCTTTGGAATATGTTGAAGGAGGTTCCGAATCAGAAAGAACCTTGCGTTGGAATAGCGAAGCGCTGGATTCGATTCGTTTAGTTCCGAATACCCTGGTAGATACGAGTTCACGTCATCAACGTACAACTCTATTTGATCAGGAAATAAATTCTCCGCTAATTATCGCGCCTACAGGACTCAACGGCATGCTATCGCATCGCGGTGATATTGCGCTTGCCCGAGCCGCTGCAAAGTTGGGCATTCCATTTAGTTTGAGCACCTTATCCAATGTGAGCCTTGAGGATGTTGCAAAAGAAGCCGCTGGCCGTTTATGGATGCAACTCTATGTGATGAGTGATCGTGAATTAACACGTAATATTATAGCTCGTGCGGACAAGGCTAATTATGAAGCTCTGGTTTTTACCTCGGACGCTAATATATTTGGACACCGCGAATGGGATCAACGTAATTATCGTCAGCCTGCCAAACTTAGTCTTAGAAATATGTTTGATGTTGCACGCCACCCAAGATGGATTTTTGATGTCCTCATCCCCAATGGCGTTCCACGTTTTGAAAACATTATTGATTTTATGCCACCCGAAGCACAAACCGCGCAAGGCGGCGTTGCCTTTGTACCAAAATTATTTGACGCAAAGATCTCATGGGATGATGTTGCGTGGTTACGCGAGATATGGCCACGTAAGTTAATCATAAAAGGTATCTTGAATGGCGCAGACGCCAAACGTGCTGCTGAATTAGGTTGTGATGGAATAGTTGTCTCTAATCACGGCGGTAGACAGCTCGATAGTGCCGTAGCGCCAATAGAAGTATTACCCGAAATTGTCGAAGCGGTTGGAAATAAAACAACCATCATTATTGATAGTGGTTTCCGTCGCGGCACAGACATCATTAAAGCAATTGCCCTGGGTGCAGATGCCGTGATGATCGGAAGACCAACTTTATATGGATTAGCCGCTGGCGGTGAAGCCGGCGTAAGCCATGCACTCTCTATCCTGACGTCCGAGATTGATCGCGTCCTGGGACAAACAGGTTGTCGAATATTGAAAGATGTTGGTCCTCATTTACTCGCGTAAATTTATCATCTAGTAGTTTTATGTTTTTGATAAAACGTACCTAAAACGAGGTGGGTCATAAGGAGAACAATGCCCCCTTTCTATAATCAATCACATCATTACTAAAAGGTATTTTCATGTCCGCTTTTAGTAAAGGATTAAAATGTTAATATGCAGCTACCTGTACGTCGTCAAAACCTTTTGGACAAAGAGCGGCATAAACTAAGAGACAGATCGGTTCATCGGGTTAGTTAATGTGTTGTTTATCGTAATGCATCTGTTTACGTAGTGCCAAGGTATTTTGTTTAATCAATGCACGTT
>JAURNW010000034.1 GCA_030829985.1 Gammaproteobacteria bacterium | reverse complement strand
CGTCGACGAATATCACGTACGGTTTGTTCTGCACTTCTTTTATTTGTCATCATCGTTTCCTCTTCGGTTAACGATGAACGAAAACTATCTCTTAGGCAATTAGGCTAATTGGTCCACATGGGGCTGACGGGGTACAATTCAAACATATTTGAATGCATATGTCTTCTAATGCAGATCTTATCCTGTTTATGTTTTAAACGATAAAGAAATTATATAAAACACGCATCATCATTTTAGCCCTTATCTTAAACTGGATAGTATGCGTTTTCTTCGTTGCTATATAATGGTGCATTTGTTCAAAAGCTGTGGAATCAATGTTTCATAAAACAGCGTGTCCATTATGCCTAGACTTCTGTGTGATTTTTATTTTGAACCAAACTTGATCCATATCAGTTGCCATGCTGATAAGCAAAGTATGATGGTTCATTTGGTTTATCCAGATTTATTGATAGAGGTGAATAAATGATATCGTGTCATTCAAAATAGAGGCTAAGTAATAGTAAAATGCCCTTTAGAGAAGCTTAATGGGTTTTATAGTCATCCTAAACAGTTCTAAAAATCACTAAGCCAATGAAATATGTAGTAAAAACATGAATTTAATTTGCTGCTTCAGCGATTAATATTATAATTCGAAACCGGTTTAAAACGCATAGAGAACAAGAAAATGTCCAAATCTTTTGTCATAGTGGCAATGTATAAGTTTGTCCGTCTTGCAGACTATAAAATTATGCAGCCTGAATTATTGTCTTACTGCCAGGAACGAGAGATTTATGGGACTATCCTATTGGCAGAAGAAGGCATAAACGGGACTGTGGTCGGCACACGCAAGGCAATAGATTCCTTAATAAGCCATCTGAAATCTGATCCACGTTTGGCCGATCTCGAATATAAAGAATCATTTTCCGATGACATTCCTTTTCATAGGACCAAGGTCAAGTTGAAAAAAGAGATCGTGACTATGGGGCAGCCAGATATAAAACCATCCGATCGTTCAGGGGTTCGGGTTGAACCTGAACAATGGAACGAGATCATCAGCGATCCGGATATGCTGTTAATTGATACTCGAAATGAATATGAATATAAAATTGGCACCTTCAAAAATGCAGTATCGCCAAATACGACAAATTTTCGCGAATTTCCAGATTACGTAAGTAAACAGTTGGACCCTGCAAAAACAAAAAAAGTAGCTATGTTTTGCACCGGCGGGATTCGTTGTGAAAAAGCCAGTGCTTATATGCTTGAGCAAGGCTTTGAAGAAGTTTATCAACTCAATGGTGGCATTCTTAAGTATCTTGAAGAAGTAGGTACCAACGAGAGTTTATGGGAGGGCGAATGTTTTGTTTTTGATAGCCGGGTATCTGTCGATCATCAATTAGCTGAAGGGAGTTACGAACAATGTTTTGCCTGTCGAAGACCCATAACTGATGAAGACATGCAGTCAAAAGATTATGTCCAGGGTGTATCTTGCCCCTTTTGTATAAATGAAACTACTGAAGAACAACGCGCAGGTTTCGATGAACGACAACGTCAAGTGACGTTAGCAAAAAAACGAAATCAAAAACATATCGGCGCAAAGATGTAACTTACATGCAAGGCCATCCCATTCTCTATTCTTTCAGACGATGTCCTTACGCCATGCGTGCACGCATGGCTATTTATCAGGCAAAAATAAAATGCGAACTCAGGGAAGTTTTATTAAAAGATAAACCAGAGTCCATGCTGTCATTGTCAAATAAAGGCACCGTGCCGGTGTTATTTACGCCAGATGAAAAAGTTATTGATGAAAGCCTGGAAGTAATGCATTGGGCATTAACCCAGAATGATCCTGATGATTGGTTAAAAGAAGATGGTGTTTGTGCAAAAGAATTAATTGAAAAAAATGATAATGAGTTTAAGTATTATCTGGATCGTTATAAATACCATGTGGGTTATCCTGAGCATACTCAGGAATACTATCGTGATAAAACACTGGCTTATCTGGATTTACTAGAACAAACCTTGAGCGATAATGAGGGTGTCAGTCTAAGTGGCAAGCACATTTCATCTGCAGATATTTCTATATTTCCGTTTATTCGCCAATTTGCCAATGTTGATTTGAACTGGTTTAAGGCTAGTCCTTATAATTTAATAAAAAATTGGTATGTTAATTTAGAGCAGAGTAAATTATTTCAGGATTGCATGCATAAATATCAACAATGGTCTCCAGAACAGCCACCAGTTTACTTCCCTTTATAGTTAATAATTAACTATGATCAAAAAAGATACCTTATATCGTTCTGTAAATGAGCCCATCAAACCGTTTGAATTCAATCAACATGTTGCTGATGTCTTTCCCGATATGATTGAAAGATCAGTGCCTGGATATCCTTTAACGATTTCAATGTTGAGTGTTATTGCCGGTGAATATGCGCAAGAGAATTCCAATATTTATGATCTGGGATGTTCGCTAGGCGCGGCTAGTCTGGCAATTCAACAAGGATTAAAAAATAAGTCATGTAAAATTATTGCGATTGATAATTCATCAGCCATGATAGATGCCTGTGTTAATAGTAGTGTTCAGGATGAAAATGATAATCGCATCTGTTTTGAATTGGACGATGTGCTTGAGACCAAAATAGAAAAAGCGTCAATTGTCGTAATGAACTTTACACTACAATTTATCCCTCAGGCATCACGCCAGATATTACTAGATACGATATACAAAGGGTTGTTGCCCGGCGGTGTTTTGATTCTATCTGAAAAGATAATATTCGATGATGATGCGGAAAATGACACTATGAACAATCTGCATCACTACATGAAAGCGCTGAATGGTTATGACCAGCTTGAAATTGCGAATAAACGTGATGCGTTGGAGCAGGTATTAATTCCAGAATCACTGGATGTACATCAACAACGGATTAAGAATGCAGGCTTTATACAATCCCATGTCTGGTTGAAATGTTTTAATTTTATTTCGCTTATTGCGATAAAGTAATCAGGTATTTCTTGATGAATTATCAGAAATTATTTGATGTGCTATCTGCACATTCTATGGGTAAATGGTCAGATCATTTGTCATCACAAACGCAGGAGTATTTTGCCAATATTAATCATGGTGACTACAGAAGATGGCAATCTGCGATTGACCAATTGCCAGATATAAAACCTTCCAAAGTTATACTTGATTCAGATTGTGTTGTCATAGGCGATAATTCTGATTGTGATGACATTAATAAATTATCCCTACAAATAAAAACATTGATGCCCTGGCGTAAGGGGCCATTCGATTTTTTCGGGATATACGTCGATACAGAATGGCGATCAAATTTGAAATGGTCACGATTAAACCAGAGCATTAAACCTTTGGAAAATCGGCTGGTACTGGATATTGGTTGTGGCAATGGTTATTACGGGTGGCGTATGTTGGGAGAAAAGGCGCGCCATGTTGTAGGTCTCGATCCCTCTTTACTTTTTTATATGCAGTTTTGTGCGGTCAAAAAATATATCCCTGATGCCAATATCGATATTTTGCCATTCGGCATACAAGAACTGCCCGGATTTGAATTAAACTTTGATACTGTTTTCACAATGGGTGTTATATACCACCGTCGTGATCCTGTTGAACATTTAAAACAATGTCTAGATTGTCTTAACTCGGGTGGCGAGTTGGTATTAGAAACATTGATTATTGACGATGATGAACTTGATGTATTAATTCCTGAAAAGCGTTATGCAAAAATGAATAATGTCTGGGCCATTCCAAATGTGACAAAATTGATTGCATGGGCAGTAGCGGCCGGATTTGTAAATGTCAGGATCGTCGACATTACAAAAACAACAAGTGCTGAACAGCGTAGAACAGAATGGATGACATTTGAGTCTTTAGATGATTATTTGGATAAGTATGACAAGACGAAAACGGTTGAGGGCTATCCGGCGCCAATGCGCGCTATCTTATTAGCTGACAAACCATAAAACTTTAAATTGGAATAGATAGTATGAATATCTTAAAAATGTACAAGACAATTGTTAGCTTAATATTTCTCACAGTGTTTAATTCCTGTGTAGTAGCAGATCAAGAATTTTCTTCTGACAAGCATTCTTTCAAGGTTGAAACTGTGATTGAAGGTCTGGAGCATCCCTGGTCAGTCGATTTCTTGCCTGATGGACGTATCATTTTGACAGAGCGACCAGGGCGTTTACGTGTTTTTGACAATGGGCAATTAACCACAATAAGCGGTTTACCCGCTATAAAGACTGAGGCACAGGGTGGTTTACTCGATATAGCGCTTGATCCGGACTTCATAAATAACCAGAAGATCTATTTTTCCTATTCCGGACAAGATAAAAATGGTGTTGGTACTGAAGTCGCAAGTGCAAAACTGGTTGGCAATGAATTAAAAGAATTAAAAATACTATTCAAGGCTTTGCCTAAATCTCGTGGTGGCTATCATTTTGGTTCTCGTTTGCTAATAAATAAAGCAGGTAATTTATTCATAACATTAGGTGAACGCGGGGATAAGGAACGCGCACAGAATATCAATGATCATGCTGGTTCACTAATTCGGATTAATACAGACGGGACTATCCCGAAAGATAATCCTTTTATAAATAATCCAGATGCGAAACTGGAAATATACACTTATGGTAATAGAAATATGCAAGGCATAGCCATGCATCCTGATACGGGTGATGTTTGGACAATTGAACATGGTCCACAAGGTGGCGATGAATTAAATTTGATGAAGCCTGGAGTTAATTACGGTTGGCCCGTTATTACTTATGGCGTGGAGTATGTTATTGGAACACAAATCGGTGAAGGAACACATAAAGAAGGCATGGCTCAACCGGTTCATTATTGGGTGCCTTCTATTGCCGCATCCAGCCTACTATTTTATCAAGGGGATCAGTTTCCTAACTGGAAGGGAAATGCTTTTGTAAGCTCTCTGGCTTTTGGTCAATTAGCCAGACTGGAAATGGATGGTAATAAAGTCATAAATGAAGAACGATTAATAAACGGTAAACATGGCAGGATAAGAGAAGTACAACAAGGGCCGGATGGTTATATTTATTTTATAACTGACGACCCAAAAGGGCAGTTGTTAAAGCTCAGACCGCTACAGTGATATTAGATTAACGTGATGCGCCCAAATAATATTTATTTGGGCGCATCAGATTATTAATCTTCTCGGCTAGTAATTTCCAGTAAATGATAACCAAATTGGGTCTTAACCGGTCCATGAACTGTATTCAAATCACCACTAAATACAACTTCATCAAATTCTTTTACCATCTGACCAGGTCCAAACTCACCAAGGTCACCACCACTGCGACCGGAAGGGCAACTGGAATGTGTTTTGGCTATTTCGGCAAAATCAGCGCCATCTTCAATTTCTTTTTTTAATGAGGCGCATTGCTCTTCATTATCAACCAATATGTGTCTTGCGCTTGCTTTTGCCATAATTATTTTCTCCTGAGTAGAGATTGTATAAATGAATTGTTAAGAAATGATTACCGTCAAAGACATTTATATCAATGACGGTAAAAAGAGTCTAATCAGATACTATTCTTTCTTTAACGTAACTGCCGGGTGCATCTTCGAGAGCTTTTAGTTTCGACGCCGGTTTTCTTGCCGGGATCTTTTTACCAGCTTTCGTTTTGATCCATTTTTGCCAATCTGGCCACCATGAACCCTCGTTGCTTTTGGCGTTGTCTAGCCAGTCATCCGCATCCACTTCGATTTCATTATTAGTCCAATAATTGTATTTATTTTTAGCCGGTGGATTAATTATGCCAGCGATATGTCCCGAACCACCTAATACGAAACGGGTAGGACCAGACATGAGCCTTGCACCTTCATAAGTTGATTTCCACGGAGTGATGTGATCTTCCCGGGTAGAGATAAAATAGGTTGGTATCTTTATTTTACTTAGATCGATCGGTATGCCATTCATTTCAATACCGCCAGGCTCACGTAATAAATTATGTAAATAACACTGACGTAGATAAAAACTATGGGCCGCTGCCGGAATTCGAGTTGAATCTGAATTCCAGTAAAGCAGATCAAAGGCAGTAGGTTCCTTGCCGAGTAAATAATTATTTATAAAAAATGGCCAAATCAGATCATTTGCACGTAACATATTAAATACTGTTGCCATAGTAGTGCCATCAAGAAAACCGTCTTTCTCCATATCCACATCAAGCGCGTCCAGTTTTTCTTCGTCTATGAATACACCCAAATCACCTGGTTCTTCAAAATCAACCAGCGTTGTAAAGTAAGTTGCAGATTTAATTGGTTTACGACTTTTTTTGGCAAGATATGCATTTGTTGCGGCAAGTAAAGTGCCTCCGATGCAGTATCCAATTGCATTCACACTATTAATTCCTGTTTCTTGTTTGATTTTATCAGTTGCCGTGAGCACACCTTCGAGCATGTAGTCATCAAATTTGGTGTTCGCATAACTTGCGTCTGGATTCTTCCATGAAATAACAAAAACAGTGTGTCCCTGGTCGACAGCCCATTTAATAAAACTGTTTTCTTCTCTTAGATCAAGAATATAAAACTTGTTAATCCAGGGTGGCACAATAAGAAGTGGTGTTTCAAAAACAGTTTTGGTTGTTGGGTTATACTGAATAAGTTGCATCAATCTGTTCTGAAAGATAACTTTACCTTCAGTTGTCGCAATATTTTTACCAACCTCAAATGATTCGTTATTCGTCATTCGGGTCATTAATTTTTGCCCTTTACCGCGGCTCAAATCTTCAATGAAAGTATTCAAACCCTGAATGAGGTTTTCACCTTTGCTTTCGATAGTTTGTTTTAAAACGACAGGATTAGTCGCAGCAAAATTATTTGGCGACAAAGCATCTGTAAACTGCTTGGCATAAAACTCGATTTGTTTCTCGTGTTTTTTATCAATATGTTCATTTTCGAGGCTTAGATTCAGGATGTATCTGGAACTTAATAAATAGAATTGTTTTATGTAATCGAAGGCAATATTTTCATTCCAGTTTTCATCAGAAAATCGTCTGTCTGATCTGTCAGGAGCGACAATAGGTTCAGCTTCCATGCCGATCGATTTTGCCATTGTGTATTGGCAAAGTCTTACGTATTCAGTGAATAATTGCATACTGTCCTGACTTAGTGCAGTTGATTTACTAATCTTGTTTTTCAATTCTTCAACCCTTTCTGACTTAAACAGAGCAGGGTTAGCCTTGTTCAAATTATCCAGACTTGAATTCAGGAAATTAGTTGTCATCTCTATATGAGATTCCGATATTTTTTTAAGTAGTTCTACTGTTTCGCCTGAAAACATATTTTAAGCCTCTTTTTGTCCTAATTCAGTGTGTGCAGTATAAACGAATTTGTGCAGTGCACAAATTTAGCTCATAAATCTGATTGTCTGACCGTAAGCTATTGTTTTATATAGTAGACAAGTGCTCCATTCCAGTACTTGTCTGCTAAGGATAAAAAATTAATAGGCGTATTGCCAGCCTGCGGTTAAAACAAGATCGGTTTCCATTTGTAGTCCGTTCAAGTCTTGATGAAGTGGGATCCCGGCTTCAAAGGCAAGTCGGTGACCACGTGTGAATCTGGTTTGTCCGGCAAGGTTAAATCCGAAATTCATGGTAACAGTATCGCCTCCATAGTTATCAGGATTGGCAGTCTGTACAGGGCCCATTATTCTTGAATCTATTCCATCAATCTGTTGTTCGTGTTTGTATGCAATTCTCGCTGAGGTGCTAATCCATGGCTGCCATTGATAACTTAACCATGAGGTAATTTCATGTTTATCACCCCAGCTATAACCATCATTGTCACCGGTATGAATAGTCCCCATGTATTGTGTGCCCCAATTTAACTGATTTAATGTAGCGCTATAGGTAATGCCTGGCATTAATACCTGATGGTCCATCACATAAAATAATAGAAAAGAACTTGCCATCAGCAGACTCCGTATCAAGCATGAAGCCGGCTTCAATTAATGAACGCATCAACAAACCGACTAACATTAGTCCGGTTAGTTTTTTATGGTTGATTTATTTGCGGAAAAATTGCATCGGCGGATTATAGTACAAAGTTATGTAATAACAATATAAGGGATTATTTTATGGAATTTTGCGAGTTGCGATTAATCAATAAAAATTAATTTAATAACAATAAGGTGTTAAATCTCAGCTTTTTATTTATGGCAATATACATATCAATGAGTTATCAAACTATTAAAGAATCTGGCTAAAGTAAGCAATATTTACAGCTAAATTAACCCTGATTTTTTGTAAATTTGTTCTATACTTTAGTTAAGGTGTTTATCACCTGTACCATGTCACTATCAGTGACATAAACCCCCGCGTTATATTCATCCGGGGGTTTCTTACGTGAGTCGCTTTAGCTTTTTCTTGATATTATTTATTAAAATCCATGCAAAGAAAATTACTTTAAAGTAATGCCTATAAATATTGTGTCATCAGGTGTTTTGTCTAAAACTAATCAATGTGAAATCATCAGGGTGACAACGTCGGTCAGGCAAAGGTTCTTTCATGTTTTGGTAACATTGTGCAATAAGTTCATTAACGCCATCGAGTAAAGGACCTTTCCGGACAAATTCACAGATTTCTTCTTCATAAAGATTATCGGGTAATGCATCACTAGAGAGGATGACTGTGTCATTTGCTGCAAGCTCCATTATTGGGCCAATATTGATGTGCATGTCATTACAGCCAACATAATTTGTAATGAGATTACGTTCGGGATGCAACATGGCCTGTTCCTGATTAAGTGCTCCACAGATAACAGCATATCCAATAGGGGAATGAGACAGCGTCTGGTATTTGATATTCCCATGATTAGTCATAAGTAATATCAGTGAATCACCCGCATGGTATGTGCGTAGTTTATTGCCGCTTAATTCTGCGATTGAAACAGTCGTGCCAGCGCCTGTTTTCATATCAAGTATTGCTTTGTTTGCATTATCGATACCGTTCAAAATAGCCTCACGTACAAGCACACTTTTATCTTTCAATGACTCAATTAAAGATTCAACAACAATCTGAGAGGCCTGTTCACCGGCAGGCATACCACCAAGACCATCAGCAACCACTAGAACAGTAGTTTCTTCATCAACAGGAATAACACCCAGTGCATCTTCATTCGGAGTATCTTTTTTAGGTGATCTATTTGAATAACAGACTATTTCGCCATGATTGATAGAAATGGAGGTTGGTTCATTATCTGTCGCATCAAATCTTGTTATCGTTTTAATGTTGTTACCCATTTTTACAGTTTATCCCATTGCATGTTTTCTATATAGCGTCGTAATTTTCCAGCGCTATTAAATTTTTTAAGCGCAATCGAATGTTTTAACCCACAACAGATTGCTTTGATCTCAGGAGGATGTTTTGAATAATGTTTCTGGCCTCCCAATGCATCATAAAAAATCCTGATTAAATCCATTACGTCACTTTTGATATTTGCCCCTGGCGTATCAACCCACTGAAACATATCTATTATTTTTAAATTATAACCAAGACCGACATTCTGCACGATAATATTATCGGAATGCAGGTCACCATGATATTCACCAACTGAATGTATGCATTCAATTCCTTTTGCCAGTGCATAAAGTAAATGCACAGCTTGAAAAGGATGCAGTCGTTTGCTGCGTTGACGTTTTAAATGTTCTGTTAGTAATTCACCCTCGACATACTCTGATACAAGAAACGAGATTGATTTTCTTTTATAGACGAGACTATCCTGAGTTGAGTATTGAATGACGATAGGGCACTTGCGAAGTTTATGAAGTTTGCGAGCGTAAAATTTTAAAGACTTATCTTTTATATTTCGTTGTGGGAAGAAGAATTTTGCTGTGCGCTCAATACCGGTCGCACATTCACGAACCAGATAAACTTCGGCTTCCCAGCCCGCACCCAGTAATCGTTCAATTACATATTTGCGGGCAATAATGCGTCCGGGATGAAAGTTGAATGAATCTATATCGGACGTTGGCATTTATGTTATTTAGAGTTTTTGCTGAAACAGTTGCTTGATTATGTTTTTAAGCGTTTATACTTCATTCGTTTTGGCTGTGTATCATTGCCTTTACGATTTAGAAAGTCTTCATGATATTCACTGAAATCACCTTCTAAAAAGACAACTTCACCATCATCTTCAAATGCAAGTATGTGGCTGGCAATACGATCCAGAAACCATCGGTCATGTGAAATAACTAAGACACAACCAGGGAAAGCAAGAATTGCTTCTTCCAATGCGCGTAAGGTTTCTATATCCAGATCATTGGAAGGTTCATCGAGCAATAACACATTGGCACCTTGTTTCAAGGTGTGCGCTAAATGTAGACGACCTCGTTCACCACCGGATAGATCGCCAACATGTTTTTGCTGGTCGGTACCTTTGAAATTGAATCGGCCGACATAAGCACGTGAATTAATTTCGTAGTTACCAATATTGATATTATCAAGACCATCTGAAACAGCTTCCCAAACAGTCTTTTTATCATCAAGGCTTTCGCGACTTTGTTCGACATAAGCAACTTGCACTGTTTCACCTAATCGAATTTCTCCACTATCGGGTTGCTCTGTACCGGAGATCATACGAAACAGGGTGGATTTACCAACGCCATTACCACCAATGATACCGACAACAGCACCTTTAGGAATAGTGAGGTTTAAATCTTCATAGAGAACATGATCATCGAATCGCTTGTTTACACCCTTTAATTCAATAACAACATCTCCAAGACGCGGACCCGGTGGTATATAAATTTCATTTGTTTCGCTACGTTTTTGAAAATCTTGCGAATTCATTTCTTCAAAGCGTGATAGACGTGCTTTACTTTTGGCATGACGTCCCTTTGGTGCAGTTCGCACCCATTCAAGTTCCTGTTTGATGGCTTTTTGTCTGGCAGATTCGGCCTTTTCTTCAGACTCAAGGCGTTTTTCCTTATTCTCCAGCCATTGTGAATAATTGCCTTCAAAGGGAATACCTTCGCCTCGATCAAGTTCCAGTATCCAACCGGCAACGTTGTCGAGGAAGTAACGGTCATGAGTAACAGCAACGACCGTACCATTAAAGTCAGCCAGAAATCGTTCCAACCAATAAACGGATTCTGCATCGAGGTGGTTGGTAGGTTCATCTAATAACAGCATATCAGGACGCGAAAGCAATAAGCGACAAAGTGCAACGCGTCGTTTTTCACCGCCTGACAAAGTGTCTATAGCAGCATCCCAGGGCGGAAGACGTAAAGCATCGGCAGCTATTTCTAATGTGTTTTCAAGGTTTTCTGCATCCCAGGCAGCAACAACACTTTCAAGTTTTTCCTGTTTCTTGGCCAGAGCATCGAAGTCAGCATCGGCATCAGCATAGGCGGCATACACTTCCGTCAGGCCTGCCAGCGCATCAAGTGGTTCGCGTAAACCATCTTCAACATTTCCCCGGACATCTTTACTCGAATCAAGTTGCGGTTCCTGCGGCAAATAGCCTACTTTTATATCCGGCATCGGACGCGCTTCACCGATGATTTCGGTATCAATACCGGCCATGATTTTTAATAGTGTCGATTTACCGGCGCCATTTAAACCGAGTACGCCTATCTTGGCACCAGGGAAAAATGAAAGATAAATATCTTTTAAAATTTGACGTTTGGGAGGAACGATCTTGCCAACACCGTTCATGGTATATACGTATTGAGCCATAGTACTAAGAACTAACCTGATTGTTTATATTATGGAGTAGTGATTATCGGTAATACGATTTAACTAAGCAATATTATTCATGTGATGTTTATTTGAATGTTGATTATTCAGTCATCATCCCAATAATGTTGTTCCAAAACTTGTCGTATACCAGTAGGGAGTGGCATCGATTTGTTTTGTTCATAATCAAAATGCACCATTGTTGTTTGTCCACGAGCACAAACCGCCTGCTTCTGAATAGCTTCTTGCTGGACTACAAATGAACTGGTGCCGATACGCTGCACACCTGTCTTTATGGTGACCTGGTCTTCGTAACCAATTTGAGCAATATAGTCCACTTCGATTCGCACCAGAATTAAATTCCATTTTCCGGGATCAAGGTCGGGTGTAAAATATTTAAAAAGCGGCATACGACCTTTTTCAAACCACATTGGTATAACTGTATTATTGATATGACCTATGGCATCCGTCTCATAAAAGCCAGGCATAATGATTTCTTGCAGAATTTTGTCGACCATTATTGATTTACTCTGTGCCAGGGGGCTGGTTCCAGTCGAAAGCGGGCTTTGGTTCACTGTCGCCACGATATTTTAGTTGTAGACCATGAAGAAAATTTCTTAATATCTGGTCTTTACAGACACGGTAATGTTTATGACCGGGCTTACGAAAAAAAGCGCTTAATTCATGTTTGCTGATACTAAACCCGGTTAATTCCAGTGTCGCCAATACATCTTCCGCTTTCATATTTAATGCTATCTTTAATTTGTTAAAAATAATGTTATTCGTTAATTTTTCCTCAGGCACGGCTTGCGGACCCTCTTTTTTGCCTCGCTGGTCATTGATTAGACCATTCAAGAAAGTGGCTAGCAGTTTATCAGTACATTCCTGAAAAGCAGGGTCATCATCCTTCTTTAATAACTCACTTACTTGGGCTCGTGTGATGGTGTGTTCAGCTTGCCCGTATATGGATATCATTTTCGCATCATTGTAATCAAAGATGTATCGAAGGCGTCGCAAGAGGTCATTGTTTGTCATGATTTATGAGTATATATCCGGGGTTGGTGACGCAGAATAAAATTAATGTTTTGCATATGAAGATATTATTTCAATGTAATTAAAACTTGTTCTTCGCCAAACACTACGATATCGCCTGAAACAATTTTTTTTCTTTTTTGTAGTTCAATTTGGCCATTAACACTGACTTGTCCATCAGCAATGACATGTTTTGCTTCACCCCCACTAGTGACCATGCTTTCAAACTTTAAAAGCTTGTATAACTCAACCGGTTCTTTTGTGATTTGGACTTCTCTCACTGGATTTGCTTATCAATGAGTAGATTGACAGCTTCACCCAGATCCGTTTTTACCGAATCGATAATACCTTCCAGATCGCCAGGCTCCGGTTTGGGATGACCACTTCTGGAAATCCTTGCAATCAGTTTTACCTGCTTATGTTTGGATAATCTGTTCGATGGCAGCATCGACATTGAGTCATCCAATGTCACTTGAACAGGAAGATCACTAACCTGTTTACGTAAAATAGCAAGTGGTATTGGTGGACCATCAATGGCAGTTGCATATATAAATATTGTTTCATCGTCATTTACCTGACTTAGTAAACTTTCAGACAATTTTACATTGACCTGAATTTTTGCATCGCTAACAAGTTCGCTCTTGGTTGAGTCATCCGTCTCTACCAATTGTTCGCGGGCAAGATTAATATAATGCTGTATCTGTTGTCTTGATTCGGAATCTTCTTCAAATTGTATGACCAGGCTTTCCCAATAATCGATTGCAGTTTGTATTTCACCACGCTGAATAGCAGCAAGTCCTGCCAGCCATAAGCCACTATTATTTGTTGGTTCAAGCTTAATCGCTTCATTAATCAAATCAGTAGGTTTGCCTTCAAATTTACCGTTGTTAACCATAGATAAGATATCTGCATAGCGAAGCATAACCGAAGCATCATCACTTTTAAGGCGATAAAGATTCTCCACTGCAATAAGCGCTTGCGGATAACGTTCAAGCGAAGTGTAAGAGTTAGCCAGCATTAGCCAGCCATCAGCATCATCGGGTGTGCTCTCCAATCGTTGTTCCATGCGAACCAGCATTTTTTCAATTGCGGTTGCTTTTTCTTCTTCTGTTTGGGCATTATGAAACTCTTCAAGCAATTCTTTTTGTTCAATAAGTTCTGGACGTCCCAGACTCTGATATAATTCAACCGCAAACAGTGGTAACAGCATCATCAATATGACGGCTGTAACCTTGGGTATTTTTGATTTTGTGGGTGATGTGTTTTCCGACATTTGTTTTTCGATCGTATTATCCTGATTTAAGATTGATAACTGTAATTCTTTTTTGGCTGACTCGACCTCTGTTTCACTCAACAGCCCATTCTCAATATCTGTTTCCAGTTCATCTAACTGCTGTTTGTAGATGTCAGAAGGAAATTCTTCGTTGCTATTTTTATCAGAGTTTTTCAGCAAGACCGTTATTATCACAACAAGAGCTAATGTTAGCATTGATCCCGCTATCAACCAGAAATTCAGCATGTTTATTCTTTATCCCTTTTAATGTCTTTTTTTAATAGTTCTGTTAAACGTTGTTGCTGTACCTCATCCAGTTCAGTCGGAACAGCTTTATTGGTAGATTGTTTTTTAATCAATATGATCGCAAAAATAATACCGATAAGCATGAACACAAATGGTCCAAACCAAAGCAACCATGTGTTTTTTGTAAGTGGTGGACGATATAAAACGAAATCACCATAGCGTTCTACCAGAAAGCTCACAATTTGGTCGTCTTGTTCGCCAGCCAAAACCTTACTATAGATTTCGTTTCTTAGGTCCTGTGCCAGATCGGCATGTGAGTCTGCCAGTGATTGATTCTGACAAACCAGACAACGTATTTCTTCGATTAAGGCATAATAGCGTTTCTGAAGTTCCGGGTTTTTAAATTCAACCGGATCATCTGCAGCAATTGCTGAAAGGTTCAGCACTAAAAATAAAATAAAAACCCCTGTTTTTATCATGATGTCGGGGACGCAAGCTGGTTTATCATTGGCAGGATTATGTTATCAATATCCTGTTTGTTAAGTGGGCCAATATGTTTGTAACGAATAATACCTTCTTTATCAATCACAAAGGTTTCTGGTACTCCATAAACGCCATAATCAATACCTGTCTTACCCGTTTGATCAAAGGCGCTTTCAATATAGGGATTTCCTAACTGTTTTAACCAGTCTATTGCATCTTCACGTGTGTCTTTGTAATTAAGCCCATATAAATTAACAGGATTATCTTTTGCCATTGCGACTAGTAAGGGATGTTCAGTACGACAGGCAACACACCATGATGCCCAAACATTCAATAATGAGACTTTGCCTTTTAAATCATCTAACTGAACATCGATATTTGCAGCGTGGAGTGTTGATAGTTTAAATGCTGGCGCGGGTTTATCGATAAACGGGGAGGGTATCTGGCGTGGATCATGTTGCAGGCCATAAATAAAAATTATGACAAGACAAAAAAACAAACCGAGCGGTAATAAATAGCGAAGCATTTTATGGTTTTAACGAAGCAGCGGTTTCTTCGACCAGGGCCGCATTATTCTTTTCCACTTTTAGACGATAACGTCGATCCGTTGCCGCTAACAAACCGCCAAGAGCCATAAATATTGCACCTAACCAAATCCAGCGTACAAAAGGTTTATGATAAAGACGAATACTCCACGCTTCTCCATCCAGTGGTTCTCCCAATGAAATATAGATGTCACGCATTAGACTTGAGTCAATTCCGGCTTCTGTCATTGGCATATTACGCACGGTATAGATTCTTTTTTGAGAATGTAAGTCGGTAACGTACACACCGTTTTTTTCCACCTTGACCACCGCCTCGGTGGCTTTGAAGTTAGGACCGGTTGTGGGACGTAATTCTTCCAGAGAAAATTGATAATCGGCAAATTCAACCTTATCTCCGGGGGCCATGCGTTCATGTAGGTCAACACTGTGTTGGCTGGTAATAGTGATGCCAATTATCGTTACTGCAAAACCGATATGCGCAATGGTCATCCCATAAAAACCACGTGGAATAGTTTGTAATGCGATCAATTTATTTTGACGATGTTTTAAACGAGCGAGTAATGCCGCAATACTGGTGAAGGTAACCCATAATGCAGCAACAATCCCAGCACAGGTTCTGACTAAATGGTTATCGAAAAATGTGACGCTCAAGACAACCCCGATGACCACGCTTGCCAATAACAGGAAACGTAATTGTCTGGCGACACGTTTATAGTCGTCCTGTTTCCATTTAACAATGGCACCTATTCCAATCAAGAGTGCAACCGGTGCCATGACGGGTATAAAGACGGCATTGAAGTAGGGTGCACCAACAGATAATTTGCCCATGCCGAGTGCTTCTGCAATTAGCGGATAGAGTGTGCCAAGTAACACAGTCAACATCGCCACTAAAAATAATATGCTATTAAATAATAGTAATGTTTCACGAGAAAATAATTTGAATTGTCCGCCTTTTATAGTTGATGGTGCACGCAGGGCATAGAGCAGTAATGAACCACCAACAAAAAAGCCGAGTAATATCAGAATAAATATGCCACGTTCAGGATCAGTTGCAAATGCATGTACCGAAGTGAGAACGCCGGAACGGACCAGAAAAGTACCCAGTAAACTTAATGCAAAAGCGCATATAGCTAATAAGATAGTCCAGTTTTTAAAGACATCACGTTTTTCCGTTGCCGCGAAGGAGTGTATCAACGCTGTACCAATTAACCATGGCATAAACGATGCGTTTTCTACCGGGTCCCAAAACCACCATCCGCCCCAACCCAATTCGTAATAGGCCCACCAACTACCGAGGGCGATACCGATTGTTAGAAACATCCACGCCAATAAGGTCCACGGGCGGGACCATCGCGCCCAACTCGAATCAAGATTACCGCCAAGTAGAGCCGCGATAGCAAAACCAAATGCGACAGAAAAACCGACATACCCCATATATAACATCGGCGGATGAATAATCAGTCCGGGATCTTGTAATAAAGGATTCAGATCGCTTCCGTCTGCAGGAATAGGTAACAATCGTTCAAACGGATTTGAAGTTAGCAGCATAAATAACAGGAAACCGACACTGACTGAACCCATAACAGCGATCACACGAGCGAGGAAGAACACCGGTAATCTTTTACTGTAAAAGGTAACGGCAGTCGTCCAGAGACTAAGTATTAATGCCCAAAGTAATAGTGAGCCTTCATGTGCACCCCAGACCGCAGATAAGCGATAGATGGCGGGTAATAGTGAATTTGAATTTTGTGCCACGTAGGCAACCGAAAAATCATTGCTTAAAAATGAATAGATTAATACACCAAAAGCAATACTGATAAATAGAAATTGTAAGCGAGCTACGGGACGCGCCAGAGCCATCCATGCCTGATTCCCATTTGCAGCACCTGCAAGCGGGAAGATGGTTTGAATAATCGCCATTGCAAGTGCCAGGATCAAGGTAAAGTGACCTAGTTCAGGAATCATTGTGCTGTACTGTATTGTTGGTGTGGAATATCTGCACCAGCTTCTTCCAATGCTTGTGCTACTTCAGGCGGCATATAATTTTCATCGTGTTTAGCCAATACTTCATCCGCTTTGAATATTTTATTTTCTTGCAGTTTCCCATTGGCAACAATGCCCTGGCCTTCGCGAAACAGGTCCGGGAGTATGCCGTTATAGACAACTTCTATCTGGTTAATCGTATCGGTTAATACGAAGCTGACATCGAGCGTGTCTTTATTACGTTTAACACTATCATTCATCACCAGGCCGCCAATACGAAACGATCGTGTTGTCGGCGCTTCACCATTCACAATCTGGGTTGGGCTATAAAAATACAACAGATTTTTTTCAAATGCTGTCAAAATTAATGCAGCCGCAATTGCCATACCTGCCAGTATTGAGCAAACAATGGCTATTCGTTTTTTTCTGGGGGTCATGAATGTTTATCCGATTTGTTTTCTTTTGCTAGCGAAAATCGCTTTTGTAGTTCACGTATTGTTCTGCGCTCTCTGATGATGGGCTGAATAACATTGAGCAATAAAACAACGGCACAGATGCCGTATGACGACCAGACATAAGCGCCATATCCTCCCATGGAGAAAAAATCATTTAATGCCATTATTAATACCTAGTAACTGTTTAACCCATGATGTATTACATTCGTATTCCAGTATTTCACTGCGTACCCGGATTAGAAGCGTCGAGATGTAAAAAGTTTTAAATGCAAATACCATAAATAATAAGGGAATCAGCATACTTAAATGAATCGAGGGTTTATCTAATTTGGTGATGGTTGGTCCCTGATGCAGGGTGCTCCACCACTCTACTGAATAATGAATAATGGGAATATTTACTATCCCTACCAATGCGAGTATCGCACCAGCACGAGCTGCAACACGACGATCTTCGAAAGCTGATTGTAAAGCAATGTAACCCAGGTACAAAAATAACAGTATCAATTCCGAGGTCAAACGCGCATCCCATACCCACCAGGTACCCCACATTGGTTTACCCCAAATAGAACCGGTAACCAATGCCAAAAAAGTAAATGACGCTCCAATTGGCGCACTACTACGTGCAACAATTTCAGCCAGTTTGATGCGCCAGATAAGACCAATGCCACCAGCTATGGCCATTACCATATAGACAAAGAGTGACATCCATGCAGATGGGACATGAATATACATAATTCTGAAGCTATCACCTTGTTGATAATCGGCAGGAGCCAAAACCAAACCACCGTATAATCCACAAATGAAACAAATAATGCAGATAATTCCAGCCCAGCGGGATATACATAAGGATAAATCATAAAAATATTTGGGCGCACCAAACTGATGTAGCCATTTAGGTAAATACATTAACTTAATCTAATCCGTAGGGCTGCCGCTGTTGCTATCGGCGCCAGTGTCATTGCGAGTACGAGGATGCCTGCCAGGAAATAAATTTCTGCAGAAATAGGCTGACCTATAGTGGCATTTTGAATCGCTAGCATAGAAAAGATCAGGACAGGCATGGTCAAGGGTAAAATTAACAAGCTCAGTAACATACCACCTCTTAAGCCGATTGTTAAGGCAACAGTAATAGCGCCAATCAGGCTCAATACCGGTGTGCCTAGTGCTAAGGTGATGCAAAGAGCAACAATAGTTTGATTGGGTAATGACAGGATAAAACCGGTGAATAATGATATCGCTATTAAAGGCAGTCCAAAGGTTATCCAATGCGCCAGAATTTTTGCACTAACAAGTAACGTTAATGGGTATCGCGATAATGTAAATTGTTCAATTGATCCATCTTCAAAATCTGAACGAAAAATAGTTTCAAGTGAAAGGGTGGTTGCTAATAATGCGGTAACCCAGATGATGCCAGAGGTAAGCTGTTTTAATAATGCCGAGTCTGATCCAAAGGCCAAGGGAAATAATACAATCACGATGATAAAAAACATGAGTGGATTAACAAATTCTGCTTTATTGCGAAAGGCCAGCATCAAGTCGCGGCGCAAAATAATAAAGAAGATATTTATATATTCACTCATTGTTCATTACCGAGATGAATATGTTGTAAGGGATAACCATCTATTTCCATAGTCTGGTGTGTAGCAAAAATAACTATGCCACCGGCAGAACAATGCTGAACGATTACGCGTTCGATCACCGCTTTACCCTGTTTGTCGAGCGCATTAAAAGGTTCGTCTAACAACCATAATTTTGCTTTGCTCATAAATAGACGGGCGAGTCCTAATCGTCTTTTTTGACCTGCTGACATTCGACTCGATAACACATCTTCCATTCCTGTCAGTCCGATCTGTTCAAGAATAGCGGAATAGTTAATTCTTGATGAATTTCCGGCCAAGGCATGCATCACAATCATATTCTCTATGGCAGTCAGACCGGCTTTCACACCATTGCTATGTCCAAAATAACTAATGTCTGATTGAAATTGATATCGGCAGTCTATGATGTTTTCACCATTCCAGGTTATTTCACCTTCCGATACCTGGATCAAACCGGAACACATCTGTAGCAAGCTGCTTTTGCCACTGCCATTAACGCCATCAATTTGGAGTAAGCCACCGTCTTCAAGACTAAAATTCAAGCCCTGAAACAGTATATTGTCTCGACGAATACATTCGAGTTGGATAACTTTAAATTGGGACATTCTTAATTATAGCAAGGGCATCAAAAATAGAGGATTGTACCTTAGTCTGTCATAAGGTGTCCCTGCTGAATAACAGCCACAAAGGAATAACTTCAGTAACAGCGGACTCATCTGCTGTACGTCGTCAAAACCTTTTGGACAAAGAGCGGCATAAACTAAGAGACAGATCGGTTCATCGGGTTAGTTAATGTGTTGTTTATCGTAATGCATCTGTTTACGTAGTGCCAAGGTATTTTGTTTAATCAATGCACGTT
>JAURNW010000033.1 GCA_030829985.1 Gammaproteobacteria bacterium | reverse complement strand
TAAACCAGATCCTGCCGTTTACCAACATTTCATGAAGAAATCAGGTTCTAATGGTGACGACGCCTGGTTAATATCAAGCAATCCTTTTGATGTGATTGGTGCTATTTCAGCAGGCATGCGTTCTGCATGGATTCAGCGATCCAAAGAAACAGTTTATGATCCATGGGGAATAGCCCCTACTATAACTTTAAGTAGCTTATTTAATTTAAAACAAAAAATTTTGAATTATTAAAACTCAAAGTTCAGTAGAAAACGTAAATTTTGCTCGGCTGTTTTATCGTTTAGACCAAATATTAAACCCAGTTCCCAATTCAATTTATTAACGCCTAGTTTTAGACTACCAAGAAATACTGGCCCCAAGCCAAGTGCTTTTTCACCTATATATAATTCAACAGCCGGTTCCAGATAGTTTGAAACATTTATTAATGATGTTCTTCTTTATGTCGCTATTACACCAAACAATCTGCCTACTGCTGCAGTAATTCCCATCGCCAGTACACCCCAAAATGTTACTCTAACAATCCCTGTCATTATTGGCGCCCCACCAATTTTTGCTGAAATAGCGCCTAAGCTTGCTAGGAAGATTAATGATAAAAATGCGACAACGGATATTATGTTCGTCTGAGGCACCATGAAAACAACGAGCAGAGGAAATACTGCACCAATGGTGAATGTTGCTGCTGATGAAAACGCAGCTTGGATTGGTTTTGCCATTGATTGCTCAACAATCCCTATTTCGTCTCTGGCATGTGCTGCCAAAGCATCATGCTCAGTAAGTTGCCGGGCAACTTGTTTTGCTAAACTGGGCTCAAGGCCTCTTTTTCTGTAGATCTCAGTGAGCTCATTTAATTCAAACTCGGGATTGTTTTCCAAAGAATCTTTTTCAAGTTTTAGATCTGCTTTTTCAGTATCTGCCTGTGAACTGACAGAAACATATTCACCTGCCGCCATAGACATTGCGCCTGCAACGAGGCCAGCAAGTCCTGCGAGGAGGATGTCGACTCGTGTAGCGCCAGCGGCAGCGACTCCAATAATAAGACTGGCGGTAGAGACTACACCATCATTTGCACCAAGCACTGCTGCACGTAACCACCCTATTCGATGGGAACGATGTATTTCTTCATGGCTCACATGATTTCCTTATATTAGTCTGTCAAACAGGTAATTATTAATAACTGAAGCGGCGGATAATAGTAATTCAATCATTATTTATTGGAAGTGCTAACTCTTCGAGGAAAAATGCGGCAAGGTCATGTCGACCTGACAGTCCCGCTTTCTTGTAGACAGAACCAGCCTGTTGTCGTGCAGTAGCCTCACTTACTCCACGTATATAAGCCACTTCTTTATGGCTTAATCCCTTCAATAGATACAAACCAATTTCTTTTTCTGAAGGTGTCAATTGCCATCGTTCAAATTGATTATTAATTGAGGCGCCCAGACCCTGTAACAAGGATTGTGTTTCATTTCTCCACTGACTCGCTTCTTGCTGGTTTTTAAGAAGGTCTGAATTTAACTTTTCTACCAGTTGATGAGATTCTTTAGCTTCTTTAAGCAAGCGAAAAGAAATAGTACACGCACTGAAAATGGCCAGAATAAACACGAACAACTCTACCGCAATATGAATGAAGTCTGTGCCTTGATTTAAATCTGCTATGATATCGATACCCGCCAACAATCCTATAAGTATAAAAGCTCCCAGTAGAAACAAGCGGAAGTGGTCTTTAAGATACGTCTTTTTCGGTTCTAACATATTGATTTACCTGTATTTCACAAATAGCGGATAGTTATTTCTAAAACTATAGAGCATATTAAATTGAAATTCAGAGTAAGCAAAGCGAACTCTAGCTTAACAACATAAAGGTGAATCATGAGTACAGCATTACAACGTCACAAAGTATGGGATCGGACAACCAGAGTATTTCATTGGATTAATGCGGGTGCTGTATTGGCTCTAATTGCTATTGGTATATTAATTTTAAATGCCGATACATTTGGTATTAAGGGAGATGCCAAAATACTGCTTAAAAGTATTCATGTTTATATAGGTTATGCCTTTGTGTTAAATCTGGCATGGCGCTTGATATGGGCATTTATTGGCAATCACTATGCTCGTTGGGCACAATTTTTACCTTTTGGTAAAAATTATTCAGCATCGTTTAAAAGTTATGTTTTTAAGTCAAAGAATGAGAAACCCTATTTGGGACACAACCCAGTCGCAAGGCTAATTATTAGCCTGTTTTTCTTATTATTAACTCTACAAGCTACAACGGGATTAATCCTGGCAGGCACTGACTTATATATGCCTCCGTTCGGTGGTTATTTTTCCGAATGGGTAACTGCTGGTGATCAAACACGATTAAGCCAATTAAAACCTGGTGATAAGAGTCAGGTTGTTGATAGTGCGTACAAAGAGATGCGCACTTTTCGAAAACCAGTCATTACACTCCATGTATATGGATTTTATACACTGCTCATTTTTGTAATGTTCCATATCATTGGTATTGTTGTTACTGAAATAAGAGAGAGAAATGGGCTGATATCAGCAATGATTACTGGAGAGAAAGTCCTGGATGACACTCCTCAAGATAAAAGCAATTAATTTAATCTGATTCAGGAATATTGTTAATCAGAATTTTATTAAATTATTTCTAACTCAATACACACACATAACATTTTAACCACTCTGGCATATAAGAAAATGAAATTAAAGATTACAAGTCTGATGATCGGATTATGCTTATCCATGCCCATGCAGGCAGAAACAGAGCACCAACACGAGCACGAAGTAGCATTGGCAATTTCAGCTAATCTGTCCTTGCACCAGGTAGTAGAAAAGACATACCAACGCAATCCAAGACTAGAAGTAATACAAGCTCGGCTTCATCATGTTGAAGCCTTAAATGTAAAAGCACATAGCTTATGGGAATCTGATCCTGCCATTAATGTAACTCATTACAACGACGAATTAATGAATAGTAACGGTTTGCAAGAATGGGAGGTAGGTATGCAAATGCCTTTATGGTTGCCGGGACAAAAAGCTGCCAGACAAAAGACTGCTGAACAAGAACGAGAGGTGGTAAATGCCTCGGAATCTGCACTGAAACTGGAAATCGCCGGAATCGTACGCGAATTACTGTGGAATATCGCACTTACTAAAAACAGGCAAAGTGTAGCTGAGAAAGAATGGGAGATTGTGCAGAAACTGGAAAAAGATGTTAGCAAACGAGTCGAACTTGGCGACCTCGCCGAGTCAGATTCAATCCTTGCACAGCAGGAATCACTATCTAAAGAAGCTGCTTTTAGAATAGCCAGCCAGGAATATCTCCATGCACAACATCGTTATGAAATGATTACCGGCTTGAATCAACTCCCGGAAAGTTTTGAAGAAATTGCGGATGATGATTTATCTATTACAACTGATCACCCTGCATTAAGAGAGTCTTATGAAAAAGTCGCTAACAGTACAGTTCAACGTGATCAAGTCATCATTGAAAAACGAGAGAATCCATCCGTCTTTATTGGTACACGTCATGAGCGTGGAATGTCATCTGACAATTTTGCGAATGCTATAGGATTGAGTATTAGTATCCCCTTAGGTCTGTCTTCGCAGACTACGCCGAAACTAACCGCAGCAGAAGTCAATCTAAGCGAAAACCGCAGCCAGATGGAAATCTTACATCGTGAGCTTAATATCGCAATACAGGATGCCAGTAGAGAACTCAGTTCAATTATTGGTCAGTATGATTTTGCACACCGCCAAAATGAATTATCAAAAAGGAATCTTGTTATGTCACGTAAAGCCTTTTCACTTGGAGAGTCCAGCCTACTGGATATGCTCAGAATTCAAGCGCAGGCATTTGCAGCTGAACGCAACATGCATCAAAAACAACTGGAAGTCGGTCTATATACTGCCCGGCTAAATCAAGCAAAGGGGTTAATTCCATGAAATTATGTTTTTTCGTAATAATGTTAGTGATTAATTTTAATACACTGGCTGAAACAAACACCACTGAAGGAACAATTACCCTCTCCAAGGCACAACGAGATTCATACGGTATTACAACAGAAACCTTAGCCCCTGCTAAAGAAGTTCTAGGTAGTAGTTATCCAGCAGAGGTAGTCGTACCCAATTCACAACTACATGTCATTAGTGCCTTACAAGGAGGTTTGGTAGAAGCACTGATGGTCGCTGAAGGAGATCATGTTAAACAAGGTCAGGTATTGGCCAGCATCCAAAGTCCCGGCCTTTTAGAGCTACAACGCGATTTATTACAAACACTAACGCAACTCAAGCTTGCCAAATCCACTTTGAAACGCGATGAACAATTGCTGGATGAAGGAATTATTCCCAAACGACGTTATCTTGAAACACAAAGTGCCTGGCAAGAACTTGTCACACAAAAAGAACAACAAGAAGCCACATTGTTATTTTCCGGCATGGGAAATACTGCAATCTCTGAATTGGAAAAAAATAGAAAGCTAAATAGTGCTATGAAGATAACAGCACCATTCGATGGTGTGTTACTCGAACAGATGGCTATACCTGGCCAAAAACTGCAAGCAGCTGATCCTCTATTCCAACTCGGTAAACTCTCACCATTATGGTTGGAAATACATGTGCCGGTTGATGTCGTGAATGGTATCGTTTTAGGTGACACTATCTCTGTACCTGAAATGGATATAGAAGGTAAAGTCATTACCATTGGACGTAAAGTGCACGCAGCCGATCAAGGCACATTGATACGTGCTCTCGTTAAAGACAATATTGAACAATTACGTCCGGGCCAATTTGTACAGGCACGTCTGGTACTTAATTCCAATGAAAAACGACGATATCTTGTCCCGCGAAAAGGAATCGTCAGAATTAATCATAAAACCATCATCTTCATTGAAACTAAGACTGGTTTTGCAGCGATCAATGTCTCTATCGTTGGCAGTCATGAAGAACAACAGATTATTACTTCTCCCCAAATAATAGAATCACCCGTCGTAACCAGTGGAGCAGTTAGTTTAAAAGCTGTGCTGACTGGTGCCGGAGGAGAAGGCTAGATTATTATGTTAGATAAAATCATCCAGTTTTCCCTTACCCAGCGTTTGTTGATCTTAATAGCAACAATCATATTAACTATCGCAGGTTGGAAAGCATTTCAGACACTACCTATCGATGCTTTCCCTGATGTTTCAACGACACAGGTAAAAATCATTATTAAGGCTCCAGGCATGACGCCGGAGGAAGTCGAAACACGTATCACGGCACCGGTAGAAGTTGAAATGCTTGGTATTCCAAAGCAAAGCATGCTGCGGTCTATGTCGAAGTATGCGTTAGCAGATATAACCGTCGATTTTGAAGACGGCACCGACATTTACTGGGCACGCCAACAAGTATCTGAACGACTCAATGCTATCTGGAGTGATCTACCTGCAGATATCGGTGGCGGCATTGCCCCCATGACAACACCGTTGGGAGAGATGTTCATGTTCACTATTGAAAGTGAACGATTATCGATCATGGAAAAACGTACACTATTAGATTGGGTTATTCGTCCTGCTCTAAGAACCGTTACCGGAGTGGCTGATGTTAATGCACTTGGTGGTTTGGTTAGAACTTTTGAAGTAACACCCAATATCAATTTAATGAATGCCCAGGGAATTACGCTTGATACGCTTCGCACGGCATTGATGGAAAATAATCGTAATGACGGTGCTGGACAATTAATTGATGGTGAAGAAACCTTATTGATTCGGAGCGATGGTAGTATTCAAACGTTGGAAGATGTGGGTGATATTGTTGTAAAACCACATCCGATCGAACCGGTAAGAATTCGTTCTATTGCTGAAGTTAAAATCGGTGCGCTAACTCGTTATGGGGGTGTAACCCGTGATGGTAAGGGTGAGGCTGTAGAAGGTTTGGTTCTAGGCTTGCGCGGAGCCAATGCACGTGAACTAGTTGAGGAAGTCAGTTTAAAACTGGAACAACTTCAATCAGCATTGCCGGAAGGTGTCACTACTCGAGTATTTTACAATCGAGATGTACTGGTAGATAGTGCAGTAAAAACAGTCGCCAAAGCACTTGGAGAAGCGATTGTACTGGTATTAATTTTACTGGTGTTATTTCTTGGTAACTTACGTGCGGCCTTAACCGTCGCCATAATTCTGCCACTGGCCGCTTTATTTACAGTCATCCTAATGCGGCAATTCGACCTATCAGCAAACCTGATGAGCCTGGGTGGTCTTGCTATCGCGATTGGTATGCTGGTAGATGCAGCCGTTGTAATTGTAGAAAATGTAATATCTGAACTAGCGCATCAACAAAAGACAACGCGAGTTCCCCGTATGCACCTCATCTACCGTTCCGTCGTAGACGTCGCCCTTCCTGTTACCACTGGCGTAGTTATCATTATGGTAGTGTTTCTACCGCTACTGACACTGCAAGGTTTGGAAGGTAAATTATTCTCCCCTGTCGCCATCACTATCGTATTTGCACTAGGAGCATCATTGTTATTATCTCTGACTGTTATTCCTGTATTAGCTTCTGTATTGATAAAAAATGTCAGTCATACAGAACCCTTACTTGTCAGGGTTATCGACAGAATCTATACCCCAATCCTTGAACGATGTTTAAAAAATAGTTGGATACCTATTATGTTGGCACTG
>JAURNW010000032.1 GCA_030829985.1 Gammaproteobacteria bacterium | reverse complement strand
TAGAAGCAAAAGAAAAAGCCGAGGCTGAAGCTAAAGCACAAGCTGAATTAGAAGCAAAAGAAAAAGCCGAGGCTGAAGCTAAAGCACAAGCTGAATTAGAAGCAAAAGAAAAAGCCGAGGCTGAAGCTAAAGCACAAGCTGAATTAGAAGCAAAAGAAAAAGCCGAGGCTGAAATAAATATAGTTAAAGAGACGAAAGAAAGATTAGAGGCAGAATTGAAAGCCATGGCAGAAGCCAAATTAAAAGCCGAATTGGAAATGAAAGCGGCTAAAGAAGCCAAAGAAAAGCTTGAGGCTGAATTAAAAGCTCTGTCAGAAGTAAAAACACAAAGCTCAACAATGAAAGCTGATAATGTTGCGTCAGCCAGTGAGGTTGATGTAGAAAAAACATCCACAGATAGTAGCATTCAAACAACAGAACCTTCATCTGCTGACATTGAAGAACAAAATAATAATGGTGATGCCAATGATCCATCCAGACTATCGACCGAAGAAATTGAATTACGAATCAAAGAGCTAATTGACGAGAAAAGAATTATTCAGACCTATCAACCTGTAATGCCCATGTTTGATGATGACTCGGAAATTAATTTATACAAAACGGGGCTTAAAGCAATTATTGATAATGAAGATGAACTAAATGCAAACCTGGCAGATTTATCTTTATTCTCTTTCTCTTTACAACAAACAATAAATGAATGGTCTTTAAGACAAGTATTCTTACGAATAACTGAGGCAGCTTCGGCAACCTCTAAAAACAACTTCATAATTACTGTTAATGAAGCATGGTTTACGGATATCAGTCTGTTTAACTGGCTACAAAAAATATTATCTCAAACAAAAAAATATGCGCCCGGAGAATCTATAATCCTCGATATTCCAATTGACTTATATAAAAAGCATCAAAAACGTGCAAAAGCTTTAATTGATACATTACATAAATCCCATGATTTCCGCGTTTGCCTGTCAAACATAATAGCGTTTGACTGCCTTGCTTCAGATTGTGAATTAACACAGTCTGGTATGCTTTCACTACATGTAAATAATCTATCACAGTTAACAGAAATACTTAGTCCATCGAAAAATGAAACTGAAGAAAACAAAGATGAAACAGAAAAACGAAACCTGCTCCAATATCTGGAATCAACGGGTATTCGAATCATTGCATATGGCATTGAGGACTCAACACTACTTACCGATGCAATAACTAATGGTACTGATTATGCCATGGGTAGTTTCATTGGTGATGTTCAAAATAGCCTACTGGAATCAGGGACTGTTGAGTCATTTGACCTGACCTAATAATGAAGCTCATTAATTCAACACTACTTTCTTTAACTTTTTTAATTCCTACTGCTTATGCGGATTTCAATGGTGGTGGTCAGGCTTATTTGAAGGGTGACTATGAAACAGCTGCAAACGAATTTATTCCTTTAGCAGAACGTGGCGATCACCGCGCCATGTACGCACTCGGGTCAATGTACTCTGCAGGACAAGGTGTTGAAAAGGACCTCGGGAAATCTCTTGCGCTATTTACCGAAGCTGCAAAATATGGTCGTGCTGATGCAATGTATAAATTGGGACTTATGTATGAAACAGGAGAAGGTGTTCCTCAAGACCTGAAAAAAGCTGCCCGAAATTATCAAAAATCAGCAAAGAAAGGCTACCCATTAGGGCAGTATCGGCTTGGATTGCTATATATGAACGGCAAGGGAGTCAAAAAGAACCCTATAAATGCATATTCTTGGCTTGTCATTGCGGGACATTACTTCATCTACAACACTTTTAATTCTGGCAAAGAAATTGAAGATAATAGTAATCAAAATCAGTTAATATTTTTTCAAGAACAAGAAAAAGACAGGATCTTTGATGAAATAATAAAACATTTACAGACGATTAAACCTGATTTGAGCCCTGATGACATAGAAAAAATCAGGCAAAAAGTCGTTAAATTAAGTAAATACCGAACTAAATATCATCCGAATCAAGTCAAAAATTTAAAGATAGAACCTAATATAGAAAACCTGTTTCTGCCAGACACACTGCATTAATTTAAGTAATCCCTTGCATCAGTTTTACGACTAATCTTACATAACAATAAAACCTCTATTAAAATCAGCATTCTTAGCCACCTAATTTCTCAAATCTGCGTTGACTGGCACACTTCTCTGGGTATAATCGGATTTGGCCTGGAATTTATTTTGTTAGTGTTTACCGTGAAGACGTTCTATTTTCTATCTCGTCATACATTTCGGAGGCAATAGCGGTGTTTCTTGGCAAGTTCGCCTTTAGTATGGCAATTTTTAATTTTTAATAGGAAATAGTTATGTCTGATTTAGTAACCGGCAAAGTTAAGTTTTTTAATGACTCAAAAGGTTTTGGTTTTATTGAACAAGAACAAGGCCCTGATGTATTTGTACATTTTAGCGCAATTAATGGTTCTGGTTTTAAGACACTTGCAGAAGGTCAACAGGTGCAGTTTACTGTTACTGCAGGTCAAAAAGGACCTCAGGCTGAAAACGTAACTCCTTTATAAGAACAATTGATTTGGCTGTGGTATCGATTGATATCGCAGCATTATTTTTAGTTTTTCGGTGTTAGATATCCGAAAACGTTCTATCTGCAAATATCTGGATGTAGCAATCTATGCGCGTCTGTTTATTTCAGAACCTCTATTCAACGGTATTAATAATCTTCATATATATCACTCATAGAAATTAATATTATCCTTCATATAGGGATTTCACCCTTCGTAGGCCAATCAGTAACAATTTTATGACTACAATCCTATGTAAACACATGCCTGCAGACCACCACTTCTTTGCTAACGAATAATATCGTTATAATGATACGTTAATCTTACAAAATAATTTTAGGAGCCAATTGCCGTGGATTTTTTGATTGAATACGGAATGTTTCTGGCAAAGCTGGGCACTATCGCTATATTGTTAGTGCTGGTTGTTGGCACTGTCATTATGGTAATAATGCGCGGCAAAGGCGACTCTGGACACCTGAGCATAAACAACATTAACGAAAAGTATGAAGCAATGAGCTTAATGTTGAGCTCTCAGGTTTTAGATAAAAAGAGTTTAAAGAAATATTTAAAGCTACATAAGCAGGAACATAAAGAAAAAGAAAAGAAATCCTCTGAAGAAAGTAAAAAAACCTTTGTACTGGATTTCAAGGGCGATATAAAAGCGAGTACCGTTTCATCATTAAGAGAAGAGATAACCGCGATTCTGACAATTGCTGATAAAAAAGATGAGGTGCTTGTTATATTGGAAAGTGGTGGCGGAACAGTTCATGGCTATGGTCTCGGTGCTTCACAATTAAAACGCGTCAAGGATAAAGGCATAGCCCTGACTGTCGCAGTAGATAAGGTTGCCGCGAGCGGCGGTTACATGATGGCTTGCGTTGCCGATAAAATTATCGCGGCACCATTTGCAATCATAGGCTCGATTGGCGTTCTGGCTCAAATCCCTAACTTTCATCGATTACTAAAGAAGATGGATATTGACTTTGAGCAAGTTACTGCGGGTGACTACAAACGCACCTTGACCTTGTTTGGTGAAAATACAGATAAAGATCGGGAAAAATTAAAGGAAGAACTAGAAGACACGCATCACTTGTTTAAAGAGTTTGTCAAAGACAACCGACCTCAAGTCGATATTGATAAAATAGCGACTGGAGAACACTGGTATGGCAAACGTGCAATTGAACTCAACCTCATAGATGAATTAATTACCAGCGATGATTACCTGACTAATGCAGCGACGGAAGCAGATGTGTTTGAAATCAAATATGAACGTAAAAAACCGGTCTCAGAAAAACTGTTTTCATTCGGGGCCAATCTATTAGCTCGCATTGATGGGCGCTAATATTAAGAAATGTTTCTTAATTCTTCTGCTATCAGTTTAATACCTTGCTCAACAATATTTTCATCCATTGAATAAGTAATTCGTAGACACTGTTGTTTATGTTCCCAGTCCTCTTCCAATCCCGGGAAAAAATGTGACCCTGAAATAACGATCACACCTTTTGCTTTCAAACGTTCGTATAATTCATCTGCGCTAATAGGCAAACCGGGCAACCATAGCCATAAGAATATGGCGCCTTCCGGTCTATGAATATAATAATCGAGTCCGGTAAATTCTCTATGCATAACATCAACAGCATGTTCGACTTTTGCCTGATAATAAGGCTTTATTTGTAGTTGAGATAAGCGCAGAATTTCGCCGCTACTGATCAAATCAGTAGCGATCATGGCGCCAAAATTTGCCGTTGCCAGATTGATAACTGCGTTCATATTTCGAATTAAACTAATGACTGGCTCATCCGCAATAACAATACCGGTACGCGTTCCAGGCAATCCTACTTTAGAAAGGCTCATACAATAAATAATATTTTTATTCCAGACGGGATTCGTATCAGTAAATATAATATTTGGAAACGGCTCTCCGTAGGCATTATCAATAATAAAAGGAATATCATATTCTTCCGCTAAACCTGACAGTCTGGCGATTTCTGCATCAGACAAAACATTGCCGGTTGGGTTTGTCGGCCTTGATACACACATTGCGGCAGTGTTATCACGTATAACCATATCATCAAAATTAACATGGTATTTGAAAAAATGATTATCCTGTTTTTCGATCAACGGACGATAGGAATAAAACATATTGTCGCTTAAACCTACATCAGAATAACCAATATACTCCGGGGTAATAGGCAACAATATTTGCTTATGAGTTCCGGATTGGTCCTCACCTCCCAACATATTAAACAAGAAGAAAAAAGCTGATTGACTGCCAATAGTTAAAGCGACATTCTCCGCTTTAATACCCCATTTATATTGTTTATTCATCATCTCGACTATCGCGTTGATGAATTGTTGATTGCCCTGCGGTAATTCGTAATCACCAACAGCGTGAGCAAATAAGCGCGGGTTATCAATTAATCGTTGTAAAGAATCCCGAAAATATTGTTGTACTCCTGGAATGTGACTCGGATTACCCCCACCTAACATTAAGGCATCTGTGTTTCCTGACATCGCATTACCCAAATCATCCATGAGTTGAACAATTCCAGACTGGCTACTGAAACGCGATGCGAATTTTGAAAATTTCATGAAGGAAGTAGAGCTAATGCTATTTACGTCGGCCAGATTTATTTTTCGCAATCTTATTGCCGACCAAAATCAAACGAATAGCCCTCTCCGCAGCATTTGCGATATACATTTTTGAATTAGCCATCGCCTCATCTAAAGGCATCTCCCGTGCGTAAGCACTCTCTAAACCAGCTATGCCATACGCAAAGACACCATGAGCATCATTACTAATACCGCCACCGATAGCGATTGTTGATACACCTTGTTTTCTTGCTGCCTTTGCAACACCAGAAGGTGTCTTACCAAATGCGGTCTGGAAATCAACACGCCCTTCACCTGTGACCACAAGGTCAGCTCCTTTGATGTGTTTCGCAAAATTTGTAGCCTCTAGCACAATATCGATGCCACTTTTCATTTTCGCTCTGGTAAATGCAACAAGTCCTGCACCCAAGCCACCAGCAGCACCCGCTCCTTTTAAACTAACAACATCTTTATTTAGATCATGTTTAATTAGCTTACCAAAATGTTTAAGATTGTCATCCAGCGTTTTGACCATTGCAGGAGTAGCTCCTTTCTGAGGACCAAAAACATTGGATGCTCCTGTTTTTTCACATAGTGGGTTATTTACATCACATGCCACAATAATTTTTATTTTTTTAAGTAATGGGTTGTAATCATTCATATCAATGCTGGCAATCTTGTTGAGCATGCCACCAGCGCCAAATTCCGTTATCTCCTTCTCAAACTTATCCATGAAACGCACACCCAAAGCTTGTGCCATTCCTGCACCGCCATCATTTGTGGCTGATCCGCCCAAGCCGATGATAATTTTTTTCGCGCCACGTTTTACAGCATCCAGAATAAGTTCGCCAGTACCATAGGTTGTTGTTTTAAGTGGGTTCATTTGCTTACCGCTAACTAAGGGCAAGCCTGATGCTTCTGCCATTTCTATGACTGCTGTTTCACCATCGGCTAACATGCCATAACGCGCTGAGACTGGTTTACCTACTGGTCCGGTGACACGCTTACGAATAAAACTTCCTCCCGTGGCATCAACTAATGACTGAACTGTTCCTTCGCCACCATCAGCCATGGGCACCTTAATACAATTTGCTTTTGGTAATACGCGTTTAATACCTTTTTCAAATGCAGTAGCAACTTGTAATGAAGTTAAATTCCCTTTAAAAGAATCTGGTGCAAGAATAATTTTCATTAAGGCGTCCCCCGACGGCAGTGATTTAAAAAGCAAATGATTTAAGGTAACAAGAAAATTGCAATTATTACGCGTGTAACCCAGCTACTTTGGACTGGCTTAAAACTGTATCCTGAATAGTTTAAGGTATTGCCAAATTTTAAAAAACCTTTTCCTTATTCCTCTTCAGCTAAACTCACTAATACCGATATCAAACCCGTTGTTATTCGCGCCATGGCATCGTAATCAAGACTCTCAGGAACATCTCTGGCATTATGATAAGCATAATTCCTGTGAGCTGCCGTATCTGTTACCATAAATGCAGGATAATTATATCGCCAAAATGCTGCCTGATCAGAACGTCTTACATCACGAATTAATGCTACAGGCGCAGTTAATCCTTCAGATGGAAACGACTGTGATTCACGAAAAATAGCGATGCTTTTTTTAAGTAATTTGTGTGTCTTCAAATTACTGACAAAAGCAATAAAATTAGCCTTATCAGGATAAAACCAACTCAAAGGAGACGGATAAGATTGACTCCCGGATTCATTTGAAAAATAGCCCAACATTTCCAAAGACAACATCGCTGTTATGCTATCACCACGTTCCGATGACCGCTTGGCATGAAACAAACTCCCCATATTTTCAGTAAAAAAATAAGGTTGTTCTTCATTTGCAAACGCAACAAAACGGATTGTTCGAGCAAGTTGCATAGTTTTTAATCGACGTGCCATTTCTATCAATACGGCTACACCTGAGGCATTATCATCAGCGCCGGGAGACATCCACACAGTATCGTAATGCGCACCTACAACTATGACTTCATCGGGTAAACTTGTTCCATAATGTTCAGCGATGATGTTTTTGAATTGTAATTTATCACCTAATGCTTCTTCATAAGGGACTAAGCCGGTTGTTTGAAAATTAACCGCAATATAATTAGCTGCGTCATTATATGCCTTCGGCTCTCCATAGTGACGTTCACCAATCTCTCCCGCCAATTGATTTACATGTTCTTGTAATTGCTTTGATAGATCTTTTTGCACATCAGTTAGCGGTAATAATGGCGATGACATGGTTTCGCCTGGCATGTTGACACAATAATAGATAAATACTATTGCAGACAATATGAGAAATAAAATAGCTAGTTGAACTGGTCTGAATGATTTCTTCATTTAGTCTTCCCTTAAACTGGGTTAGCAACATGGCTTTTCAATTTGTATGGGCTAACCTTTCAGCCATCTAATACAGAATGCCCAAAATCAGCTAAATTATGAATTCTATAACGCTGATTAACAAACTAAAAATATTGAAAACCCTTATTTTTTAGTCATCTAGGCGAATATAGCCATATTGACATGAAGCTATTAGACTATGCATCTTTGAACTTCACCTGGAAGAGATTATCTATATAGGTAGAAGAAGGTATAACAATAATATAATTCGAAATAATTAGTTCAACGGAGATCAATAACAATGAATTACCTGAAGCTCAGCCTCTTAAGCATATTACTTTTACCAACATTGGTATTTGCTCATGGCCCATCCAGACAAAAAGCGCTAGTGACTATGGAAGTTCATGCTTCTCCAGATAAAGTTTGGGCAATTTTGAGTGATTTTTGTTCTATTGCAGAATGGAACACTAAGGTAAAAACGTGTAGCGCAAGCCAGGGTTCAGAAAAAGGATCCGTTAGGACTATTGAATATGACACAGGCGAAAAAGTAACTGAGAAATTATTCAAGCACGATTCAGAAAATATGAAAATGTTATATGCAATGGAACAATTAGAAAAAGGCCGCATTATGAAAGGACTTCCAATTGCAACATTGAGCACCACTATCTTCATCACTCCTGCCGATAATGGGGCAAGTTCATTAGTACAAATGAAAGGCGCTTTTTATCGCGCTTTTCCTGGGCCTACACCACCGGAAGATCAAACAGATACAGCTGCAGTAGCAGCAGTAACGACACTTTATGAAACTGGTTTAGAAGGTATTAAAGCTGCTGCTGAAGGAAAATAATCAAATCAAAACAGGATTAAATACACTCATGATTAATTTGAAATGAGTGTAATGAAAACAGCCTTATCATTTCTGCTATTCTGTTGGGCTTGTACTCTACAAGCCCAACCTTATGCTTATATCACCAATCAGGGTGATAATTCTGTGTCGGTCATCGACACAGAAATCGATAAAGTCATAAAAACAATCAAGGTTGGTAACAAACCGGCCGGCGTTGTGGTGAGTAATGATAGTAAACGCGTCTACATCAGCAATCCTGAGAGTCAGGATATTTCTGTTATTGAAACAGAATCTCTTTCTGTTATAAAAATAATTAAAGTAGGCGGAGGACCGTTAGCTATTGCAATAAGCCCTGATGACAAATCAGTTTATGTTGCAGACTGGTATGAAGACAATATTTACATTATCGACACCAATACCTTAACTGTAAAAACAAAAATAAATGTTGGCGATTCCCCTTCCGGACTTGCGACAGACCCCAATGGATTGTTTTTATACGTCGCTAACCGAGACGATAACACCATTATGATTATTGATTTAATCGATAACACTGTTGTAAATACAATAACGGTCGGCAAAGCACCCTTTGGAATTACGGTCGATGCTTTTAAAAAACAACTTTACAGCGCGAATGTACAGTCGGGTGATGTAAGCGTCGTTGATTTAAATCAACAAAAAACTATCAAAAATATTAAAGTCGGTGACTTCCCTTATGCAGTTGCAATAGATGATAAAAATAATCGTCTATTCGTAACAAACCAACGTTCAAGTTCCGTATCCGTCATTGACCGTGCCGTAATGGAAACCGTTAAAGAAATTGAAGTTGGTGAATATCCGGAAGGTATAAGTCTACATCCGGACAAAAACCGACTCTATGTCGCTAACTGGTTTGACAACATGATGTCCGTAATTGACATTGACACATTGAAAATAATTGATGAAATAGAAACAGGTGATGGATGCCGCGCTTATGGAAGGTTTATATCATCACAATAAGCAACCTTTTCTAATCTTTTTATTTATCTATGATTGATAACCTGGAGAGATGGAATGATTACAGCAATTTATGCGTCTTTATTAGCATTATTAATGTGCAAACTTGCTTTTAATGTCATCAAGGCACGGCGAAAAAACAAAATAAAATATGCGGATGGAGATGTAGTAGAACTGCAAATAGCACGTACCGCACATTCAAATGCGGTCGATTATATTCCGATCTCCTTAATTCTTCTTTTTATTCTTGAATACAATGGCTGTAATATCTGGCTGATTCATCTGGCCGGCATTGCACTCGTTGTTGGACGCATCATACATTGCAAAGGCATTTTAAGTGAGAATTTAAGGGGGCGAATTCTAGGTATGCAAATAACATTCTTTACCATCTTTGGGCTTGCAGGTTTAAACCTTATTTATGCTCCATATGAAAAACTGCTATTGTTTTAAGCGCTACGCCCATTATGGATACCTGTTAGAATTGACATTTTGGAGGTGATATATGGCATTAGAAGTATATTGGGGTAGCGGCAGCCCTTACGCCTGGCGAGTATTATTAGCACTCGAAGTAAAACAGATGAATTATGAAAGTCATCGCCTCGGCTTTACTGATGAAGAGTTGAAATCAGAAGAATACTTATCCATTAGCCCTCGTGGTAAAGTCCCCGCAATTCGTGATGGTTCTGTAACTGTTCATGAGTCTATTGCAATTATGCGTTACCTGGAAGATATAAAACCAGAGCCTGTATTGTTTGGTTGTAATCCTGTCGAACGCAGTAAAATATGGTGTTCAATTATGGAAGTCATGAACTATATCGAGCCCAACATCCTGAATTATGCGAGAACGATATTTTATGGCGAATTAGCTGAGAAGAAACTGCTCGCAGTAGAAGCAAGAAAAGCAATTGAAAATGAACTGATTTATCTCAATAAAAGCTTAGAGAAGAAAGAATACTTGTCCAGTGAAAAATTATCGGCAGCAGACATTGTTCTTTATCCTGTCATTCCATTCTTAACAAGAGCAGCAAACAAGGAGAATACGGAAGACGTCAGTGGAACACTAAGGTCTATCAACGAACACTATCCTGCCATCAGTGTCTGGTGCAAGAAAATTGAATCAATTCCCGGTTATGAAAAAACATATCCGCCACACTGGAAAGATTAATTTTAAGACAAGATTCAGAAATAATTATATTCGGAGACATTAATGTCTATTACCCTCGCCTTTGATATATACGGCACCTTGCTTGATACGCAAGGCGTCGTTAAATTATTAGAAAACATAGTTGGTAATGAAGCAATACAATTCGCTCAAGCCTGGCGTAATAAACAACTTGAATATACTTTTCGTAGAGGCTTAATGAAAAAATACCAACAGTTTTCTATCTGCATTAATGACTCGCTTGAATATACCTGCGCTTATTACAAAAAAGAGCTTTCCAGGGAACAGAAGGAAATATTATTGGATGCCTACCTTAAATTACCCCCATTCAACGATGTAAAAGAAGGTTTGACTAGCGTTAATTCAAGTGAATTCAAACTTTATGCATTTTCTAATGGCAGTAAAAATGTCATTGAAAACTTGCTCAATTCAGCAGATATAAAAGATTTCTTTATCGATATTATTAGTGTCGATGATGTAAAGTCATTTAAACCAGATCCTGCCGTTTACCAACATTTCATGAAGAAATCAGGTTCTAATGGTGACGACGCCTGGTTAATATCAAGCAATCCTTTTGATGTGATTGGTGCTATTTCAGCAGGCATGCGTTCTGCATGGATTCAGCGATC
>JAURNW010000031.1 GCA_030829985.1 Gammaproteobacteria bacterium | reverse complement strand
ATTACCTTTTACAAAAGAGATATACATAGAGCAAAGTGACTTTATGGAAGACCCCCCGAAAAAATTTTTTCGTTTAGGTCCGGGCCGTGAAGTGCGTTTACGTTATGCTTATTTCATTACTTGTAATGCAGTCATTAAGGATAGCGCAGGCAAAATTATTGAATTGCGTTGTAGTTATGACCCGGAAACCAAAGGCGGCAATGCGCCTGACGGCCGTAAAGTAAAAGGCACCATACATTGGGTGTCTGCTGAGCACGCCTTAAAAACAGAAGTGCGTTTGTATGATCGTCTGTTTAATGACCCTAAGCCGGACAGTAATAAGCATGAACAGAACTGGAAAGATTTTCTAAACACAGAATCGATTCAGGTCATTAAAGAAGCCTGCGTTGAACCCTCATTGCTTGATGCTGGAAAAGAAGACCTGTTCCAGTTTGAACGAACGGGCTACTTTTGTGTAGACAACAAGGATGACTTAAATGGAAAGCCAGTCTTTAACCGGACGGTGACCTTGCGTGATTCATGGGCAAAGATTAAATAATTCGAACCTGCTCAGGGCACACGCGGTCTGGGCGTGTTGATTCTCTGAATGGATTGCATGGAACGAATCAAATTTGTGATAGTTTGTAATCTCATTCGTCGTGGTGGCGATGGTGGACTAAATTCATCGGGAATCTCGGTGCCATAACCAGGCTCATCTATTGTCACACTGCCAAAATCATTTGATACTTCAATAGCTGTTTCGCGCGATGTATCTTCCGGTTCCATCAAAACAATCCTGGCCGATGTCGTTTCAACTTGTGCAGCGACATGCGTGCCCCTGATGCCAATAGTGGCTACTGTTGTGCTAACCTTCATTGCACGAGGTTCTTTTTTTGCAATTAACCCGGATATAAATCTACATGAACCTTTCAATATTTTTGTAGCTATATTATCTTCTGTCGTAGACTTTTTATAACTAAATTTTGTAATCATCAAGTCGGTGTTAGGGCCAAGATCAAATTTCGTGTTGTCTTTAAACAATAGACTCAAGGTTGATTTTTCTGCGGTATGTATGAGATCGTTTTCATATACTACGCTTCTTGTTGTCAGCATTCTTTGAGGGAGACCTGATTGACTAGCCCATGCCTGCCCTTCTATAGCTTCAATCTTTGCAGATTCGATTAACAGATTGTCTGCAAACGATAAGTTAGCAAATGAGTATAACAATAATAATATTAAGAATAGGCTCTTAATATGCGTAGCAGTTTTTGACATAAAATTAACAGGGTATTGAGTTTATTTATCAGTATAGACATCAGAATAAAAAATTTTATGCTAAAAACCACAATAACAAGTCAGCACCAAGCTATGCCTGGTTAATATTTGAACGAGTAATATTTTATATCTATAGTTCAAATATCAATAAAATCATATAGTAATGACGGGTATTTAAAATAACACATAATTTAGCATGTAACTGGGACCATCAATTACAAAATTAAAGTTTAACAATAGATTATTGTTTCCTATAATCTATTGAATTGTCACTAAATGTGCCTGATGAATATAAGGGGGCAATTAATGATAAAAAATATAAATCACTCGTTTGTCTGGCTGATAACTATTTTTTGGTTATTAGCTTCAGCCCCTTTAGTCCATGCGAACCTTGCGGATGAAGTTGTTGGAAGTTATTCCGGTACAATATTAAACAATGAAACAAGTTGTACCCCTGGCCCTGATGGATCACAAACAGCTTTACTGACATTACCCAGATTCAAGGAACTATTACAGACATTAGTCAGCATATTAGTGGTGCCTTGCATGGAATTTTGGGTTTTTCCAGTATGCCGCGTATCACTGATAATCAATTAAAGGTTGGCGGAGCAACAGGTTTGAACGCCGGTGATGGGGCGTCTATTGCCTATGGAATTTGGGGTAATTATAGCTATACAGATTATGAAAATGACCTGAGTAGTACTGCTTTTGATGGAACCAGCCATAGCTTTCTTGGTGGCATAGATTTTGCCTTTTGGGGTGACTCGGTTCTCGGAGTCGCCTTTGGTTATGAAAAAGGCGATATTGATACTGCCTTCAATCAGGGTAATCAGGATACTGATAGCTATACGATCGCACCTTATTTTGGCGCGTTATTAACGGACTCATTTAGCGTGGATTTTAATGTGGGTTATTCTAAAGTTGACTATGATCAATTTCGCATATTACCAGGCACAACCACTCGGGTAAGTAGTTCTCCTGATGCAGACAGATGGTTTGGTGCATTCAATCTAAATAGCGTTCATTTTTACAATAATTGGATATTGGGTGGTCGTTTCGGTCTCTTGTATGCAAGTAGTGTTATAGACAGTTATACAGAAAGTAATGGCACGCTTGTTTCTGAGAGTAGGAGCAAAGTGACTACCGCCAGCATTGCTGGTGATGTCGCATATAGTTTTAAAAACTTTGAACCGTTTCTAAATCTGTCTTATCAACGTAATATTTCATATAGAGAAATATCTGTGATTACAGGACCACAACCAACAAATGACAATGATGACATCCTGTTAAAAGCAGGTGTTCGATACTTCAATAAGAATGGTGTCAGTGGCAATATGGAATACAGTAAACGTTTCGAAAGAGATGACTTTGATGAAGACAGGATTAGTTTTACAGTTAGAGTAGATTTTTGATTAACCAGTCTAAATATGTTTTTATTGCTCGACAGAATTAATTAAAATTTCAGGAACCAAATAAGTTAAACTCCTATCGTTAAACGCAATAAGTTTTATTCTGCTTATATATGTATCGGGATGTAATCTGCCATGCGTCTTGAGAGCCCCTGATCTGAAGGCAGATTCAATTGCCCAAAAATCCCAATTGATAAAATCAATAATAAAAACAGATAAATTTGATTTAATCAGCTTTCATAATAAACAGAACTTAGAAAATAATTTATTAATTATTTATATTGAAGGTGATGGTAATTCATGGAAAAGTAAATACAGAATTTCAGAAGATCCAACACCTGAAAATCCGGTCGCCCTGAAATTAGCGGCGATTGATCCTCGCCCTAATGTTTTTTACCTTGCCCGACCATGCCAATATTTAGATAAAACCGGATTACAAAAATGTTCTCCAATCTATTGGTCTTCACATAGATATTCAATAGATGTTGTTAATGCCATTAATCAGGCGATAAGCAGCATTAAGTCCAGTAATAATGCTTCTAAAATAGAACTTGTTGGTTTTTCAGGAGGTGGTGTGCTTGCAATGCTGGTTGCCGCAATACGGGATGATGTTTCAAAAATTATAACGATAGCATCGAATATTGATCACGTCCCATGGAGTAAATATCATAATGTTTCTCTACTTGAAGGGTCATTAAATCCAGTTGATTTTATAAATGATTTAAAAAATATTCAGCAGTTGCATCTATGGGGCGAAAAAGACAGGCTTGTCCCCGTAAAAACACAAGCAACATTTATAAATAGTCTGGAGAAAAATAAATTATTTGAATATAGGATCCTGCCTGAGTTTACACACACTTGTTGCTGGGGCGATTATTGGGCAGACGCATTACGGCTATAGGTGACCAGGCAGAAACCAAAAGACGAAACTGTTATAAACAAAATAGTGACCTTACGCGATACGTGATCTAAAGAGAAAAACAACCAAATCAGTTTCTTTTTATTTCTTTTCCGTTAAAGATTTCTTCTATTTCATGACTAATGATTTCTTCAATTCTATCCTGATCGCTATCAGATAATTCTTTTTTGTTTAGCTTAAAAAGATAATCGTTGAGATCAGTTTCGTTTAACATCATTTTAGTATGAAACAGGTTTTCCTGGTAAATGTTAACATCTAGCATTCTGTATTGATCTTTTATTTCTTCGTCAATAAAATTTTGTATGGAATTAATTTCATGATCGATAAAATATTTTTTCCCGGATGTATCACGTGTAAAACCACGTACGCGATAATCCATAATTACAATATCCGATTCAAAACTATGTATCAGAAAGTTCAATGCCTTTAAGGGTGAGATCATACCGCAGGTACTGACATCAATATCAACACGGAAAGTACAAAGCCCCTTTTCCGGATGAGCCTCTGGGTAGGTATGTACTGTTAGATGACTCTTGTCCAGATGAGCTACAAGTGTCTCAGGAGTAGGTCCGGGTGATTCACTATTGGTCACTCCTGGCATAGCAGCAGCTTCTTCTGAAATCAATATGGTGACACTGGCACCGAGCGGCTCATAATCTGCTTTTGCTATATTAAGAATGTTAGCCCCAATAATATTGGCGACATCTTCAAGAATATGAGTAAGACGATCAGAATTATATTCCTCATCGATATAATTCATATATTCTTCTACCTCAGCCTCGGTAACGGCATAACACACATCATAAATGTTGAAGCTGAGAGTCTTGGTAAGGTTATTGAAACCGAACAAACGAATTTTTTCTTGAGCATCTTTCATATGGAATATTCACTAAAGCCATTACTTGATGGCGGACATTACACGAGCTTAGTGGTGCTAGCAATAGCCGAAATTGAAGGAGTGTGGGACAATAAGTCTCAATTTAAGATAACCTGGTTAATCAGTTTATGAAACCTAATTCAGACACACTTTATCGCTCTGATATCAAGAGCTTGCCATTAATTGCCAATGGTAAAGTACGAGACATTTACAGTATTGATGATCAATATATGTTAATTGTCACTACCGATCGTCTTTCTGCCTTTGATGTCATTTTGCCGGATCCGATACCTGGCAAAGGTCGAATTTTGACCGAGGTCTCCAATTTTTGGTTTGAACGCTGTGAAAATATTATTCCCAATCACCTTACTGGTATCGCTGTCAGAGATGTTATTAAGGAAAATGATCAAATAGAGGTATTGGAACCAAGATCTATTGTTGTCCGAAAACTCAAGGCACTACCTGTTGAAGCTGTGATTCGTGGTTATTTGATTGGTTCTGGCTGGAAGGATTATCAGGCTTCGGGTTCCGTTTGCGGAATAAACTTACCGGCTGGCTTACAACAAGCAGAGAAATTACCGGAAGCTATTTTCACACCTGCTACCAAGGCTGATGTTGGTGAGCATGATGAGAATATTGATTTTACTAAAACAGTCGATTTGTTAGGACAGGATCTGGCTGAACAGGTACGGGATGTGAGTTTAAAGATATACACACAGGCTGCACAATATGCATTGGAAAGAAATATTATTATTGCTGATACCAAGTTTGAGTTTGGCGTTGATGAGAATAATAAACTTGTTTTAATAGATGAAATATTAACTCCCGATTCATCACGGTTCTGGCCAATGGAGTCATACAAGATTGGGACAAGCCCACCAAGCTTTGATAAACAGTATATTCGTGATTATCTGGAGACATTAGATTGGGATAAAACTGCGCCTGGCCCAAGCCTGCCTGAAGACGTTATAAAAAACACCGCTGCTAAATATGAAGAGGCACGAGATAAGCTTGTGACAAATTGAATGTTGAGATTTCTAGAATGCAAGAAGTAAAAAATTTAATTGAAGGATATCAACGAGTTCATAAAAAATATTTTCAGGAACAACCTGAAATTTATAACAGCTTGTTTGAACAAGGCCAGTCACCCAAGTTTTTAGTGATATCCTGCTGTGATTCACGTGTTCATCCCGCACAGGTTATGGATACAGTGCCAGGAGATATATTTGTGATACGCAATGTCGCAAACCTGGTGCCGGTTAATGAGGTTGATGGCAAGTCGCATGGCACCAGTGCGGCGATGGAATTTGCGATAAAACACCTTGAAGTAAAACACATCATTGTTTTTGGTCACAGCCAATGTGGCGGTATTAAGAGTCTAATGGAGGGAGATCATTTCGATCACGATTACGGTTTTATCGATCCCTGGATGAATATCGCCAGATCAGCAAGGGAACATGTAATCCATGATTATCCCGAGGAAGATTTTGCAAGCCAATGCGCAAGATGTGAAAAAGCTTCAATCCAAATATCGCTAAATAATTTAATGACTTTCCCCTGGATAAAAGAACGTGTGCTTGCCGGCAAACTATTTATACATGGTTGGTATTTTGATATTGATAGCGGTAGATTATTTGGTAAACAAGGCGATCAATTTCTTCCTGTGCATGAATTAGTGATCGATAACTGAAAGAGGTATTAATATGCATAGCTTAAATCAAACAATTTTGATCTTGATTTCCTGCTTGTTTGTATACGGATGTTCAGATGACAACAGCAATGAGAGTAAAGAGGTTAAGGTAGACCATGTCTGGAAAGAGCAAACTGATACCATTGACAAGGCTAAAGCGGTAGAAGGTATGTTGCTTGATTCAGCTGATGCGACCAGACAGGCAATCGAACACCGGAGCGATTAAGTAACATTATCAATCTGCCTGTTTACATAGTTTGTAACATAGCCAAAAAATAACTACTGGGAATCTTGATATTGTCAGTTTTGTTGCCGCTGATTATCAGATCCAGTCCAATGGATGAGGAATCAGCAAATTCAATAAATCCCATTTTAATAGCTAATCTTTCTTCATGTTTGTATATCTTGTCATTATTAGTTACATCTTCAGTCCTTGATATCGTGACGATCGATAAAGCGTCACCATTTTTTCTGGCTGCCTGGTTATATGCGCGCCAATTTTTTTCATTATGAAGTGTGGTGATAAAAAGAACATAATGTTCTTCATCTTCAGGATCGACTATCCGGCTCAGATAAACTTCAGAGAATTTGTCCGAAATTAGTTTGTCCGAGAAGGCGAAGTTCGGTCCATAAGTTACCTCACCGTTTTGTGGTTCGAGTTTTAGCTTTATCAGACTTTTAATTTCTTTTGCTGAACTCCAGTCTATTGTTGTTTCATCCGCTGCAATTAACGGAGTATTTAATGTGACAAGCATAAATAACGCGAGTATCTTGGTAATAAGTATCATTTTTGGTATTCCTTATTTGAGCTATCCCTGCTGTCATATATAACATTGATAATCAGGGTTATTTGTTTTTGTGCAAAACATCTTTTCTTTATAGCGTTAATTGTGGACATTAATTCAGTGACCGTCAGTAACTTGCTCTTAAGGCTGGTTCAATGCCCAGTCGTAATCATGATCAATATCACCGATATAATTGCGTAATTTATTAGCCAGAGCGGGCTTTGCATATTTGATTAGTTCTGCTATTAGTGACTTGTCGTTTCCGCCGAAATCGCCTTTGTACCAATGATAAATACTTGAGACTTTGAGTATTCCCTCTTCAAAATTTACCCCGCGCGGATGGTTTATATATTGTCTAGCGCCTTGATCCAGTAGTTGATTAGTATTTTCAGATGTATAAGCGTTTGCAGACAGGTTAGGGCAACTGATGCTGGCGCAATTGACGGCATAGTGGATACGATTATCGTTAAAATAGGCGCGTAGAATTCCGTGCTCAATATTATTAAGCGATAATTTCTGATCTTTAATATTTGCCACTTTATCGTCCCATGGTCCAAAACTAAAAAAACCTTCTCCCAGTTTGGTAATAGATTTGACTGGATAGTTCTTCAATATCAGCTCCACAGTCAGTGCATTATATAGATTTATCCAATAAGCTTTTTGTTCTGCGCGACTATATATGCGTGGATCGAGTTGTTGCATTTGTTGCAAGTACCGGGTTAACAACTTACGGTCTTCAGGTTTGACACCAGCATAGTTAAAACGATTTATGCTGCTAGGGTGTTTGTCATCAAGATACTCTGCCAACAAAGTTTGCCAGAGGCTATGGTCTACGGCGGCGGTGTTATTCTCATCGAACGGAGCCCAGAACTCCAAAGGCGTTTTATCAGGAGCTGCAACAGCCAGAGGCGATATAAAGAAAAATAATATGAGGCTAAACATCAATGATGCTCTACGTTTAACTTGTGAGACATGTTTCACATGCATTTTATTGCCCCAATAATAAACGTTGGCTGATGGTAAGAAATTGTTCACTATGTTTGGTCACAGTCGGGATGAATTATCTTTTAGTGATTTTGAAAAACTTGATTGTTTTGAAATTTGTTTAAACTGTCGCCAACGTAGGCATGCAATCATAGATAAAATTCCTGTCCCGGCACCGATAGTGCCTTTCACTGTCCCACTGATTTTTGATTGTCCAAGACGACGGTAAGTGTCCACTGGTAATTCTGAAATAGCCATATTGGATTGAATAGCTTTGATTTGCATCTCGATAGTCCAGCCGTAGGTTTCATCCTCCATTGATAAACGCTGCAAGGCTTGTTGTGAAATAGCTCGAAACGGACCGAGGTCAGTTACACTTTTACCCCATAATAGTTTAATAAGATACGCAGCCAGCCAGTTACCAAACTGCTGGGGAATAGTGAGCGCATGTTTTTCTATGCGCCCCAGTTTGCGCGAACCGATAGCCAGATCAACGCCATTGGCGACAGAACTTAAAAGTGGAATTGCTTGTTGTGCACGAAAGGCATTGTCACCATCAATAAATAATAAAATATCAGCGTCTTTGGTTTTTGTTAGAGCGGTCATGCAAGCGATACCATAACCGGGCCGGTTTTGTGTTATGACGCTTGCTCCAGCTTGTTGAGCAATAATCGCCGTTTTGTCCGCGGACCCGTTATCACAAACGACGATTTTATCGATAATACGTTTGTTATTGGCGTCTTTTAAATCAATCAGGCCTTTAACTACAAGTCCTATCGAACTGGCTTCGTCTCTGGCAGGAATAATGGCCGCGATATGATTTCCTTGATACACAATATCAATTCGTATTTAACGAGGAGTAAACAGATATTCCAGGTATTGGCTTACAGCTAAACGTTCTTTTTCATTTAACAGACTGGTTAGTTGTTCATCATTATTAATACGCTGCACGATAGATTTATACATTGATGCGTCAATTACGGTGTTAGATAGCGGACAAGTATTACAGGCAAGTTTACGATGATAGGTGATTTTACCGACATGATAAGGATCATCCTTGGTCATTTCGTCGTATGAAAAAGAGGCAAATGTTAATGAAGGTCCAAACATGAACATTATTGCTAATAGCATGGCTGTAATTTCACAAATTCTGTTGTTCATCAGCTTTTCCTGCATGATTATTGTTTTTCTGTGGAGAATGGCCTGCTGGCGCGTATTTATATAGAGTGCATAATTCTTAAATGGTTCGGTTAAGAAATCTTACCATTATTTATGGATAATTAATGAAGATGTATATCTTTGGGATTGCTTTCGAAATATCGCTTTAATCCAGAACGATGTGCCTTAATGAATAAGACAGATTAATTTATGAATACTGTGTTTAATTCAACTCGTACACATAAATCAATGCCTTGGCTGCTCCATAGTTCAGGCTTGTTCTGCATGGTTGCCTATATCGTACTGGCCTGGTTTTCTTTACGTCCGGAACTACTTTCTCTTACAATTTATTATGGCTTACTGGGTATTTGCCTGTTTGCGACTTTATTAGTTTTTATTGGTGTAGATGAAAAGACAATTACCCCTACGAGGTTATTGTTATGGGCCGCTTGTTTTCGTTTGATTGGACTAGCAGGTGATCCACTATGGGAAGACGACTTTTTTCGTTATCTATGGGATGGTTATCGTTTTTACGAAACAGGGTCTCCCTACGGTATAGCGCCTTCCATGTTTTTTGGTGATGGCAATATTCCGGCACAGTTTTACAGTTTGTTGGCGCAGATTAACTATCCCGATGTTCCCACTATTTATGGGCCGACACTGCAATATTCTTTTCTGCTAGGGCATCTTATTGCTCCCGCACAGGTATGGGGTTTACAGGCGTTATATGCCTTAGCTGATATGGCCATGATACTGCTGTTATTGAGGTTAGCCAGTGCCCGTTGGGTTTTGCTTTATGCCTGGTCGCCGCTGGTTATTAAGGAGTTAGCATTTACAGCACATCCGGATGGACTTGGCGCTATGTTGATGTTGCTTGCTTTGTATTGTCGTCAACAGCAGCAATTTGCCGTATCAGTGACGGTATTGGCATTAAGCGTCGGAGCCAAAGTATTTGCTTTGTTAATGGTGCCATTTATTTTATGGAGATTAGCCTTTCATTATTGGGCAGTATTTGTATCGGTATTGTTCGTATTATATTTACCCTTCCTTGTACATGGAACGTCTGACATGGCTGGCTTAATAGTTTTTGCGCGTGATTGGCAGTTCAATAGCTCGAGTTATGCCCTTATGCGAGAATGGTTCGAACCGCAAGCGCTAAAATTGATCCTGGGGGCAGTGTTCATTGTTATTTATGCAGGACTGTTTTGGCGACATCATAAAGAAAATGGTTGGAAAATACCTCGTGGTGATATTGTATTTGGTTTTTTCCTGTTAATTTCGCCGGTTGTAAACGCCTGGTATCTATTGTGGTTGTTACCTTTTGCAGTGCTTTATCCAGCATTATGGAGCTGGACTTTTTCAGTTACTGTATTGCTATCCTATTCTGTCGGGATCAATTTAAATTCTACAGAAGTTGCAGCTTTTGAAATACCATTATGGATTTTGTTATTAGAGTATGGCGCCGTATTAGTTGCTATTTGCATCGACCTCATGCGCTATAAGATGAAACAGAATAAATGACAATGTTTAATGGATATCGGATGACATGAAAATATGGGTCGATGCTGATGCCTGTCCGGCAGTGATAAAAGAGATATTATTCAAAGCGGCAGATCGTGTCGGCGTGCCATTAACCTTGGTGGCTAACCAGTCCATGCAAATTCCCTCGTCGAAGAATATCAGCTTCATACTGGTCTCTTCTGGTTTTGATGTTGCAGATAATGAGATAGTTAAAAGATTAGATGTTGGTGATCTGGTCATCACTGCCGATATTCCTTTAGCAGCAGAAGTAATCGAAAAAGGTGGGTTAGCGCTTAATCCGAGAGGGGAACTGTATTCGCCAGATAATATAAAAGCACGTCTTGGCATGAGAGATTTTATGGAGACTTTACGCTCTAGCGGAATTCAGACGGGTGGTCCGCCTGCATTAAGTCAAAACGACCGGCAAAGGTTTGCAAATAATCTGGATAAATTGATAACCCGATATGTAAAAAATAATAGCCCGGATTAAGAAAAAATAATTTTTAAATTTGTTGCTCATAAAACAGGTTTTATCTGCGATCAATATCAAAGAGGTTGAGGTCAGGTAGTGCAATTGTCATAATCGGATCTTTCCGGAAATCAGGAATTGGTATTTAAAATTAATATAAACGGAGCATGGCAATGGATAATGAGTTGAATTTTGAAGGTGCACTGGCAATTAACTGGAATAATATTGATGCAAATGAATGTGCCGACGGTATAACTGAACGCGTACTTTGGGAAGGTGAAAATGGTAAAAGAGCATTAGTGTATGAATTTCAAGCGGGAGCTGTTTTCCCAGGCATAGATACTCATGAAGTTGGACCCGAGCAAATATATGTCATATCTGGTGTTTTCTATGATGGCCGAGAAGATTTTCATGCGGGTACTTTTTTGCATCTTCCAAAAGGCACGTCACATGCCCCTAAATCAGAATCTGGCTGCGTTCTCCTGGTTCTATATCCTGAAGGATAATTAAAATTATGATTAAGTCCGGGTTATTGCTACTTACGGGTTTGTTTTTTATAAGTTCATCTTATGCTGAGAAACTTGTATTAACTGAAGTTAAAGCGCCGGAAGATATCGAGAATATACATATCATCAAGCTTGCCAGTGATGCTAATTCAACCGACTTTATTATTTTTGTAAAAAAACATGTTCCGTTGCATAAGCATGTTGAACATTCAGAGACGATCTATGTATTAGAAGGAAAAGCGCTTTTGCAACTAGGTGATGAATCTTTTGAAATTGTTGCCGGGGATTATATAAGGGTTCCTGAAGGTACGCCGCACGGCGTGAAAGTTCTATCTCCTGTTCCGCTTAAAATTATTTCTGTTCAGGCACCAGAATTTTTTGGGAAAGACAGAGTCACAGTAAATTAAAAAAACTAGACATACATTGAGGAGTTAATTATGGCGACTGAAGATAAATGTTGTATGCTGGTCCCTTACTTTAAAGTAGCAGATGGTAAGTTGGATGCTTTCAAAGAGTTATGTGAGCAGTTCGTGGAAATCACATACAAAAATGAACCTAACTGTCTTTATTATGGTTTCAGCATTAAAGACGATGTAGTACATTGCCGAGAAGGATATGCCGATGCCGATGCTATTTTAGCACACCTTGAAAATGCGGGTGCCTTGCTAGGTGAGGCCTTAAAAATTTGCGAGATTGCCAGACTAGAGGTACATGGCCCGGAACAGGAATTGGCAAAATTGCGTGATCCGCTAGCAGGTCTGAATCCAGAATTTTATGTGCTTGAATACGGTTTTCGTCGATAAGCTTATATAATTCAATCAGCCATCACCTGATAACGATTAGGTGATGGCTTTTCTGTTTTTAGGACATCAATTTAATCAGTGCCGTTCTGGCGTCAACATCTTTAACTTCAGTCATCGCGGCATTGAATGCAATTACATTTTTATCATGCACGCTGAGCAGTTTTTCCAGTTGTAGATTTTCGGCAATACTGGCTGCTCCTCCCGACTTATATTTAACGTCTATCTCTTGCAAGAAGGTAAAGTAAGATTGCTTGCTTTTACCCATATCCTGAAATGCCTGATAGGCAATTTTCGCTTCTTCTGAAAGATCGTCAATAGTCATGATGAATGTTATTAATGCTGGTACACAATCAGGCAGTAGTTTCCATGTCCGCACTGTAAGTCCCAATGCATGCGAGACTGTTACATTTTTCACGATGCAGTAATGCTTTTTGTGCTGCCGACAAATTGGATTCTTTTCCACCCCAGGCATTAAGACAAGGTTCTTGCAATGCACGTCCGTATGAAAAACTTAATGGCCATGGCAGATCTGGATTATTAGCATTCATTGCATTCAAATGCGCCGTTGCAAGTTCTGCGCTTTGTCCGCCAGATAAAAAGACAATGCCCGGTAATTCAGCAGGTACGTTCTTTAGTAAGCAACGTACAGTTTGTTCAGCTACTTTTTCAACATTAGCTTGCACTGAACATTGTTTGCCAGAGATCACCATATTGGTTTTGAGTATCGTGTGTTCTATGCTGACATCCTGACTCTTCAGTTCTTTAAATAAAGCAGACAATGTCATTTCGGTGACTTCATAACAACGTTCAATAGTGTTGTCTGCATCCATCAACACCTCGGGTTCTACCATAGGTACAATTCCTGCTTCCTGACAAAGTCCTGCATAACGTGCGAGTGCATGCACGTTTGCTTCGATGCACGCCTGACTGGGAATATTGTTGCCTATTGTTATTACTGCTCGCCATTTGGCAAATTTTGCTCCGAGCTTTTTATATTCGGCTAAACGATCACGCAGTCCATCCAGTCCTTCGGTTACTTTCTCCCCGGCATGCAGGGCAAAGTCTTTTGCGCCGGTATCCACTTTTATACCTGGCATGATCCCTTGATCGATAAGGGCTTTTGCGAAAGGCGTGCCGTCACTGGTAGCCTGACGCATGGTTTCATCATAAAGAATCATGCCGCTTATAAATTCTTTGCCGCCCGGATTAGTGATCAATAAGTCTCTATAGGTGCGACGGTTTTCTTCAGTGGATTCAAGATTAATAGTGTCGAATCGTTTTTTTATAGTTGGTGTGCTTTCATCAATGGCGAGAATGCCTTTGCCTTTTTCGACCATTGCTTTTGCTGTTGCTTCGAGTTCTGCTGCGCTCATTTTATGTTCCTCGTTAACGCTGATGGATTAAGTATTAGATATTTTTAATTACTGTTCTGGTTTTAAAGTGTATGTTCCAGTGCTTGTCCAACCTGGATAATCTTCATATTGTTAGTTCCTCCACGTCGACCGCGCAGATCACCTTTTGTGATAATTACAAAATCACCTTCTTCGACGTTACCTTGCGCGATTAACAGATCAATCATTTGCTTGTTAGCTTCCAATGGATCGGTATGAGTAATATCAAACTTCATCGGATAGACGCCGCGATATAACGCAACACGTCTTCGTGTTGATGTGTGTCGGGCAAAAGCAAAAATAGGAATACCTGAACTTATGCGTGACATCCACAGACAAGTCCCACCGGTTTCTGTAAGCGTACAGATAGCCTTGGCACCAATGTGGTTAGCTGAATACATACTCGACATGGCGATAGCTTCAGAAATGGTTTCAAAGCGCTGGTTGATGCGATGATCTGAAACACGAACGCTGCGTTGTTTCTCTGCTTCTTCGCAGACACGAGACATGGCTTCAACAACTTTATCAGGATAATTGCCAACACTGGTTTCACCAGAAAGCATCACCGCGTCAGTGCCATCAATAACAGCATTGGCAACATCAAATACTTCAGCTCGCGTTGGTATTTTATTTTCAATCATCGATTCCATCATCTGAGTTGCCGTGATGACGGCACGATCCATATCTCGTGCCATTTTTATAAGGCTTTTTTGTACTGGTGGCAGTGCGGCATCTCCAATTTCCACGCCAAGATCGCCACGTGCGATCATAATCACGTCTGAGGCTTCGATCATTTCCTCGATATGATTAAGCGCTTCGGCACGTTCTATTTTGGCAATGAGCTGAGCTTTGCAATCATATTCTTTCATCATCTTACGGGCTTTTCTGATGTCATCCGCATCTCTCGGGAAGGAAATTGCAATATAATCGACTTTTATTTTAGCCGCGTGCTTCATGTCTTCTTTGTCTTTTTCAGTTACCGCACTGGCTGATAATCCACCGCCTTGCAGGTTTATGCCCTTGTTATTACTGAGTACGCCCCCGGTAATAACTTCACAATTAATAACTTGCCCGCTGACAGAAATTACATGCAATACGATCCTGCCATCATCGACCATTAATTTATCATCGGCTTTAACATCTTTCGCCAGTTCCTTGTAACTGACACCCACCTGTGTTTCGTCACCTGCATCGCTCGCCAGACTCGCATCAATTTTAAAAGCAGCGCCCTCTCGTAACTGAACTTTACCGTTCTTGAATTGTTCGATGCGAATCTTGGGCCCTTGTAAATCAGCGATAACTGCAACGGCATGTTTATGTTGTTGCGAAAGACGACGAATTTCCGTCATTCGTTTTTCGTGTTCAACATGAGTCTGGTGAGAATAGTTAAGTCTGAATACATCTACTCCTGCAACCAGCAGCTTTTCCAGCATACCCGGCTGATCTGTAGCGGGTCCCATGGTTGCGATTATTTTAGTTCTTCTCATTTAAGATGTGATTATCCGTAAAGGTTTAATTTCTTAGTTGTTTTGATGGCGTATATAACTTTCGGCAAGTTATCAAAGAACGGGTAACTATAATTCTCTTGCTCGCTCCATTGCTGCCCATGCGCGAGCAGCTTCTTCGAGAATTGCAATAGCAGGCAGTTTCTTCCCCTCCAGAAACTCGAGGAATGCTCCACCGCCAGTTGAGATATAAGATATTTTATCTTCAACTTTAAATTTTGAAATTGCAGCAATAGTATCGCCGCCGCCAGCAATCGAGTATGCCTTGCTAGTAGCAATAGCATTTGCAAGATTTTTGGTGCCTTGACTGAATTGATCAAACTCGAATACACCTAGTGGCCCATTCCAGACTATAGTCTTTGCCTTTGCCAGCATCGCATCGAGCTGTTTAGAGGTTTCAGGCCCAACGTCCATTATCATGTCATCTGCCTCAACGTCATTGACAGATTTTGTTACAGCCGCTGTCGTTTCGTCAAACTCTTTGCCACAAATGACATCTATCGGCAGGGGAATCTGGCAACCATTTTCTTCAGCTTGTTTCATTAATTTACTCGCTACATCCACGAGTTCAGCTTCATAAAGTGATTTTCCTACTTCATATCCGGCTGCTTTTAAAAAGGTGTTAACAATCCCGCCACCAACGATCAGTTGATCAACTTTCTCTGATAAGGATTCAAGGATCGTCAATTTACTTGAAACTTTTGCACCGCCAACAATTGCAACGAGTGGTTTTGCAGGTTCTCTAAGCGCTTTGGTTAAAGCTTTTAATTCATTAATTAGCAATGGTCCAGCTGCAGAGATGGCGGCATACTTTGCAACACCATGTGTTGATGCCTGTGCACGGTGTGCTGTGGCAAAAGCATCATTGATATAGACCTGACAAAGCTGTGCCATCTTACGGGCAAGCTCATCATCATTTTTTGTTTCACCTTTTTCAAAGCGGACGTTTTCACAAAGCACGACTTGATGGTTTGTCATGTCGATGCCATTAGTCCAGTCTTTTATTAATGGAACATCCATGCCGAGAAACTCACTTAAAGATTTTGCAACCGGCTCAAGTGAGTAAGCTTCATTATACTCTCCTGCAACCGGGCGACCTAAATGAGAAACCAGAATTATTTTCGCACCCGATTCCAGCACTTCTTTTAATGTAGGTAGAGTTGCACGAATCCGCACATCACTACTGACCTTGCCATCTTTAATCGGGACATTATAGTCCTCACGAATCAATACGGTTTTATCCGATAGATCCAGATCAGCAATTTTTACGAGTATGGTCACGTTTCTATTCTTTATTTTGCATTCATCAATGCAATAGTTGTATCCAGCATTCTATTTGAAAAGCCCCATTCATTGTCATACCAGGAGACAACTTTTACAAGAGTACCGCCAATGACCTTTGTTAAAGAAGCATCATAGCTTGATGAGGCAGGATCATGATTGAAGTCGATGGAAACCAAAGGAGCGTCATTGTATGCCAGCACTCCTTTTAGTCGGCCATTAGCAGCTTCTTTCATCATGGCATTTATTTCTTCAACGGTCGTTTCACGTGCTGCCGAAAAGCTTAAATCAACCATAGAAACATTGATTGTGGGTACACGAACAGCATAACCATCAAGTTTACCATTGAGTTCAGGCAAAACTAATCCTACAGCCGCTGCAGCTCCGGTCTTTGTCGGGATCATCGACATGGTCGCTGAGCGTGCACGACGTAAGTCGGTGTGATAAACATCGGTCAAAACCTGATCATTGGTGTAAGAATGAATTGTTGTCATTACGCCAGCAACCATGCCTATGTTTTCATGCAGTACCTTGGCAATAGGCGCCAGACAGTTTGTCGTACATGATGCATTTGAGATAACAGTATCCGTTGATTTAAGTACATCATCATTTACGCCATAGACAATCGTTGCGTCAACATCGCTACCACCGGGCGCAGAGATAATCACTTTTTTTGCACCACCTTCCAGATGTGCGCTGGCTTTTGCCTTGCTGGTAAAAAAACCGGTCGATTCCATAACAACATCAACACCTAATTCACCCCAGGGCAGTTTTGCCGGATCACGTTCTGATAAAACACGAACCTTGTCGCCGTTAACAATCATGTTATCGCCTTCGACCACTATACTGCCCGGAAATTTTCCATGCGCAGTATCATATTGAGTAAGATGAGCATTGGTATTTGCATCACCCAGATCGTTAATTGCGACTATCTGGATTTCATCTGTTCGTCCAGATTCATATAAGGCGCGCAATATGTTGCGTCCGATACGCCCATAGCCATTGATACCTACTTTAATTGCCATGTTTATGCTCCAATCTTTATATTAACTTATTTTTAAAATGTGTCGTTTAAGCCAGTAAATCATTAAGTTCTTCTTTCAAATGATTCTCGGTTAAATCGAAATATTCGAATACCTCTTTTGCAGGCGCAGATTCACCAAACGTATCAACGCCCAGTGCAATGCCATCCAGCCCAATATACTTTCTCCAGTAATCAGTAACACCGGCTTCAACAGCGATTCGTTTCCGACAACTGTTTGGCAATACTGATTCTTTATAAGTGTCATCTTGTAGATCAAAAGCAAAGGTGCATGGCATTGAGACAACACGAACGCTTTTACCCTGCTCATTGAATTGTGTTGCTGCATTAACAGCCATTTCTACTTCAGAGCCTGTAGCAATAATAATGGCATCAGGATTGTCAGAACCCTCAATTAATATATAACCGCCACGTGCAATATTGTTTATTTGTGAACTGTCTCGTGGCATATGCGCCAGGGCTTGTCGGGAAAACAATAAGCTGCTTGGCCCGTCTTTACGTTCTAGCGCAATCTGCCAGGCTACAGCCGACTCTACGGCATCGCAGGGTCGCCAGACAGCCATATTTGGCATTAGACGTAATGTCGCTGCTTGTTCAACAGCTTGATGGGTTGGTCCATCTTCTCCAAGGCCAATGGAGTCATGTGTGAATACGAAAATGTTTTGTAACTTCATTAACGCTGACATACGCAAAGCATTTCTTGCGTATTCAGAAAACATCAGGAATGTGCCAGAGTAAGGAATAAATCCAGCATGTAGCGCGATACCATTGTTGATCGCGGCCATGGCAAACTCACGTACGCCGTAGGATATATAATTACCGTTTCTATTATCTTTGCTGATGAGCACCGAACCAGACCAGTTAGTTAAGTTGGAGCCGGTCAGATCTGCGGAGCCTCCGATCATTTCTGGTAAGTGTTTCGCAAATGCCTCAATAGCATTTTGCGATGCTTTACGTGATGCTATGGATTCAGCCTTCTCATTAGTTGTTGCTATATAGTCTTTGGCAATTTCGGCCCAGTCATCAGGTAGTTCACCTGACATACGGCGTTTGTATTCGGCGGCGAGTTCAGGATAGCTAGTTGCATACGCAGCGAATATTTTTTGCCATTGCGCTTCAAGTTCCTGCCCTTGCTGTTTAGCGTCCCAGGCAGAGTAATATTCATCCGGGATTACAAAGGCATCATGTTTCCAGCCCAATCTTTCCCGCGTCAGTTTAATTTCATCGTCTCCAAGCGGAGCGCCATGACTGGATTCCTTTCCTTCTTTATTGGGTGATCCCCAACCGATAACTGTATTACAACAAATCAGACTAGGTTGTTTGGCATTTGCTTTGGCTAGTTCCAGTGCCTTTTTGATTGCCTCAGCATCATGACCATCAATATCACGAATCACATGCCATCCGTATGCCTCAAATCTCGCAGCAACGTCTTCTGTAAACCAGCCCGCAACATCGCCATCAATCGATATTTGATTGCTGTCGTAAATCGTGATTAATTTACCCAGACCTAATGTGCCCGCCAATGAGCAGGCCTCATGGGAAATGCCTTCCATTAAACAACCATCACCGACAGTGACGTAGGTATGATGGTTTACAATTTCAAAACCATCTTTATTGAATTTTGCTGCGAGCACCGATTCTGCCAGAGCCATACCAACTGCATTGGCAAGCCCTTGTCCTAGAGGTCCAGTAGTCGTTTCAATTCCAGGCGCATAACCATGCTCCGGATGACCCGGCGTCTTGGAGTGTAATTGTCTAAATTGCTTGATTTCATCAATTGGGAGATCGTAACCAGAAAGGTGGAGCAAAGCATAAATCAGCATTGAACCATGGCCATTAGATATGATGAATCGGTCGCGGTTATCCCAGTTCGGGTTTGATGGGTTATGCTTCAGGAAGTCATTCCATAACACCTCAGCAATATCTGCCATACCCATAGGTGCGCCTGGGTGCCCCGAGTTTGCACGTTGTACTGCATCCATACTTAAAGCACGAATCGCATTGGCAAGTTCATGCCTAGTAAGCATAGTTCCTCTCCCAAAGTGGGCTTAAGCCCATAAAATAATTATTAATTTAATGCTGCATTTAAAGCCTGGTGTTGTGACACCATTAATGGTGATCATGTGCAGTGCTTCATTTTCAATAAAATTACAGCGGTACAGGCAGGTATGTACCTAAAATCAAGCGGCGCATTGTCGCTTACCTATCAGTTTGGGGCAAGATCCTAAGCATTATTTTTCCATTTTATAGAGCATCCTATGCTTGGAATTTGCTGTTTAGGGCCTTTTCCGGTGTTTGCGACCTCGATCATGGCTTCGAGTAGCTCGTGTTTATTGTCGATCGACGGTGGTTTTATGCCACTATCATCAAGTCGACCCCGGTATTGCAATTCCAACGATGCGTTGTAACCAAAGAAGTCAGGCGTACAGATTGCGCCATAAGCCTTGGCCACTTCCTGCGTTTCGTCGAATAAATAAGGAAAAGGGTAGTTATATTCAGCCGCAATTTTTTGCATATTTTCAAAGGAATCTTCAGGATAATCAGCAGGGTCATTTGACATGATAGCGACACTGTTTATGCCGCTATCAATGAGTTTTAAGGTGTCATTAACCAGTCTGGATTGTATAGCCTTAACATACGGACAGTGGTTACAAATAAACATGAGCAGGATTCCATTCTTTCCGGTACAGTCAGCCAAAGACCAGGTTTTTCCATCAATACCACGTAGTTCAAAATCAATCGCTTTTTCACCAAAGTTACAAACCGGAGTTTCCTTGAGAACCATTTTTGAGACACCTTTGTAGTTATATAAAGGTATAAATATTAACGTTTTTGCAAAAATATCGTCATACTTCGTGCGAATTGGTACTAATCTGGTTAGAATTCGCGCCGTTAATTTTCATTATAAAACTACGGATTACAAAACATTAAAATGGCTAACAATTATTTATTTACCTCAGAATCTGTTTCTGAAGGACACCCGGACAAGGTCGCTGATCAAATATCTGATGCTGTTGTCGATGCAATTTTTACCGATGATGCAAAAGCGCGCATTGCCTGTGAGACTATGGTCAATACCGGTATGGTCGTGCTTTCTGGTGAAATAACAACCTCGACCTATGTTGATATGCAAGAGGTTGCGCGCAAAACCATTCGCGAGATCGGTTACGACAGTTCTGATATGGGTTTCGACTGGGAGTCCTGTGCCGTGTTAGTCGCTATTGATAAACAATCACCCGATATAGCCCAAGGCGTAAACGAAGGTGAAGGCCTGGATTTAAATCAAGGTGCGGGCGATCAGGGTCTCATGTTTGGTTATGCCTGTAACGAAACTGATGTATTAATGCCATTTCCGATTACTTATTCGCATCTTTTAGTTAAAAAACAAGCCGAGGTGCGTAAATCAGGCCAATTAGGCTGGTTAAGACCGGATGCCAAATCTCAAGTAACCGTTGTCTACGAAAATGGTAAGCCTGTTTCCATTGATACCGTTGTGCTATCTACCCAACATGATGAAGACATAACGCATAAAGATCTTGAGCAGGCTATTATCGAAGAAGTCATTAAACCAGTATTACCAAAAGAAATGATTACCGACAAAACCCGGTATCTGGTTAATCCTACCGGACGTTTCGTTATTGGCGGGCCGGTTGGTGACTGTGGTTTAACCGGGCGTAAGATTATTGTTGATACCTATGGTGGCATGGCTCGCCATGGTGGTGGTGCATTTTCCGGTAAAGACCCATCCAAAGTAGATCGTTCCGCTGCGTATGCTGCTCGCTATGTGGCCAAGAATATTGTCGCCGCAGGGCTTGCGGATCGTTGTGAATTGCAAGTGTCCTACGCTATTGGTGTTGCGGAACCGACATCTATCAGTATTGACACATTCGGTACAGGTAAGGTCGATGAAGACAAATTAATCAATGTCATCAGAGAAATTTTTGATCTTCGTCCAAAAGGCATTATCAATATGCTGGATCTGCTACGACCGATCTATCGTCAAACCGCGGCCTATGGCCATTTTGGTCGCAGCGACATTGATTTGCCCTGGGAAAAAACTGATAAAGCAGACGCATTACGTCAAGCATTGACATAAAAAAACAAAATTTCCAGTTATCCGGGCGATAACTAATTTTGAAATTCTGACGCGGGAGTAATATACTCCCGCTTCTTTTTTTACAACCGTAGATCTGAGGAGCGTTGCGACGGATTTTAATCCGCTAGGCTCAGACAAACACGGCACATTCGAAAACGGCGCTCGCTTATTTGTTTACATAGGAGAAACAATATGAGCGTAGCTGCTACATCAGTATCACCCGATTATCACGTTGCGGACATTTCTTTGGCTAATTGGGGTCATAAAGAAATTCGTGTCGCAGAAACCGAAATGCCTGGCTTAATGGCCATTCGTGAAGAATTCGCTAAAGAGCAGCCTTTAAAAGGTGCGCGTATCGCCGGCTCAATACACATGACCATTCAAACCGCAGTCTTAATCGAAACATTATGTGCCCTGGGCGCAGAGGTTCGTTGGGTTTCATGTAATATTTTTTCAACTCAGGATCATGCCGCAGCAGCAGTTGCTGACAAAGGTATTCCAGTCTTTGCCTATAAGGGTGAGACGCTTGAAGAATACTGGGATTACACGCATCGCATTATGACCTGGGCCGATGGCGGTTCACCGAATATGATTCTTGATGATGGTGGTGATGCCACTATGCTCTTGATCCTCGGCACTAAAGCAGAAAGTGATCTTTCAGTTATTGCGAATCCTGGCTCTGAAGAAGAAACGTGTATGTTTGCTTCTATAAAGAAAAAGTTAGCAGAAGACAGTACATTCTATTCTCGCACTCTGGCTTGTATTCAGGGTGTAACCGAAGAAACTACTACCGGCGTACAACGTTTATATCAAATGGTAAAGAAGGGTGAATTACCTTTCCCTGCTATCAATGTGAATGACTCAGTGACTAAGTCCAAGTTTGATAATCTCTACGGTTGCCGTGAGTCATTGGTTGACGGCATCAAGCGTGCAACAGATGTCATGATTGCCGGTAAAGTGGCGTTGGTACTCGGTTATGGCGATGTCGGTAAAGGCAGTGCACAGTCATTGCGAGGTTTGGGTGCAACGGTTTGGATAACTGAAATTGATCCTATCTGTGCCTTACAAGCGGCTATGGAAGGTTATCGTGTTGTTAGGTTGGAAGACGTAGTTGACATGATAGATATCTTCGTTACGACTACCGGTAACTTCAATATTATTCGTCATGAGCACCTGATTAAAATGAAAGATCAGGCTATCGTTTGTAACATCGGTCATTTCGATAACGAGATAGATATTGCCAGTCTTGAAAAATACGAGTGGGAAGAAATTAAGCCACAGGTTGATCATGTGATTTTCCCTGACGGTAAACGCATTATACTCCTGGCCAAAGGTCGTCTGGTTAATTTGGGTTGTGCCACAGGCCACCCCAGCTTTGTTATGTCGAATTCGTTTACTAACCAGGTTTTGGCGCAAATTGAACTATTTACTCGTGGTGATAACTACGGCAAAGACGTCTATGTGCTACCGAAGAATCTTGATGAAAAGGTTGCCAGGCTGCACCTTGATAGAATCGGTGCGAAGTTGACAGTATTGAGTCAAGAACAAGCTGATTATATCAACGTGCCAGTTGAAGGCCCGTATAAATCAGATCATTATCGATACTAGCAATGTGAAGTTAGGAAGGGACGGACGTAAAGTCTGTCCCATCCAATTAAACAGAAATTTTTGATCCTTCTTCACCTTTACCAGGGTTTTAATAATGGAATCGCAAAAACAATACACTCCTAAGTTTAGTTTTGAGTTTTATCCACCCAAAACACCTGAGGCAGTAGGCAAGTTACAATCGACCCAGACCGAATTGGCTACGATGAATCCGGATTTCTTCTCAGTTACTTTTGGTGCCGGCGGCAGTACGCGCGACATGACTTATGAAACAGTGATGGATATTCGCGATAAAACCGGTCTTGAAGCTGCACCGCATATCTCTTGTGTCGGTAGCCAGATTGATGAAATCAAGGCCATCTTGCATAAATATGTTGAAACAGATATTAAACGTATCGTTGCACTACGAGGTGATTTGCCTTCCGGCGCAGCTGGCTACGGCCCATTTCGTTATGCTAACGAACTGGTCGAATATATTAGAAAAGAAACTGGGGACCATTTTCATATTGAGGTTGCTGCTTACCCCGAATTTCACCCACAGGCCCGGAATCCAACAGCGGATCTGGAAAACTTTAAGAGAAAGGTTGATGCCGGAGCGAATAGTGCAATAACCCAATATTTTTATAATCCTTACGCCTATTTTCGCTTCGTTGATAACTGTGAAAAACTGGGGCTCGATATTCCTATCGTGGCGGGTGTAATGCCTATCATCAATTGTACGCAACTGGTCCGGTTTTCAGACGCCTGCGGCGCAGAAATACCGCGGTGGATACTCAAGCGTTTGCAAGAGTTTGGTGATGATCGTGTTTCTATCAGACAATTCGGGATTGATGTCACTACCGAGTTATGTGAGCAACTACTCACTAACAATGTTCCTGGTCTACACTTTTATACTATGAACCAATCTGCTGCGAGTCTCGCTATTTGGAAAAATCTCGGTATAGATCAAAGGGTTAAGCTCTAATTAGATTAATCACAATCGAGCCCAGTCAATGGTCCGGTTTTTTTCTTTATTTTTTTTCTATCAAGGCATCTTAATTCTACTTGCTGTAAACCATTTTAGGCTGTATGTTTGATAGCGAAAGTATTTAGGAATCAATGCTTTGTCGGCGAAAGTTAAAAAATTAAATGCATTTGTGAGCGTAGAAAAGCCCTTATTATTATTTGTGGATGATGACCCTATCATCGTCGATGCACTCTCTATCGTGTTGGAAAAGGATTTTGATGTCATTACTGCCGACTCGCGTAAACAAGTAAAGTCCCAATTACAAGATTTAACGTTTAAGCCATCATTGGCATTGGTTGATCTTGGTTTACCACCCAAACCACATTCACCTGAAGAAGGCTTTAAGCTAATCGAAGAGCTCATGGCATTAAACGATAGTTTTAAGATTCTGGTTTTGTCGGGTCAAAACGATGATGCCAATATTCATCATGCATTGACGCTCGGCGCGGTCGACTTTATTCCCAAGCCTTGTGATATGTCATTACTTAAGACTCGCTTAGGACATCAGATGATGATGTTGCAAGCTGAATCTAAAGAAAAAGAGTCGCCGCGAAGTGAAACAAAATTGCTTGGCGATAGTGCGGCTATTAAAACCCTCCGCGATTTGATCCAGCAGTTTGCAGACACGCCATTTCCAGTTCTTATTGAGGGTGATTCGGGCACAGGCAAGGAATTGGTGGCACAAGAACTACATAATTTAAGCAAGCAAAGTGGTCTACCTTATTTGACGATAAACTGTGCCGCGTTTACCCCTGAATTACTTGAAGCACAGTTGTTCGGGCATACAAAAGGGGCTTTTACCGGCGCAGTGACTGAGAAAATCGGCTTTTTTGAAGAAGCGGGAGAAGGCACCTTGTTTCTGGATGAAATAGGTGAATTACCCTTGCCACTGCAGTCAAAACTATTAAGAGTTATGGAGAATGGCGAGTTTTATCGAATTGGTGAGACTAAACCACGCCACTCTAAAGCAAGAATTATTACGGCGACTAACCGTGATCTGAAAGAAGAGGTTCGATTCGGTGGATTCCGACAGGACTTGTATCATCGGCTTTCAGTACTAACGATACATGTCCCTGCTTTAAGAGAGCGCGAACATGATGCCCTTGCTCTTATGGATTATTTTCGGAATATATATGCTACCGAAAATCCGCCATTTGAACTTGATAAAGCAGCAATGTCATTACTGGAAGAATATGCCTTTCCCGGCAATATAAGGGAATTGAGAAATATAGTAATACGGTTGTCTGCTAAATATTCAGGACAGGTAGTATCTGTCAAAGAATTACAGCAAGAACTGGAAATTGACTATGACCAAAATGCGCTTGAGTTGGGCAGTGAGGATGACTTTGTCGAACAGGAATTCAATGATAAGAATTTTCATCTGGACGACAAAATTTCAGTGTGGGAAAGGAAATATATAAACCATGCTTTATCCAAGGCTAATGGTAATTTGAGCAAGGCAGCACGTCTACTGGGCATAAATCGTACTACACTCTATAGCAGGCTTCAGCGTTTAAACATTAAAACGGACTCAGATTGAGTAGCGCACGGTTAAAATAATGTATTACGATTATTTTAATCTAAAACAACCACCCTTCAAGATAACTCCTGATACGAGTCTTTTTTTTCCTGGTGGAGATCGCGGTGCAATTCTGGATGCCTTGATCTATGCAATTGTCAGTGGTGAAGGCATTGTCAAGCTGGTTGGCGAAGTGGGTAGTGGTAAAACTACGCTATGTCGGATGCTTGAAAAAGAATTACCGAGCAATATTGAGGTTGTTTATCTGGCTAACCCAAGTCTCTCTCCTGATAATATCCTGCATGCAATCGCATTTGAACTCAGTTTGAATGTGAAACCCGATGATACCCGCTTTAAGGTAATGAATAGCTTGCAGGCCTATCTGCTCGAACGGCATGCAGAAAACAAACAAATCGTGGTATTTGTAGAAGAAGCGCAAAGCATGCCGATTGCAACGCTTGAAGAAATTAGATTGCTTAGCAATCTGGAAACAGCGCAAAACAAGCTCTTGCAGATTGTGATATTCGGGCAGCCAGAACTGGATGTGATGATCTCAAAACAAGAGATAAGGCAACTAAAGGAAAGGATTACATACAGTTTTTATCTTGCGCCACTTAAAACACCAGAGATAAAGGATTATATAAATACGCGTTTGCGTGCCAGTGGCTACCGTTCTGTTGAGTTGTTCAATGAAAAGGCGATCAAGACGATTTCTAAATATTCCGGCGGTTTGTTGCGCAGGATTAATATTTTAGCCGATAAGTCATTGTTGGCTTGTTATGCTGCTAATGCCAATATGGTTACGGCAAAACATGTAGAGTTGGCTGCACGTGAAACGGAATTTGTCACCCAAAAACCATTTACAGTATTCCGCTGGAGTTTACTAAGTATAGCCGCAATTATTCTTGCGGGTCTGGTTATCAGCCTGCCAAAGATAAAACATTCATTGTTTGAAGCAGGCCAGTTAAATGTGTCGGACCTGGAAAATAATGTCACTGTTGAAAAGAATAATACCGGGTCGGTTGATATGAGTAATTCATCATTGATGCTAACTGAAGAAACAACTCAAGAGCTCATCCGGGAAACGGTTAAGTCTGATAAAACAGTCGATATTGAGGAAAATCATGTTAAACAAGAGCCAAAAATAGCAATAGATAATAAAATTACAGACAATGAAGTTATTACGACGGAGGTGGAAATGGTTCCCGAACCATTTACTCCAAGCCCAGATCCTTCTGATCTTGAATTGCCTGAATGGCAGAAAACAAATCAAGATGTATTGCTTTATCCTGATACAGAGGTGAAAGCTGCTGATAATAAACAAATATCGAAGATAGACCCCGATACCGGTGATAATAATGGTTTACTTCAAATGGATGATTTGAGGGTGTCAATAAGCAGACATGAAGATGATGAAATGGAATTATTAAAGCAATTAACAATTTTGCCAGCAGAAACTGCAATGAACGATAAAACATTAACTGGTGAGTTTACTTGTAAACTTTGTACTTCAATAATTTATAGACCAGTAATAGATGAAAAAAAGCTATGAAAATTAGATACTATCAATTGATATATAAAGCGATAATTTATGTAATCATAAATATTGGATTTGGGGGCAACAACTGTAATGTTTAAAAAAACCACCCTGTTTATTCTAATGCTGTCTGTTACAGCTTGTGCTCAGATAGAACCGGTTCCATTCGAGCCGTCATCTGGACATCTAACTAAAGAAGATGCGCCACCGGGAGATACCAGTATTCCTAAGTTGGTCGAACAGGTTCCGCTCTTGCCAGAGCCAACACCTGCGGCGCCGGTTGAACGTTATACGGTTGTTGTTAATGAAGTCCCGGTAAAAGAATTGCTTTTTGCCCTGGCGCGTGATGCCAAGGTTAATGTTGATATTCACCCGGAAATTTCAGGTGTTGTAACTATCAATGCCGTAGAACAAACTTTGCCACAGATTTTGAAGCGCATCGGTCGACAAGTAGATATGCGTTATGAATATGATGGCGATAATCTCATTATTTCCAAAGACACACCGTTTTTAAGAACCTATAAAGTTGATTATGTGAATCTGTCTCGGGATACCACTAGCACTAGTTCGGTATCAACCCAAATTTCGTCAACCAGCGGTGGTAATGCTGAATCAAGTAGTGGTGGCGGAAATAATTCCACAACAGATGTTGATACCGAATCTAATCATCATTTCTGGGCCAGACTCGTATCTAATATCTCAGCTTTGCTAGGAGAAGTGTCAACCAGCAGTGGAACAGCTGGCGAAGTAAAAGGAACTATTAACGTTATCCCCAATCCTGAATCGGGTTTTTTGACCGTCAAGGCAACCGCCATACAACATGAACAAATACAGGAATTTATTGACCAGGTGTTGGTTAGTGCAAAAAGACAAGTCCTCGTCCAAACGACTATTGTAGAAGTGACTCTAAGCGAGAAATATCAAGCGGGGATTAATTGGTCATTTTTGAATCAAAATGGAAAGTCAGGTATTAATTTTGTCTCAACAACTTTGGCTGGAGCGCCTGTTGTTGGCGCATTAAGCTCGTTTGTTATATCAGCCGTAGATAATAATCCAGCGAGAGAAGAAAGTTTGACTGCAACTGTGAGCTTGTTAGATGAATTTGGTGATACAAAGATTTTGTCTAGTCCTCAGATCATGGTCCTAAATAATCAAACCGCATTATTAAAGGTTGTACAAAATCTTGTTTATTTCGAAGTCGATGCAGAGACGACCGCTGGAGCGTTGGGTGCTGCGCCTGTCACAACCTTCGACACCACAGCCAAGACCGTTCCAGTTGGTATTGTTATGGCAGTTACACCACAAATTGATTCTAACGGCACTATTACACTGAATGTTCGTCCCACAGTTTCAAGGACAGTAGGTCCGGGTGTTGCGGACCCTAACCCTAATCTTGCTGGAGGCGTTCAAAATATAATTCCTACTATCGCTGTCAGGGAAATGGAATCTGTTTTAAGAATGACTGATGGACAAATTGGCGTGCTTGGTGGTTTGATGAGTGATGAAAATTCTGATAACGATGCGGGCCTTCCTGGTGTGAAAGACGTTGGATTGTTCGGCAATCTTTTTAAATCAAAATCCGCTCAATACACTAAAACAGAATTGGTAATTTTTATTAAACCGATAATCATTTCAAATCCAAGTGTGGATAGTGACCTTGAGCAATATAAAAAATATTTAAGCAATGGGAATCAGCCAGCAACTAACGCAACTCAGGGAGATGGTGCCTTGTGAGTCTGTTGATGGATGCCTTGAAAAAGGCAGAGGAAGAAAAAAAGAAAGCAGCAAAGCGACTGGAAGAGGTCGATGGTAATACTCGCGCTGAAGAATCTGAAGACGCTGATTCCGAGAAACAATTTAATATCAGCGGCGAATATGCCAGACCCGATCGATTGACAGAAACAATGAAATTGTCGCTACAGCCGATTGATGAGAAAAGCGACCAACAACCGATACCAAAAGTTGAAGCAATACCCGTTGAGAATGAAGAGCCTGATGCAGTCAATTCTGAGCAGGAAATAAACACGGAAGAGACGACTGAGATGTCGATGGAAGATATCAGTTTTTCTGAAGGTCTCACCATGGAAAACAGTGTTGTTGACGAAGCATTCGAAGAAACACAGCAAGCGATCGATCTAAGCGACACTACAATTATTGAAGGTTTGAATGTTGAGGATGCATCTGCTCCGTTTGATAACACTTTTCATGGAGTGTTATTTGATGAGGAAGATGAAGATAGTGATGTTTATGAAGAAACGTTACCCGGTGTTCCGGCAGATCAACTTATTAAAGATATGGGTGGTGGTAAATATCAACCGACACCCGTAGCCGCACAAACTGTTTTTTCTGCCGGCAGGGCCAAGAAAAAAAATCGGTCTAATTGGGGCATATTTTTTGTGTTAGCTATTTTGGCATTTGGATCTTTTGGTGTTTTTTATTATTTTACTATCATCCCCGTTGCCAGAAAATTGCCTTCGCCTATTGTGGCCAGAGGTATTGAGTCATCTCCTGTGCCAAGTCCAACCATGTCTCAGTTGAAGGACCCCGATGTTATAAGCGGCACCATTATTGGTGAACAGATCGTCGATGTTGTTGATGAAGAAGTCGCACCGACTCCACAAGATGAATCTGTCGCTATGGCTGGAAAAGAAATAATTGAAGAGACAACACAGCAGGAAAATACTGTTATTGAAAACGTGCCTGCTGCAACTATAGTTGAAGAGGTAAAGCCGGATCCAGATCAAACGACAAAATTGGCAGAAGCCCCCAAGCCTGTTATAGATAATGAGCAAGTACCACCACAAATAAGTGCCATTGAAGCTGAGCCATCCGGACCAATGGCTCCGGCAAATTCACAGTTGATGGAAATTAGTAAAAATAAAACACCATTAAAACAAAATGCCATGATCAGTGAGGCATTCAAGGCCTATCAAGCCGGGCAATTTGAATCTGCAGAGAAATTATATCAAAACGCATTACAGGATGATCCTGATAACCGGGATATTTACCTTGGTTTGGCTGCATCGGCAATTAATAGAGGTGATAGAGAATCCGCTTACAAACATTATTTGAAATTACTGGATCTGGATCCTGACGATGCACTTGCATTAAGTTCGTTGATCTCATTATCGAACAACTCAGATCCGGTTAAAGATGAAAGTATTATAAAAACGCTTATAAATAAAGAAGGCAATCTACCTTATTTGTATTTTGCATTGGGTAATATTTACGCTAAACAGTTACGTTGGCCAGATGCACAAGAGGCATTTTTTAATGCTTATCGGCTTGACTCAACAAACCCTGATTACGTTTTGAACCTTGCAATAAGTCTGGATAATATTGGTCAGTACACCACGGCCCTCGATTTTTATAATGTTGCTGTTGAATTAGCTCAATATACAGTTGCTGGTTTTGATGTTTCATCAGTGAATGACCGCATTCTGGTTCTCAATAAAGTCGTAGAAAAAATACTGTGACCGGCGCACATAAAAAACACCTTCGTCTTGGTGAGGTGCTTGTCGCTAGAGGTGTAACCACACCTGATCAGGTAAAGATCGCTTTAACGGAACAAAAAAAGAGCAAAGAACATATAGGTAAAATCATGGTTCGCCTTGGTTTTGCAACCGAGTCAATAATTCGTGATGTAATCGGTGGTGTAATCGGGCAAGAGAGTGTTGATTTGTCTAATGCAGTTGCAGATGGTGAAGCAGTTGCTTTGATCCCGAAAGAGATGGCCAGACGTCTACGCGTACTCCCTTTAACGTATGATAGTACACGCAAGATTTTATCTGTTGCTATGGCTGATACGTTTAATGTTGTTGGATTGGATCAAATCAATACTCACCTTGGCGGAAAGGCAGAGGTTACCCCTGTCCTGGCTGGTGAGGCTGAAATAGAAAAGGCCATTGATAAATTTTATGGTTTCGAACTGTCAGTTGATGGAATCTTGAATGAAATTGAAACAGGCGAGATCGACTATCAAAGTCTCGATGCTGAGTCTGCGGAATATAGTCACCCAGTAGTAAGGTTAGTTAATGCTTTGCTTGCTGATGCAGTGAAACGTAACGCATCGGATATCCACTTTGAACCTGAAGAAGGCTTCTTGCGTTTTCGCTATCGTATCGATGGTGTTATGCGGCAAATAAGAAGTTTACATAAAAACTATTGGTCAGCTATTGCTGTTCGAGTGAAGGTAATGTCGGGTATGGACATCGCCGAAACACGCGCGCCGCAAGACGGCAGGATATCGTTGTCATTATCGGGCAGGAAAGTAGATTTTCGTGTCTCCACTTTGCCTACGGTGCATGGTGAAAATATTGTGCTCCGAGTTTTGGATAGACAAAAAGGTATCGTTTCTTTTGATCAATTAGGTTTGAGGGAAGATGCACAAAATACACTAAAATTAATGGTTGCCAGACCAGAAGGAATTATTCTTGTTACTGGTCCAACCGGTAGCGGTAAAACAACAACGCTTTATTCCATCCTGAGTTATCTAAATACTGAGTCAGTGAACATCATGACTCTGGAAGATCCAGTTGAATATCCTACAACGATGATACGTCAAACGTCAGCTAATGAAACATCACGGCTGGATTTTGCGAGTGGTATTCGATCATTAATGCGGCAAGATCCCGATATTATTCTTGTTGGTGAAATTCGCGATGAAGATACTGCCAGCATGGCTTTTCGTGCAGCAATGACAGGTCACCAGGTCTTTTCTACCTTACACACAAACTCGGCACTCGGTTCTATCCCGCGGTTGCTTGATATCGGTGTGAAACCCGACATTATTTCCGGCAACATAATAGGTATTATTGCGCAAAGACTGATTAGAAGTTTATGCAGTGCCTGTAAAGAACCCGCTCCGTTAGGTGATCTGGAACGTAATCTGCTCGGCTTAAAATCGACAGATAAACAAAAAGAAATTTACAATTCCAAAGGCTGTGATGTTTGTGGTAATGACGGTTATAAAGGCCGTATTGCTTTACAGGAAGTATTGCACTTTGATTCGGACATGGATGAATTAATTGCACGTAAAGGCACGCAACGAGATTTATTACGCATGGCTTTATCAAAAGGATTTAGAACTTTGGCTGATGTTGGTGCCAGTAGAGTTCTCGATGGTTCAACGAGTCTTGAAGAAATGTCACGTGTTATCGATTTAACTGCAAGACTAAAAACAAATTAAGCGATGGAGTTTTATCAATACAAAGCGATAGATGCACAAGGCCGTATTCATAATGGTCAGGTTGATGCTGTGAATGCGCAAGATCTTGAGATGCGGCTTGGTAAACTGAGTCTTGATCTGATTAATTATAAACAGGTTAAATCCAGCACCCAAAAAATTTCAGGAGCCGGGGTAAAACGACGTGACCTGATTACATTCTGTTTTCACCTTGAGCAAACTTCGCGTGCGGGCGTGCCTATACTGGAGAGTCTGGAAGATTTAAGAGATAGTGCCGATAATCCCAGGTTAGCTGAAGTCGTAAATGCAATGATAGAAGCTATCGAGGGTGGTAGTACTTTGTCGCAGGCCATGATTCAATTCGAAGAGGTGTTTGGCAATATTTTTACAAACCTGGTTAAAGCCGGTGAGCAGTCAGGTGAAATCAGCCAGGTTTTTCAAAAGCTCGGAGAAAATCTTAAATGGCAAGATGAACAAGTTGCTCAAACCAAAAAACTATTATTGTATCCATCCTTTGTTGGTGTTGTTGTTGGTGGTGTGGTGTTTTTTCTTATGACCTATCTGGTTCCGCAGCTAGTGAGTTTTGTAAAAACTATGGGACAAGAATTACCCATACATACCAAGGTATTAATCGTTGTCTCGAACATATTTGTTAATTACTGGTATATCATCCTGCTTTTACCGATTATTGTCGTGGCAGGTATTTATACAGGTATAAAAACCAGTCCCGCCTTCCATTTAAAATTTGATGAATTGAAACTAAGAGTACCTATCATAGGTCCGATATTTAAAAAAATTATTCTAACTCGACTCACAAGCTTTTTTGCCATTATGTACGCTTCCGGAATAACCATTATTGAATGTATTCGAACCGGAGAGGAAATTGCAGACAATAAAGCCATAGCAAAGGCAATGCATGAAGTTGGTCAACAGATTGCTGACGGTATGACATTGAGTGACAGTTTTGAGGCTGCAAAATTATTTCCACCTCTTGTACTACGTATGATTCGGGTTGGTGAAACTACCGGTGCATTGCAAGACTCGTTGTTGAATATTAGTTATTTCTATACACGCGATATCAAAGAGTCGATTGAACGACTCCAATCTATGATAGAGCCTGCAATGACGGTTGTGTTAGGTGCTATTATTGCATGGGTGATGTTCTCAGTTTTAGGTCCAATTTATGATCTCATTACTAAAGTCAAAATCTGATTTTTTCAATAGACGTGCGCTGTATATCAGTGCTGAAAAAATGTCTGTTTATCACTGGCACAAAGGGGCTCTCGGCACCTCATATTTATTTGATCTGGATGATGCCGGCCGCGAAAATTTCAAACGCTATCTACAAGAGTCTGACAATACGCCGATAACAATACTGGTTGACGTGATTGAAGAAGAGTTTCGTCAAGAGACAATTCCACATGTTTTCGGAGCAGACAGAGAAGCATTAATAAAGCGTAAGCAGGCCCGTTTGTATCGTGATGCACACTTTTTTTATACGCAAGATCAAGGTCGCAAAGAAGAAGGGCGTCGTGATGATCGTTTGTTAATGATGGCTTTGACTAACGATGAGTTTTTAAAGCCATGGTTAGCTCTTCTGGATGAATACAAAATACCGCTAAAGGGTATTCTATCTATCCCGTTATTACTGCAGTCATACATTAAAACCCTGCCGGATATTTCGGATCATGCACTAATCGTCAGCATGCAAAGTATTAGTGGCTTGAGACAAACTTTTTTTCTAAATAAAGAATTAAAAATCAGTCGCCTTTCTAAATTACCCCGGTATGGCACGGAACCTTACGCGCCAAAAATTATATCTGAAATAGATAAAATACAACGCTATTTGAACAGTCTTCGTTTAGTCCCAAATGAAACGGCGCTGGATGTTTATATTCTTGCTGACAGTGAAACACTCGATGCAGTAGCAGATGAAAAAATGTCAGCGCCAATGATTAATAGACATTATCTGGATATTGCAACGCTCATAAAATCGGAGCAGAAAGATACCCCGCAAGCGGTTCCTTTTTGCGATCAGTTATTATTAAACTATTTGCTTAAGACACAAGCCAGGAATTGTTACGCAGATTCACATGCGACGCGATATTCAAAGTTGCGTAACATAAAATATACGCTCAATGTTTCGAGTCTCCTGATATTATTGTGTAGCATTATTTATAGCGGTATAAACTTGATGAATGGCATGACCTATAAACAGGAAAGCGAGTCATCTAAAAACAAATCTATGTTTTATCAAACCCGTTATGATCTGGCCAGAGAGCGTTTGCCACAAACACCCGTTGAATCAGCACAAGTAAAGGTTGCAGTAGATGCTGTGAATACCTTAAATGAATATAAATCGACGCCTAATGGCATGTTAAAGTTTCTAAGTAAAGGCCTGAACCAATTTCCGAATATTAAACTGGATGATTTGGACTGGGTTTTTAGCGTAGATCCAAACAAAGGCCTGGCGTCATCTGCAACTAACTCAACGGAAATAAATAATTCAGTTCTCCCTGTTGAGAGCGCGATTGATGCTCCCCAAATAAAGTATTATGAAATATCAAATATTAATGCTCATATTGAATCATTCGACGGCAACTATAGAGAAGCAATCGCAATGGTTAATAGTTTTGCAGAAACATTGAATAGTTTTGATTCAGCCTATGATGTGCGTGTTCAGTCATTTCCGCTGGATATTAGTTCAGAGGCAACTTTACAGGGTGATGCAGAATCTGTTGGTAAAGCCGCTTTGTTTTCCTTGCGTGCGGTGATAGGGGTCAACTGATGGAAAAAAGTAAAATTGACTGGAGTGTAATCAAGCTATCCATTATTACCTTTTCCATTTGTTTGGTAGTAGGCTGTTCATTAGTTTTTTCAAGCTATTATTTTTCGAATAAATTAAGTCTTGAGTTGAACCAGAACAAAAGGCTTTTCCTGTCTGTCAGCCGACGCTATATTGATGTAGACCAGGAAGAAAAATTATTACAAGAGTACTTTCCTCAATTTGTAGCGCTTTATAATCGTGGCATTATAGGCCGTGAAAAAAGGCTGAACTGGATTGAAGCATTACGCCAGTCAGGTGAAAAAATAAATCTTCCCTCATTAAGATATTCAATCAACTCACAGGAAGAATTTGTCCCTGAATTCCCTATAAACTATGCCGGTTATGCTATCTATAGTAGCTCTATGCAGCTCAATCTTGGTTTATTGCATGAAGGTGATTTATTCGAATTACTCAGCTTTATAGACAATAATGCAGAAGGCTTGTATACAATTTCTGAATGCTCTTTCAGCAAAGCCAGCAGCGAGGTTATTTTCGATAAAAACGTTGCTAATATTTCAGCTGCTTGCCAGTTAGAATGGATGACGCTTGATCTTCCGGGTGGTTACAGGATTAAAATCTGATGAAATTGTTTAGCTATTATAGAAGTTTCTCATTGATTTTTATCATTTCAGTATTATCGGTGCCAGTATATGCCGATAGTTTCGGCAGATTATTTACTACTCCCGGTGAAAGAAAGGAACTTGATAGAATCAGAATAATTAAAGAAAAAAAACCAAGACAGGTTGAGGCAATCCAGCTCGAAGAATTCGTTGAGCCAGTTAAAAAGGAAATAGTTGTTCGAGACGCTATCAGATTAAAAGGTATAGTTCATCGTAGTGATGGAAAAAACTCGGCATGGATAAATGAAGCAAACACCTTTGAAGGTAATCTTGAGTCACAGTTTATTCAGGTGCCGAACAACAATATAACGAATGATCAAGCAACAGTGGTTATGCCAGATGATAGTACTAGCGTTAATTTGAAAGTCGGTGAGGTTTTTGTCCCCCCGCCTCTAGAGAGAGAGATGGTTGAGTCAGAGACCAACTAGTCGGAAATGATAAGCTCCGGTTTATCTCGTACATCATGAGTAATAAGTTTTATAACAAGTCTCAACAGCAAGGAGCCGTGCTCCTGATCTTTGCCTTAATATTATTACTAGGCAGCACCTATAGTTTAATAAAAAAGTTAAACACTGAAACAAATTACTACCTGCGTCAATCCAACGAAACTCAAAAGTCATTAAGTTTAGCTAAACAGGCTCTAATGGGTTATGCGGTAACTTATCCCGACACAGTCAACTCTGATTTTGGTCCAGGTTATCTGCCCTGTCCTGATAGAGATAACGATGGTGATACTGATGCAGGTCAATGTTCGTCGGGAGGAAATACCACAATTGGTCGTTTTCCATTTGAAACGCTGGAAATGTCAGAATTAAGAGATGGAAGCGGGGCAAGGCTGTGGTATGCATTATCTGATAATTTTAGAAACAGTCCCAAACTCGAGCCATTGAATAGTGAAACAGAAGGACAACTGAGCGTCGATGGCAACAATGATATTGTCGCTGTTATTATTGCCCCCGGCGCGCCAATTGGAAATCAATCCAGGGATCCAGCCGATACTAATATTCTGACTGAAATTTCAAACTACCTTGAAACTGAAAATAATGATTTAGACCTCGATTTTATTTCAATCGATCCAAGTGCCACAGATTTTACTGATTTTAATGATCGGGTGATTTCTATCACCCGACAGGAATTAATGGCAGTAATTGAAAAACGGGTGTTGGGCGAAGTCAAGCTGGTGCTTGAGACATATAAAGCAAGCCATGGTGCGTATCCATGGTTATCGCCGTTTGCCGATCCAAAGGCAGTAGCGCGCAAATTAACGGGTACTGCGGATGCAGGAAGCGGGTCGACTGTGTTAAATGCAAACGATAATAATTTTGTCACCCGCGGGGTTGCTATAGGTGATGTTGTTTACAATCTTACTGACGGTTCTATAGGTGCTGTCAGTTCTGTTGCAGCAAACGTGCTCGGCATCACAGGACTTGCATTAGGAACAGATAATGATTTTGATGTAGACGATGAGTATGTTGTTATGCCCGCCGCTACCCCAACGGTATTGTCGGGTACTGCAACATCTACCGGCGATAACGATACGTTGAATGATAATAGCCGAAACTTGAATAATATTGGCATCGCAATTGGCGATATCGTCGATAATATTTCTGATGGTTCATCAGCCATTATTAAATCTATTTCAACAAATTCTATCGAAGTAAATGGACTAAGCGGTGGCGCAGATAATTTATTCCAATTGAATAATATCTATCAGATACGTAGTAATTATGGATCAGCAACAGCAACAGCTGCTACTCAGCTAATAGACGCAAATAAAAATTTTATTGCAATGGGTGTGCAAGCAGGAGAGTTGATTCAAAATATAACGGACGGTTCGATAGGCCGAATAACTGCTATTACAGCTACTACACTAACAGTCGATTCATTGTTGTTTGGCACAAATAATCAGTTTATCAATGGAGATAATTATTCGCTTCCAAGGTTTAGTTCCACAAGCGGTATACGTGAAGGTGTTTTGGGTATGCATGAAGTCGGTGAGCCTTTTAAAACAGCCCTGAATTTTGATTGGTTTTTTACGGCAAATGCAACAGATATTGTTGTGACAAACTCAAGCCTTCTACCAAACTATATGACCAATTATGTAATCAGTGGCTCGGAATCATTTGATGACACTGTAGGTACTTGTATTTGGATAATACCGGAGATAGTAGATTGCTTTGCCAGCCTTAAAGACTTTGTGAATATATCCGGTAATCTCACCTCCGGGAGTAACACGGACGTTATTACTGATAGCGCAGCTTTGTTCAATACAAACTTGGTGAAACGAGGTGATATCGCACAAAATTATGATGACGAAACACTGGTCGTTTCAGGTATGGTAGATGCAGGTAATAGTGGTACGATCACAGGTGCGCCAACCACGCTTACTTTACAAGATACCAATAATGATTTTCTAAACGTAAACATTACTGTCGGCGATACGGTTTTTAATACGACGGATGGTTCCAGCGGTATTGTTGATTCGGTGACAGCTACTCAAGTCACGGTCACATCACTCAGTGGCGGGTCAGACAATATATTCGAAGCCGGGGACGATTATCAAATTGGAACGGAACCAACCATGTATGACGCAAGTGCGGATTTCAGTATTTATGAGCGTTATAGTTATTTGGTTCAGAATCAAACATTAGAGGCTGAGCTGGGTGTTGGAAAAATTCAGGCTATTCTTGCAGACAAAGAAGGCGTCGATACATTGGTTGCCGAGAGTTATATTGGTGAAAGTTCAACGCCAATAGAATTTAGGCCCGGCGATAGTTATCGTATTTATCAACCGCAACAATTCGTGATCGAAAGTGTCGCTAGCGAAACTCAGTTAACTGCAGATAACTATACATCGGGCACCAATCCTGATTTTGATAATGGTGAGTATTATCGAGTAATGCCTGCTGCCAATTCACAGACCGCAAGGGTTGACAATAAGTTTGAGGCTGGCGGCATCGCCTACCTTGACGATGCTAGTGCAACCTTTGTTGATGACGGAGTAGAATTAGGCGATATAGTTGAAAATGATGTTGGCGCTTTTGGTGAAATTACATTTCTTACGAATACTCGAATAGGAGCTACTTTATACGGTCCCGCTCAACTAGACTTTTGGTGGGGGGCTCCCTATACAGTCTATTATGATTATGTCTATTCACGTGAACATTTATTCCATGCGAAGTTTAAAGGTAATCAGGCAACAAAAACCATCACAGAAGAAAGGGTAAGAGATGTTTGTCTAGGTTACAGTGCTGGCTGTTCCACCGTTTCTACGGCTGTAAACTTTTCGGGTAATGCGGGTATTCCTCTAATCTCTATTACAGATTATCAAGAAGATGAAACAACCGTAGTCGGAACTGCAGCGTTTACGCCGACAGCTTTAAGTAGCGGTAATCTCCGTGTCAGTAATATAGAGTTATATTTAAACGAAATAAATGATGCTATACCTGACTGGTTTATCAATAATGATTGGCATAAACTGATCTATGTTGCCTATAGCGCCGCTGATGCACCAGTTGTTGTTGGCGCTTGTCCCGGGGCAAATTGCTTAACCATAAATGGACTGGACAATAATACCGGTCTTCCAAAAGTAAACAGTAACAATAATAATGCACTGGTTATAGCTGCAGGTATGGAGATTAATACAACACTAGATAATAATTGTGTTGATTTAGCCCCAGTCTTTGTCCCACAGAACCGAGCTAATGGTGATATTAACGAGTATTATGAATCTGAAAACTGTGATGCAAGTGATGATAATTTCCAAGAACAATTTACAACGAACACATTTAATGATCAGGTTCGTGTTGTTGAACCTTAACCTTGATTAACTATCTGGAATGTTAAACATTAATAAAAATGGTTTTACCTTGATTGAATTGGCAATAGTCCTGTTTATTGTGGGGCTATTGCTCGCCGGTATTTTAACCCCTATGGCGACAAGCGTAGAGCAATCGAGAAGATCAACGCTCGATGAACAATATGATGAAATTGAAGAGACTCTGATAGGCTTTGCCATTGTTAATGGTCGTCTACCTTGTCCGGATTGTCCGCTTGGAGCAGCAGCAGCTGCCTGTAGTGCTGGCGGGAATGTTATTAATGATGGTATTGAAGACCAATCTAATGGAGGTATAGGCGATGGTTGTGCAGTGGGAGTAACGACGAATGCTGAAGGCAATTTGCCCTGGGTGACATTAGGCGTGGGTGGTACAGACCCATGGGGAAACACATTGAGATATCAAGTTGATGAAGCCTTTGCTGATATAGATGTTGAAACGGGTTGTGCTCCAGCGACCGCAAATGCTTCTTTTTCGATTTGTACAACGGCAGGTATCATCATACAAGATACGGGTGATGCTTGTGGCACTGCAATATCAAATATTGCGAGTGATGTGCCCGCAGTCATTTATTCTCAAGGAAACGAGACAGCGACTTCCTGCAACGAGCTTGAAAATACAGATGGAGATATTAGGTTTGTCGATATGGACTATAATCTAACGGCGGCAACCTATTACGATGATATGATTCACTGGCTTTCACCTTTTGTGTTAAAAAGCAGAATGGTGAAAGCAGAAGTCTTGCCCTAATTATTCAACGATAATTCGAAACAAACCCTACCCTGCTGATTGTTGACCAGTCTTAAAGTGTATCCAAACATCTCGGCATGTTTATTGGCCTGATATAAGCCAATGCCCAGACCATTATCAGAATTTATGGCATTGGCTAATAAATCTTTTGAAATATGTTTTGGTATCATGCTGCCAGAATCACATACGCTTAAAACAAGATTGTCATTATTACACACCAGGCTAATAGTGATAACTAGATCGCCTTCATTATATTTTTTGGTCTGTATATTTTCTAATAAGTTGTCAACAACGCTATCAAATAAATCAATCGGTATCGTTGGGTCACCATGGAGATCAGCTTGAAATAAGATTTGATTATGAACATTTCTTTTTTGGAGATCGTCCCACCAATCCTTTAGATAGACTTCTTCACATTCATGAATTTGTGGCGTTTGTAGTTTATCTAACGCTAATTGTAATCGTTGCGTTAACTGCGGTAATTGTTTTTTTAATACTTGCTGTGACACGATAGCATCGGCTGGATCTGTATCGTGAGAGATAATGCTGGTGATAGCCTGTAAAGACTGTAATAGATTTTTAATGTCGTGAGTAATTCGTGCGCCTGTTTCGTATATTGCTTTGAGATGTGCTTGCCGGGTTAATTCCTGTTCTCTTTGTTTGTTAATATAAAAGTTATGTAATAACTTAATCAATAAACTACTGTGTAGTTTTAATGAAGCACCCGCCGGACTATAGGTATAAAGGGTTATTTTAAAATCAATTTCCGTCAGTTCAATTTGATTGATTGTAGTATCGCCAATATCGTAAACAGTAGTATCTACTTTCCATCTGATTCCCGAGATCCATGAAAGCTTGATAAGCTCATGCATTGCTTCAAGTAGAAATTCATCCGGCGAAAGATCATGCTCACTTGCTTTTGATAGGTCAGACAGCCATTCCTCGAATGGAGTGCCTATATTTAACATATAGTTTGACCATAGCTGACTAAGCGCACTAAATCTGGTTTGTGAGGTTAATAACCAGCTAATACAGAGAATGAACCCACCGATGACTAAAGTGGTTTGGGTCAAGGCAGCAAAATATGACGATTCGCTAAGAAACATATTTAATAATGTGCCCATTGCGACCAGGCTGGTAAACAACGATGTTGTGATAGCGTGTATAAAATCCACAACATGCAATTGAGGATTTTCCGAGTTGCTTGGGAATAGCAATATCAGGAGTGGTAATAAAGGTAAAATAGCGTTGAATATATAGTTATATTCAATATTAATTTGAATCAAACCGGGCACGCTGGCAAAAAATAATTCCAGAATGAGAAAGCCTGATGCCAGTATATAGAGTGCTCTTTCATTCCTGTTAGCTGTAACACGACCGCTAATAAAGCCAATGAGTAAAACCAGCCAGAAAAATAACAACCATGAATTTAGCCAGACTGTTAGTGAGAATGTAAATACAGAAAATAGAATTGCATTATCAATGCTCAGTTTTTCATTGCCACGCCAAACGGGTTGCCATAGTAAAAAAAGCCCGAGGTGACTGAGCATAAAAGAACGCGAGATGGTGCTACCAAAATCTACCCAAATTGAGAGATGTAGCATTTCCAACATCATTACAAGAACGAACAGTTCTTTTTTTTCTGATAATTTATTTAGAAATCTGTACACAAATAGCCTTGCGATGTCAGTTTTTTGATATATTAGCTCAGACTTAACCAGTAAAGAATAGTCTTATACCATGAATCAGTCTCTATTACTTACAATCGCCAAGTACTCTATCTGGGAGGCAGTCCGGGATAAATTTTTGCTATTAATGTTTGCCGGTGTTTTTGGTTTCTTTCTTATATCATTATTTGTTGGTGAACTTGCAATTACTGAGAGTTCTGCAACGCAGGCAGCGATACTTGCTTCAGCACTACGCTTATTTTCCGTGTTTACCGTTGGTTTATTCGTGATAACAAGTATGGTTAGGGAGTTTAATGACAAAGGGTTCGAATTAATACTGTCTCACCCGGTTCCTCGCTCATCATATTACTTTGGAAAATTTGCCGGTTTTTCCAGTGTTGCTCTGCTTATTTCTTTCTTGTGTTTTTGTTGTTTAAGTTTTTATGTTTCGCCAAGCCTTGCTTTTTTCTGGAGTTTCTCATTATTTTGTGAGCTTTTGATTATTATATCCTTGAGTTTTCTTTGTCTATTTTCGTTTAGCAACATAACCATTTCTTTCAGCATTGTTATTGGTTTTTATATTCTGTCCCGATCAATGGAAGCGATTCAGTTGATCAGTAGCTCGCCTATTATTGGAATTGGATCAATGGGCAATAAATTCATAAATGGATTATTAAATACTATCGCCTATGTTATTCCCGATCTGTATCGGTTTACGCTAACAGAATGGCTTATATATGATGTAGAGGTAATTGGAAGCATCAGCCATGTTATTGCTCAAACATTGATCTATATTACGTTTATTTCTTTTGTCGCTTTGTTTGATTTATATCGCAAAGAATTATAACTGTATTTTGAAATGAAGCTTTTCATAAAAAATACACGCGATATTTCCATCGTCCCAAAATGGTTGTGGTCTGTATTGATAGCAAGTTTCATTCTGCAATGTGTTTGGCATTCGTCTTTTTCGAGTTTCCAGGTAAGGCGCCAGGCGTTATCTGCGCCTCCCAACGACTTAATTATCAGGCTTGTTAGTCTTGACGATAGTATTAGCGCAGCAAAATGGGTGATGTTGTGGTTACAGGCATTTGATAATCAGCCTGGACTTAGCATTCCACTGAAGGAACTTGATTACGACCGGGTCAGCCAATGGCTGGATTTGATTCTGGCGCTTGATAATAAAATTCAATACCCATTATTAGCGGCTATCAGATTTTATGCTGAAGTTTCGGATGAAAATAAACAAAGAAAAATGATTCGTTATGTCAGTGAAAAATTCATGGAAAAACCAAACGAGCGATGGCAGTTTATGGCGCATGCAGTTTATATTGCCAAGCATCGAATTAAAGACCAGCAACTTGCGCTGCAATGCGCAAGACTTTTACGCCAGTACGCGGCCGGTGAAAATGTGCCATATTGGGCCAGGCAGATGGAGATATTTGTTTTAGAAGACATGGGTGAATTAGAGAGCGCAAAGGTTCTAATTGGTGGATTACTTGATAGCGGTGAATTAAAAGATAAAGGGCAAAGGGCTTTTCTGCTGCAAAGACTAAATGAAATCGAAGAACGCCAAAAATAATAAGTAATGAATGCCAGGGATGGGAGTATCTGACTAAAGATCTGCCAGACATCATTAATTTATACGGCCATTATTTTTTTCAATATGGCTTTGTAGAATTTATCGCTTTTATCCTTTTCGTATAATTCTTTAAACAAACGACATGCGTTCTGTTCCTTTCCGGAATAATAAAGTTCCATTGCTTCCGCATGAATAATAAGTTTTTCTTTTAATGCGGTTGTAATTTCGGCATCGTAACAAAGAGGCTGGTATATGCGTGTCAGTTGATGTTTCCCTTTGACGCGTACCTGATCAAGCTCCCTGCATGTTATACCACTTAATTCTTTATAGGTATGTTCGCTAATTATGATGGGGACACGATAGGTTCTTGTCAGTGACTCTATACGCGAGGCCAGATTTACTGCGTCACCAATTGCCGTATAGGTCATACGGTATTTTGATCCCATATTGCCGACGTTTGCGCGCCCCGTGTTAACGCCTGTTCCCATTGAGGGGCCAGGCCAGCCATGGCTAATAAATTTCCTGGCTAGTTCTTTAATCGCCTTGTCCATCTCCATCGCGGCTTCAACGGCAAGTTGCGCATGTCTTTCCTGTTTTATCGGCGCATTCCAAAAAGCCATAATTGCATCACCAATATATTTGTCGATGGTCGCTTCATGTTTGAACAGTATCTCGGTCATTACCGTGAAATACTCATTGAGTAATTTATTTAGTTGTATTGGGTTTAATTGTTCAGAGATGCTGGTGAAATCCTGCAGATCACAAAAGAACACAGTTAGTGTTCTTGCTTCGCCTGCTAATGATACGTCATTTGGTAATTGGCTTAATTCTTTTACCAGGTGTGGAGGGACATATTTTCCAAATATTTCCATTAACTGTTGTTTGGAATGTATTTCAATGAAATAACTTACCAATATGTTCATCATATAAATAACCAATATGGTTAATAAACAATATTCCATTGGAATTAATCCAGCATCGGGAAACGTATAACCAGTGCCTATGGTCATAATTATCATCAGGAATGTAAGTGTAAAGGCCTTTATTGGGGTTAACATTGGTAATGCGATTGTCAAAACCAGCCCGGATATCATTAGAAAAACAAATCCTTTAGATTTAATAAGCTGATCAATAGAAAGGTTGTAGTTGTTCTCCTGGCTAGTCAGACTGCTACTAATATTAATTATTGAGTCATTTGAGATAGTAATTTCAACTAAACCAATAGCGGCTGAGAGGAACACCATAAAGACCGTGAATATAACAGTGCACTTTATAATGGTGGTTTTTGTTAATTCAGGTAATTTCATTTATGTAGGAAAATAATTATTTATTCTTATTTTAATAGTTGAGGGCGATATATCCGCCGAAGCTAATCTTATCCAGTCGAACGATTTTTTGCCAAACTTAATAATTTTTAAATATTCAATATACGGACACCTATATTTTGGCACTAAATGTCGAGATCTTGACACTACTGCTAGATAATCATCACAATTTTTAATAAATCACATTAGGTTTATACAATATTTATATATTAAACAATAAGATACATTGTTGGTATGCTATATGCATTGTATAGAGCAAAAGCAGTTATAGCTTAAACGGAGAAATAAAATGAAAATTAATAAGCAGAAAGGTTTTACCCTGGTCGAAATTGCGATCGTAGTGGTAATCATTGGATTACTTCTGGGCGGTATTCTTAAAGGCCAGGAATTAATTAATAGTGCTCGCGTACGTAATCTCGCTGATCAGAACTCAGGCATACAAGCTGCTTATTACGGGTTTATAGATCGTTATCGTCAGGTTCCGGGTGATTTTGGATCTGTGGCTGCTTCTCAGGCCATGGGCGTAACCGTCAATCTGCCTGTTGCAGCTTCTCCTCTAGCTGGCAATGGACAATTGGACAATACGCTCGAGGAAGCTGCGGCAGTTTGGGAGCAGCTCGCTAAGTCACAATTTTTAGGCGGCGGCTTTACTCCAGCGACTGCTGTTCCAGATAGTGAAGCTGCTTATAAATCAACTCGTGTAGGGCCTTCTAATGCATTTAACGGTGCATTAGTTTTGACTCGTAATGCCGGTTATACCGGAACGGCCTCCATCCGACTGAATTTACATATGGGACGAAATGTCCCTGTTACAATTGCAAGAGAATTGGATGTCAAGGTAGATGACGGCTTACCAAATACCGGCGTACTAAGATTGACGGATGCCGCGACTGTTACGGGTGGCGGTACTACTTTTGATGGAATTGAATTTGCTCCTTCGTATGCAACCTGTTCGACAGCGACAGCGGCGACTGGACCTGCAAATGCTGCTGGTACTCAAGCAGTGACTGATATCTATGACATCTTTGATGACTTTCAGGATTGCCCGCAGGTTTTTGTATATTAATCGAGAGTACACTGTAATAAAGTAAACAATGCCCGCTTATGCGGGCATTTTTATTAGCGGATAATTTGGCAGTTAGAAGAGAAGTATTTGAACAAACAGTTATGAGCAATTCAAATTCAGCACTAGAGATTGAGCATTTAAACAAACGCTATGGTGACCATGTTGTGCTCAAGGATATAAATTTATCTATTGACCAAGGTGAGTATATTGGTTTGGTAGGTGTTAATGGTGCTGGGAAAACAACGCTGATAAAGTCAGTGCTTGATTTTATTTCGTTTGATTCCGGCAAAATTGAAATCTTTGGCAAATCTCATAATCAAACATCATCACGTGAATCCCTTTCATTTTTACCAGAAAAATTTATACCGCCGTATTATCTAACCGGAGAAAGTTTCCTTTCCTATATGGGCGAACTGAATCAGGTTGAGTCTACAAAAGAGGGTATTGAGGAATTATTCAATATATTGGATTTAGAACTATCTGCATTAAAAAAATCGGTCCGGCAGTTTTCTAAAGGTATGGCACAAAAACTAGGCTTAGCGGCCTGTTTTTTGAGTCAACGACCTATGATGTTATTTGACGAGCCTATGAGCGGCCTCGACCCAAAAGCACGCGCATATTTGAAGAACCATTTAATTAATTTAAAAGCGATGGGCACAACGCTTTTTTTCAGCACACACTTATTAGCAGATGTGGAGAGTATTTGTGACCGGATTATTATCCTGCATGATGGCAAGGTGTTTTTTAACGGTACACCAGCACAATGTTGTCAGGATTTTCAGGCAGAGAGTCTTGAGCAAGCCTATTTGAGATGTATAGGCGCTACTGCGAACCTTTAAAGGTCTAGAAACCAGGGCTAATTAGAATATACTTATAGTTCATGAGACATCTAAAAATTATCACACAAATTCTATTGGCGCTATTTGTAGTCATCAGCGGCAGCGTTTATGCACGTATGTATCAGTGGACGGAATCGGATTCTGGCACAACGCACCTGTCGGGTAAGCCGCCGGTTTGGTATAGAAGCCCGGGAGCTGGCCCCAGAGTATTTGTCTTTGATAATGGGCGCTTAATCGATGACACTGCTATTGAGGTTGATGATGAAGTACGTAATCAATTAAGACAGCAGGCTTTTGTTTTGGTCGAACAAGACAGAGAAGACGCCAGGAAAAAGAATGCCAAGGCTCTTGAATTGAAGCAAAAATATGTCAAAGAAAAACCAAAAAAATCTGACGAACTCAAGACGCGAGTTATAGAAGAAGAGCCGTTAGATCAAATGCTAGACAATGAGACTGAGGCAGCAGCTAAGCAGGACGAGGCTGAAGATAAAAACGAGGATAGTGCAAAAACGAATCTGTAAGACGAGTTACGCGCGATGATTGCTGATTGGGAGAAATCACAAACAGAATCTGCTAAAAAGAGTTTGGGTGAAGCAGGGGAATAGTTAAGTTCTTATATGTTTAAAATAATGATTTAAGTGTTTGCCAAAAACCGCTTTTCTGGTTGGGCAATAGTAATTTCAACGAGAGTAAAGCTTCGTTTTGAGGGTTTATTTGCAGACCGATGTTTATGTAACTTTGTGTTTTATCCATCTCGTTATTAGCCAAAGAGCGTTCAGCAAGGATTGCATAACGTTCAGCAATCGCCAGTATCCCGTCATAGGCTTTTTGGTTATCAGGTTGCAGTTCCAGTAATCGGGAAAAATAATAGTAAGCGTTATCTTTTTCCGGATACGTCAGTTTGTATTCATCCAGACTTTTTTTCCCTAGCCATGCCAGAGCACTCGTTACTTCTTCTGATACAGGTTGTTTTTGTGGCGCAGGCTCTTCCGTTTCGGGTTCATTGTTAATCGTTTCAGCTTGAATAGTTTCTAAAGTCTGTTCTGCGAGATTACCACTTGTTGTAGTTGTTGTTGGTAAAACCGTATTAGTTGATATCTTGTCAATTTTTACAGTAGAAGATTTAAGCTTTATATCAACGAACTGAAGACCAAAGAAGAAGGTTGCAGAAAAAGCTAATAGGACCATTAGTACCAGCATTGTCTTCTTTTTAGTCCCTGGTTTTTCGTCGCTTTGACCGGTAACGTCAAAATCGGTAACTAATTGTTCGTTATCGACCACAGCCTGAAGTTTTTTAACATTCATTAACATAGCTTCAGCATTGGGGAATCGTTCATCAAGGTTTTTAGCCATCATCTGGTTTAGTAATGGCTGATAAACAGAAAGGTTGTCCGGCAATGTTGGTACTGGCGAAGTCTTATGTTGAATTACAATATCAATCACAGAATCGGAATGATATGGCTTGTAGCCGGTCAACATCTCGTAAAATATACAGCCGAGACTATATATATCTGAACGACCATCTACTCGCATGCCATCAGCTTGTTCAGGACTGACATAATTTGGGCTACCAAGAAATATTCCGGTAGAGGTCAGATCCATCTCCGTGTCGGTTTGCTTGGCAATACCAAAATCAGTGAGTAAAGGCGTATCTTCATCACGGAAAAGTATGTTTGCCGGTTTAACATCTCGATGTATCACATTATGATTATGCGCACTACCCAGTGCAGAGCCAATTTTAGCTACTATATCAAGCGCGGTTTTCGGCGTTACATGAGACTGCATTCGTTTTTTTAAGTCGCCGCCATGAACATATTCCATGGAGATGTAAAGTTCCTCACCTGCCACGCCAATATCAAATATAGTGACTATATTCGGGTGATGCATAGACGCGATTATCCGACCTTCGTCTATAAAGCGTTGAGTCATATCGCTGCCGCTAGCACGGTTGGTTTGGTCGAGAATTTTGAGAACAACAGAACGATTCAGGGATTCTTGTATGGCCAGATAAACTGTCGCCATCCCCCCTTTACCGATCTCTCTCTCTATTTTATAACCGGGTATTTCCATTGTTTTAATCGTGGTTTTCTCAAATCGGGTAATACTGGTATATGGATAATTATTATTATTCTTGGGAGTTTAGCCGAAACAGATTTTAAAAAATATAGTCAATCTGGTACTAGTAGCATAAAAAGAGCAGAGTATCAGTGAGTTAAGCTTATTATCTAAATGTAGGAGGATTTTGTCGGCCAGGAACGTTGAAGGGCGGGCTGGTCGTGGCATTATAGAAGTATGAAAGAACAAACAGGAGATACTCAGGAGCGACGTGCCAGTAGTAACCAGCTGATCCAGGAGATGTTAACGGAACGAAACCAGCTGTTGTCGTTATTGTTACAAGTCTCGGTAGAAGGGTCCGAAAACGGGTGTGTTAAGTCTGTTGCAGATCTTGAAGAGTTTAACCAGGTCCTGGTTGATTATATTGCGGCAGGGCATTTTGGGCTTTACCAAAGAATCGCAGAAGGAAATGAACGCCGAAAGGCAGTGATTGAACTTGCAGCGCAGATATATCCGCGTATTGAGCAGACAACAGAAATTGCTTTAGCTTTCGATGAAAAATATAACCCGGAAAATAACGAAAACGAACTACATAATTTCGAGGAAGACTTATCAATGTTGGGAGAAGAATTAACCACCCGCATTGAACTGGAAGATCAATTGATAAATTTACTGCTTACTCCAAGGCCCAAAATATAAGCATAGATTAGCTCGCTGCTTTTAGTTTAGACTTTATATAATCTGTGTGTGAGATATAGAGCAAGTCTGCAATTTTTCTAATGTAATATTCTTCGTATTTATCAAGTACAGCATCGGCATAAGCTACATGCCACAAACTTTCTATAATATTTATTTTGCTAGCCATGGATAGGGAGTTGTTTAAAAGTTTAGTAAATTCATGTAATGACACTGCATGATCAACTTCGTTTTCTGCCAGGCCAATCAGTTCTTCAATCTTTTCATTACTCAGTTTGTAGTGTTCGGTTAATACATTTTTTACTGTGTCTCGTTCTTCCTGGTGGAAATGATCATCAGCCAGACCTATTTCTATCAATAAAACAGCAGTTGCTAGTTCAACAGTATTTTCTTGAGAGGTCTCCCCATCGGCATTCCCGATAAATAAAGTTTCAAAGTAGTCTTTTAAGTTCTTAATCATTTTAAATCAGTTGGTGGTGTGTTTTTGATTGTAGTGTCCGTCGACAAAGTTTATAAAAAAGTGATTAATCAGCGGGTGAGTAATTGGAGTTATTGAATCAGTCGCTTCAAGATTCCTTTCCGCTACATAAGTAGTTTGTTGAGAATTATCTACCAGAACATGGTACCAGGGCTCATCTTTCGGCGGATTAGACCTGGCTATTGTATTATACCAATCGTCGGTACCATTAAATACAGCATCTATATCAAATATAACGCCGCGATAATCGAATTTTCGATGATGAATAATTTGACCAGGTGAAAACTTGGCTTGTTGCATAGCAAATAATTTATAACCATTAGTAAGTGACAGGTATAATCATAGCAGAAAGGCAATTAACTTTTTAAGAACCTTTCATTCTTAGTGGTAGTAATAACGAAATTTTATAAAGATTATAAATGCGTATTCCAAGACTTTTTATTGATATGCCGTTATCCAGTGGCGAAGTCATTCTTTTGCCGCGTGACAAGGCTCATTACATTTCCAATGTGCTGAGGATGCGGGCTGGTGGATCAATAAAACTGTTTAATGGTCTTGGTAGTGAGTATGAATCAAGAGTTATTGAGATAACAAAAAAATCGGCGCAGATTGAACTTTTAAAATCAATTCAAATAGAAAATGAATCGCCGCTGAATATCACTTTATGTCTGGCTGTAGCACGAGGTCAGCACATGGATTTTTCGATTCAAAAAGCAGTTGAACTCGGTGTGTCCAGTATAATTCCGGTTATCTCTGAATTCAGTAATGTGAAGCTGGAGGATAGCCGTGTACAAAACAAATTGACGCATTGGCAAAATATCATTATCAGTGCTTCAGAACAGTGTGGTAGAAATAAACTAACGCGCCTCCAAAAACCACTTGCCTTTACCGAATGGCTGGAACTTGATACACCGATGAAGCGACTAATATTGCATCCGGCAAGTCAGCATTCACTGTTAGATATCGATGTCCAGAATAATGAACTAAGCTTGATTGTTGGTCCTGAAGGCGGGTTTAGCGAACATGAAGTTAAACTGGCTGAAGAAAAAGGTTGTATATCTATCAGTATGGGCCCAAGGATACTGAGAACTGAAACGGCTGTTGTTGCAGCAGTGAGTAATGCACAACAGTTATGGGGAGACTTGAATTAACAGCATTTGATACCAATATGATATGAACGTCCTATAATCACATAACAATAGAATTGATTTAAAATGACTTTGAATGAAACAAGCACGGTTCCTCATCTGACAACTGCCTTAACAGGGCCTTTCCAGAACCTTGAACGTTTAATGCTGGATAATCAGATAGTGATTGAGGCCTGGTTTAGAAATGCGTGGCGTGAAACACAGGCCCCTTTTTATGCCTCTGTCGATTTACGTAACGCCGGATATAAAATAGCGCCGGTAGATACCAACTTGTTTCCGGCAGGTTTCAATAATCTCAATCCTTCATTCGAAGCATTATGTATTCATGCCGTACAAATGGCAGTTGAATCCATAGCCGTGCCAATTGATAAAATATTGCTAGTCCCGGAAAACCATACTCGTAATTTGTTTTACATGGAAAATATTGCCAGCCTGCAATCAATAATAGAAAAGGCGGGATTTGAAGTTCGCGTTGGGAGTTTAATGCCTGATTTGGATGGCCCTATGAAAATTGAGCTTGAGTCTTCGCGATCTGTTTTGCTGGAGCCGCTGCAGCGCGATCAAAACAGGGTCTTTCTGGAAGACTTTAATCCGGACCTTATTGTTTTAAATAATGATCTTGCGACAGGCCAGCCTGAAATATTTAAAGGTATAGAACAAGTCATTACTCCGCCGACCGCTCTAGGCTGGTCCTCGCGTTTAAAGTCCAATCACTTCACATTTTATCAGCAGGTTGCACAGGAATTTTCCGAGTTAATAGATATTGATCCGTGGTTGATCGATCCTATGTTTCGTAATTGTGGTGAAGTAGATTTTATGAAGCGTGAAGGTGTCGATTGTTTATCGAAAAATGTAGCCGCTTTATTAACGGCTATACAAACCAAATATGATAAACATGGCGTCAAGTGCAAACCATTTGTAATGGTCAAAGCAGATGCCGGAACCTATGGCATGGGTGTTATGACGATATATGATGCGGACGAAATTGCAGCACTGAATCGCAAAGAGCGCACAAAAATGGCGACCACCAAAGAAGGACAAAAAGTCACCAAGGTGATTATTCAGGAAGGCGTCTATACCCATGAAAAATGGGGTGAGGACGGTACTGTCGCGGAACCGGTGGTATATATGTTAGGCCATCAAGTTGTGGGTGGTTTTTATCGTGTACATGCCAAACGTTCATCAAGTCAGAATTTGAATGCACCAGGGATGCGCTTCGAGCCATTGGCATTTGAAGATTGTTGTATTTCGCCCGATCCAAATCAGGATCCGGATTGTCATCAGAACCGGTTTTATACTTATGGCGTTATTGCGAGATTAGCCTTATTGGCCGCCGCGCGTGAAATCATCAACGTTGTTTGATAATTTTTTTTACATCGCCAAAATGGCGACGACTGACAGTTAACTCAATTGGCATACCCAGTAGTTTGATGGTGTGTTGTCCGTCGGCCGTCTTTGTTAGACCCTCGATATACTTTATTCCGACCAATGCATTTCTATGTATGCGGATAAAATGATCCTTGAATTCAGTTTCTAGCGACACCAGCGGTTCATCGATCAATAGTTCTCCTTCTGGCCAGGCGGCTGTGACGTATTTTTGTTCTGCTTTAAGGTAATAGATATTATCAATCGACAGTAATCGTATATTGCCCTGAACCATAGCGCTAAGATGTGTTCGGGCAGTACTTGTTTTTTCTGATTTGTTTAGTAATGCTAATTTTGATTGGCTAACGATTGTAGCTCGCTCAATTGCAACTTTTAATCGCTCTTTTCGTATTGGTTTAAGCAGGTAGTCAACGGCATTTGCATCAAAGGCACTCAAGCTGTGATCCTGATATGCGGTTGTGAAGACTATCGCCGGGGGTGATGAGAACTGTAATAAATGATTGGCAACTTCAAGTCCATCCATGCCCGGCATACGTATATCTAACAGAACAATTTCCGGCATTTGCGTAGATATTTTATCAAGGGCATCTATCCCATTGCGGGCTTCAATAATATTGACCTCAGGATAGAGTTCGGACACAAGGCTGTGCATTCTTTCTCGCGCAAGCGTTTCATCGTCGACGATTAATATTTTCATAAGCGTTTATATGGCAGACTCACCGTTACTTTGTAATGGTCATCTTTGTTTTCAATCAACAAGTCACTGTCTTTCCCAAAGACCGTGATTAATCGTTGGCGTATATTTTCCTGTGCCAGTTTATTGCCCTTATGTGTATCTTCAATACCATCAGGCACTGGATTACTAAAAGTGATTTCTAGCCTGTTATCTTTAAATTTACCTCGTATGGATATAGTGCCTCCTTCCGGCAATCTCTCTATCCCATGATAGATTGTATTCTCAAGTAAGGGCTGAAGGCTTAACTGTGGGATTAACGCATCATCAGGCAGGGAATCGATTTCCCATTCCACAGATAACCTGTCTCCAAGGCGGTGCCCTTCAATACGGAGATAGTGTTTACATAGTTTCCATTCATCAGCGATTTCATAGAGTTCTGAAGGTTCAAGTAAACTCGCTCTGAATAAATCAGCCAGGTCTTCTACAGATTGTTCGGCTAGTTCAGGTGACTTACGAGTCAAACTAGCAATAGTGTTCATGCAATTGAACAAGAAGTGAGGCCGTATTCTTGATTGTAGTGCCTGATAACGCGACATGGCGGCAGTCTCAATATTCTTACGCCACTGATGTTGTACATAGAGGTAGCGTAATACAATGGCGCCCACGATGGCTGAAATACCCAGGGAGCGTATCAGAAAAAGACTGTGAAGTTTTTGATCCGGGATGACTCGATCAGGGTAGGCATACAAAGACCACCAGGCTATTTCTGTGATAATGAATGAAACCAATAGTATTAATAGATAACTAAAAGCCGCCGCTTTTTTTTCTGTCAGAGTGGCTATGTAGCGTTTGAGTATGCACAGCAGACCAACACAGGTGATAGCGATCCATTGAATGAATAGAGAGTTCATTGCCAAATCGAATAATAAGCCTTCTTTATAGAGAGGTAATGCAAGCGTTAAGACCATTGCCAGCAACTCAGCACTCAAAACGACGATAAACAGCGCTTCTGCACTGCAAAAATTCGGTAGAAAGCTGGTTTTATCCTGTCCGTTCAATTTTGGCATCTGAAAATCGGCTGTTTTAGGTTTAGCATAAGTTATACTGTTGCCTGCAAAAAATTAAACTCAAAAACACTGAAATGACCTCAAAAAACACAGAAAAGCCCTGGGGCGGTAGATTCACGACCCCAACAGATGAATTTGTAGAACAATTCACCGAATCAGTCTCCTATGATCAACGACTTGCGCATTATGACATCATGGGTTCAATAGCTCACGTGACGATGTTGGCGAAAGTGGGCGTTATTTCAAAAAAAGAAAGCATCCAGATTATCTCTGCCTTGAAAAAAATTGAGCTGGATATCAACGCGGGCAAGTTTCAATGGCAAACATCGCTCGAAGATGTGCATATGAATATCGAAACAGCGCTGGTGGCACGCATCGGAGATGTCGGTAAAAAATTGCATACCGGGCGTTCGCGAAATGATCAGATCGCAACTGATATTCGCTTGTACTTGCGTAGTGAAATTGATCTTGTCTGTGTACAGATTAACGCTGTATTAAAGGCTTTATTGGAGCTGGCATCCGAGCATGCCAGCACCATTATGCCGGGTTTTACTCATTTGCAGTCGGCACAACCTGTCACTTTTGGCCATCATTTATTAGCCTGGGCCGAGATGCTGTTACGTGATCGATCCCGATTACTGGATTGTCGAAAAAGACTTAATCTATTGCCTTTGGGTTCTGCGGCGCTGGCGGGTACCAGCTATCCAATTGATCGGAAAATGGTTGCTGAAGCACTTGGTTTTGACGGTGTTACACAAAACTCACTGGACTCGGTAAGTGATCGTGATTTTGCGATAGAGTTTACGGCGGCTGCGAGTCTAATCATGATGCACCTTTCTCGATTTTCTGAAGAATTGGTGATCTGGATGTCGCAGGCGAGTGGTTTTATTGATCTTGGTGATGCCTGGTGTACGGGTTCATCGATCATGCCGCAAAAGAAAAATCCTGATATCCCTGAACTGGTGAGAGGTAAAACAGGCCGGGTTTATGGTGATTTGACCGCTTTACTGACCTTGATGAAGGCTCAACCGCTCGCCTACAACCGAGATAATCAGGAAGATAAGGAGAGTTTGTTCGATGCAGTAGATACAGTGAAAATGTGTTTAATCGCCTATGCTGGCTTGATCCCTACCATTACCGTCAATAGAGAGACTATGTATAAGGCAGCAGCAGCTGGGTTTGCGACGGCGACGGATCTTGCCGATTATTTAGTGGTGAATGGTCTGGCTTTCAGGGATGCACATGAAGTTGTTGGAAAAACTGTTCAGTACGCTATTCAGAATAATAAAGACTTACCATCGCTGACACTGAGAGAACTGCAAAAATTTAGTAAGGTCATCAAAGAGGATGTATATGCGGTATTAGAACTTGAGGGATCGGTTTCTGCTCGTGATCATATCGGCGGAACAGCGCCAAAACAGGTCAAGGCGGCAATTAAACGACTTAAAAAGCAAATTAAATAATTACGCGGGTAAATATTAAATGAAATTTCTGATTAAATTGATTCTTGGACTTGGTGTGTTAGGCATCATCGTTATTGGTGCAGCGGCTATAACATTAGCGTACATCGATCCAAATGATTATAAAGATACTATCGCTAAAAAAGTTAAAGAAGAAACCGGTCGCGACCTGAGTATAGACGGCAATATTGATCTTACGTTTTATCCCTGGTTAGGTCTCGACATTGAAGGTGTGACATTGAGCAATGCCAATGGTTTTGGCAAAGCGCCCTTCCTGCAAACTAAAACAATCAAGGCTCGCGCAAAATTATTGCCATTGTTGAGAAAAGAATTAGAAATGGACACGCTGATATTACATGGCGCAACCATTAATCTGGCAAAAAATGCAAAAGGGGCCACTAACTGGGATGACTTGGTTAAACCCAAAACAGAAGAACCCGCCAGTAAAGACGGTGGTATGCCATTAGCCGCTTTAGTGCTCGGTGGAATAGATATAAAAGATGCCAATATCCATTGGCAGGACATGCAGCAAGAGCTGGAATACCACATCACTAATGCAAACATTAGTACTGGCGAATTAAAACTGGGTGAGCCAATCGATATTACTGCTTCCTTGAATGCGTCTGCGACAAAGCCCGCGCTATCCTCGGCAATGCAGTTTAAAGGTACAGTCGCCTACGCTGATGGTGGTGACGTCCTGACATTGAGTCCGATGGTATTTGAGGCAAATGTTAAAGGAAAGGAAATTCCAGGCGGACAGACGGTCATTAAATTTAGTTCCGAGATTAATATTGATGTAAATAAAGAAACCGCGCACATCAAACAACTTGTATTAAGCGCTTTTGATACAGTGATTAAAGGTGATATTGAAGCTGCCGAGATATTGTCCGGCAAACCACAGGTGATCGGCAATATCGATGTCGACGGAAAAGATTTCCCGCAATTGTTCAAGATATTAGAAATTGAACCGTTGGCTAGTCAGTTGGCTACCATGTCGGATAAGACCTTTAAGTTAAGTACCTCATTCAATGCTGATATGAATAGAAATGATGTTGATATTAGTAAATTGGATATCAACTTGCTGGGTAATACAATTAAGGCACAAATAACAGCTCGTAACGTGAAATCAGATACGCCTGCGGCAAAGGGTAAACTAAATGCAAGTGGTCCTGACTTGCCGGCGTTAATCAAGATCGCCGCTCAATTAACCGGTGATGGAAAACAGGATTTAAAATCATTATCAACACAACTTAGCGCAGCACCAAAATCTTTCGATATAAATACAGATTTTGATGCGGATCTAAAAACAGGTTCGGTCGATATTCCTACCTTGTCGATCAAGGCGTTGGGGCTTGCTACAACAGCTAAATTAAACGCTAAACAGGTGAATAGTGATACACCTTCAATCAGTGGTGAGTTAAAGGCAAATGGTCCTGATTTGCCAATGCTCTTACAAATTGCCGGTGCGTTTCAGGCTAAAGATAGTGGCTTGCCTGTTTTGGCAAAGGATCTTGGCAAAATTAAAGACAAACAATTTAATATTGATACTCGTTTTAACTTTGATATGAAGTCGGGCAAGATCGATTTGCCGTCACTTGATGCCAATGCCTTAGGTTTTAAAGTGGGCGCCAATCTGAAAGGTGACAATATACAGAAATCCAATGGCAACATGGGTGGCAAGTTCAGTGTGACAAGCGAGACGCCGAAGCCTTTATTAATTGCGATTGGTCAGGCCGATCTGGCAGAGGTACTACAGTCGATTGACCTCAATACAGGTATTAACGGTAATACCAACAACCTCAGCTTGAAACCATTTTCACTGGACGCGGTTTTTTCCGGCAAGAAGATTCCCAATTCTCCGGTCAAGCTATCAGTTAAAGCCGATTCAAACATTAATCTGGAAAAGGAAATATTTGAGTTAAGCAGTTTTAGTATTGCTGGTTTGGGTCTGGACGTGAAAGGTGCAGTCAAGGCAACTAATTTTAAAACTGAACCGGCCCTTTCGGGTGATATAGCAGTTGCGCCCTTCGATTTACGCCAATTAATGAAGACTTTAAATCAAGAGGTCCCAATTACAGCGGATCCTAAAGTGTTGAAACGGGTTGCCTTTGTTTCATCATTTAGTGGAACCGGAAAAAGTATCTCTTTAAAAGGGCTAAAAGCCGAATTAGACGAAACCAGGTTACAAGGTGATATCAACTTTAAGAGTATGTCACCACTGGATATCGAGTTTGGTTTAGGGGTAGATAAATTAAACGCAGATCGTTATCTGCCGCCCGCAACGGATGCTAAAAAGACCAAAGTTGCAACGCCCGAAGCGGTCGCCGCCGGAGTTGCTACGGAGATCCCGGTGGAAACCCTGCGTGCGATTAAGATTAAGGGTGACTTTGTCATGGGCGAGTTTGTGATATCGAATGCGAAGTTGACTGATATGGAACTCAGCATTAGAGCGGACAAGGGAGATATCAAGTTGGCGCCAATCGCTGCGAAGTTATATCAAGGTGCTTATGCAGGAGATATCTATCTTGATGCAAAAGGCAAAGAACCGAAGTTAACGATAAACACCAGTCTTACCGGTGTTCAAACGGAGCCATTGTTAACCGATGTCACTGGTAAGGCAGACCTCTTGGGTGAAGCTAATATTAAGCTGTCATTGAATTCTTCTGGTGCTGATACCAATGCCTTGAAAAGCAGATTGTCTGGCAGCGGTGATATAGCATTTAATAATGGTGTATTAAAAGGAGTGGATATCGCTAGTGCACTACGACAGCTCGAAGTGATGATTGAATCTAAACGTTTTAGTACGTTCAATACTAAAGGCGACACTACATTCAACGCACTAACGGCCACATTGAAAATAAAAAATGGCATTGTTGATAATGATGATTTTTTAATGTCGGCATCCGGGTTTAAGGTCACGGGTAAAGGCATGCTTATCAACCTTAATGATGAAACATGGAAATATGATTTAAAGGCTGAAAGCGACGCATCAAGTCTTACAGAAGGTACCGAGCGATATAATATTGGAGGACATAGCCTGCCTATTCAATGTCGCGGTAAGATCGCTGATAAGAAATGCGTGCCTGATGCGGGCGAGATTGCCAAGGTATTACTGAAAGGTGCTGTACAAGAAAAAGTACAGGAAGCTCTTGGCGATAAACTGGACAAGCTTGGTATTAAAATCCCCGGCTTGAAAAAAGAAGCTGCCCCGGCGCCAGCCCCAGCACCAACAGAACAGCAAACAGCCCCAGCGCCACAACAACAGGTAGCACCGGCTGAACAGCAAACAACCGAACCTGCCAAGGAAGCGCCAGCAGAACCGGCAGACCCAGTAGATGATTTGATTAATGAAGGTGCTAAAAAATTATTTGATAAATTGTTTTAGTTACGAAGGAACATGCTCGACGATCAATTTTCAGATCGGCTACTAGTCTGGTTTAGCCAACATGGTCGGCATGATCTGCCCTGGCAGCTTGAGCGAACGCCTTATCGAGTCTGGGTATCCGAGATCATGTTACAACAGACGCAGGTAACAACGGTCATCCCCTATTTCAATCGGTTTATTGAAAGTTTTCCGGATGTCGCGACTCTGGCAAAAGCAAAGCGGGATGAAGTATTACATCATTGGACAGGTCTGGGTTATTACGCACGTGCCCGCAATATGCATAAAGCCGCAGGCATAATTGTTGATCAATATAAAGGTCAACTACCGTTCACAGTAGAGGGTTTAATGAGTTTGCCGGGTATAGGTCGTTCTACCGCAGGCGCAATATTGTCCTTAGCCTGTGAACAACGAAAAGCCATCCTGGATGGTAATGTTAAACGGGTATTAAGTCGTTATTACGGTGTTGAAGGTTGGCCCGGCAGGAAAGATGTTGAATCCACGCTCTGGTCTTATGCTGAACAACACACGCCGCATAAATGTTCGAGTGACTATACACAAGCAATCATGGATCTGGGGGCAACATTGTGTACTCGCCGTAATCCAGATTGTGAACATTGCCCATTGAATGATGATTGCTTCGCCTTCAAGACAGCAAGACAACACGACTTTCCAGGATCAAAACCAAAAGTCAAATTGCCTCATCGTGAAACTATATTTGCTATCATTGAAAATAGCAGGGGAGAGATTTTACTTGAGCAACGACCCCCGGCGGGTATCTGGGGTGGGCTCTGGTGTTTCCCAGAGTTTTCTGGCGAGCAATCTGTCGAGAGCTCCCTAGCGCAACAATATGGTTATACGATTGAAAACAAGATTGAATATAAAAGTGTTAAACATACCTTTAGTCATTTTCAGCTGTTGATAAAACCGGTTCATATCAGGCTAAAAGGACAGACAAACAAGCTAAATGATGCAAAACTATCAATATGGTTAAAGCCTGATGGTGATCGCAAGCTGGGTTTCCCGGCACCGGTTGTGTCTATTTTGGAAGATTTAAATAATAGTAAGAGGACTGTTTTAAATGAGTCGTAATGTACAGTGTGTCAAGCTCGATAAAGAAGCTGAAGGTTTGGCTACGTTGCCATACCCGGGCGAATTAGGAAAACGCATCTATGAGCAGGTTTCCAAGGAAGCCTGGAAAATGTGGTTAGGACATCAGACGATGTTGATCAATGAGTACCGTTTGACACCGATAGAGCCTAAAGCCCGAAAATTCCTCGAAGAAGAGATGGAAAAGTTCTTCTTTGGCGGCGGTTCAGAGAAGCCTAAAGAATTCAATGCGCCAGAGGAATGACATGCCGTTCATTAAAGATCGTGCATGATATAAACCTCAGCTTGACGAAAGGCGCCGAGACCGGTTTAATACGCGTCTTTTTTGCGCATCACAATTCAATGGCCAGATAGCTCAGTCGGTAGAGCAGAGGACTGAAAATCCTCGTGTCGGTGGTTCGATTCCACCTCTGGCCACCATTCACGTAAAAATGTTACATCATCTTGTCGATTCAAATTAATAAAAAAACAAAGATAGGTTCTGTAATACTGGTTTCGCTATTTATTTTATATGGCGTTGTTGGTTTTATGGTATTGCCCTGGTATGCCAACAAAGCATTAGGCGAATATGTTTCGAAGCAATTGCAACGTGAACTCGTCATTGAAAAAATTTATTTCAACCCTTTTACATTTCATTTACGCGCAGACAATATTGCGCTGAAAGAAAAAAATCAGGTCCCAATAGCCAGTCTTATAGAACTGGATATCAATATTGATTTAGATCAACTGCTTAAAAAGACGCTGGTAGTATCAACCCTTAGACTTAATGAACCACGCCTTGAATTGATAATTGATGAAACAGGCAGTATGAATCTGGATCACCTGTTGAGTGAATTACCCGCTACGGATTCTGATAGTGGTGATGATCCTGCGCTAAATTTTATTTTTGAATCGACAGCAATTCAGCAGGGAAGTGTTTTGATAGTTGATTACTCGAAAGAGCAATCAATACAATCTTTGGTTAAAGATATTAATCTTGAGTTTTCAAGCATCAGTACTTTTGCAAATGAGGAAGGTAACTATCAGATCGATCTGGATCTGGATAAAAACACCAGGGCTAAACTGACAGGCACTTTATCTTTAACGCCATTGATGTCTGTTGGACAATTTCAGATCGCTGACTTATCTGCAGCGACTATCAATAGATGGGGAAAAGATATGTTGCCTGTAGAAATACAGAGAGGTAGTGCAGCTATCAGTGGTTCCTACAAACTGGTTTCAAACAATGAAGGTAATATTTCATTTAATATAGATAATACCAGCATTAAAGTGGAAGACCTTTCTATTGAGGATGTCTTGACAAAGATGTCACTGTCATTGAAAGAGTTGAATTTAAATGATGTTCGCTATTCAAGCTCTGATCTTACGGCTAGTGTTAATTCTATTTCTTTAGTTACTTTAAATGCATCGACTCAAGAATCTGAACCGCTGATTGATCTTGCCAACATTTCATTTTCTGATATTGAATATGATATTGAATCTGTTGGTTTAACGTTATCTGCTATTAAGCTTGATAAGCTAGTCTTTGCGCCGCGTAATGGTATGGCAGCATTAGGTCAGCTCGACAGGGCAACTGTTGGCGGAATTAAGTTTGATGGTAATACCAAACATATTGTTATAGGTAAGGTTGAGTTAGTGGACAACCATTACCTTTTTGAAACTGATACGGCAGGTCAATTGATGTTGCCTGAATTTAAAATAGCAGGCAATGATGCGAATAAATCAGACGCTGGTGAAGAAACGAGTCCCGCAGCTTTTCATATTGAACTTGGTGAATTGCATCTGGCACAAACGTCACTGGCGCTATTTAATTCTGCTCTGCCAGAGCAGCTGGATCAATTGCTGAGCCTGAAAGAGATAGTATTGAAATCAGCAGATGTTGATCTCTCTCAGTCGAGCGTTGCTCTGACATCATTAACATTAGATGACGCGAATATAAATCTTACGCTGGATAAAACCGGTGTATTAAATGTATTGCAATTGATCCCCGCAGATTCTGACGCAGAAGAAAAGAATAGCACCTCTGAGGAGGCAAGCCCGATTCAATTTAAATTAGATAAACTTACTACTCAGGGTTTCAATATTAAACTCACTGACAACTCGTCTGGTACCAGTGTCCAACATTATCTGCACGATATTAAATTAGAAGCAGCTAATATATCTAATGATGATCAGGTGCATACTGATCTGAGTATTAATGCAGTCATAAATGAACGTGGTGAGTTATCATTGGCAGGCTGGGTAGCACTTATATCAACTGACATGGAATTAGAGCTTGGATTGAGTGAAATAGATTTTACCTATTTGAATCCATATCTTAAGAATTTTACAAATGTTTCACTGGCTTCAGGCATATTCAATTTCAATGGGCATATAAGCAATGCCGCTGGAAAAAATGGCCTTTCAATACGAGATGCCAAAGCAGGTTTAATTAATCTGCAACTTAATGATATGAGTGATGATAGTCGTTTGATCGCTGTTGAAGCTGTGACCATAGCTGGACTTGGTTTTACGTCCTCTCCGCTTAATATAAATATTAAGCAGACGAAACTTTCCGGTCCCTATGCCAATGTGCATATTGATGAGCAGAAAAATCTGAACCTGTTGAATGCATTTAAATCTGCAAACAGCGAAAGCAACAATTCGGAACAGGAGAATGCAGATTTTGAATCAACTTACACTCTGTCATTGGAGCGTATCGATTTGGATAAGGGGAATATGGATTTTGCAGATTTAAGTATGACGCCCCAGTTTTCAGTGAAAATGCATGAGCTAACGGGAACTGCAGCAGGTCTGAATTCAGATCCTGAACGGTATACATCACTTGAGCTTAATGGACAGGTCAATGAGTTCGGTTCTATTGCAATAAAAGGTGAGTTGCAGCCATTTGATTATCGTAAACAAAGCCAGATTAACATGGTGTTTAAAAATATTAGCACCAACAGCCTCTCTCCTTATGCAGCAAAATTTGCCGGACGAAAGATTAAATCCGGGAGTTTATCTTTAACGCTGGATTATAAGATTGCCAACAATAACCTGGACGGTAGTAATAATATTGTGTTGGAAAGTCTGGTACTGGGAGAAGAAGTTGAAAGTCCTGATGCCATGGATTTGCCGCTCGATATGGCAATTAGTTTATTGGAAGATGATAACGGCAAAATTGATATTAAGCTCCCTATAAAAGGTGATTTGAACAGCCCTGAATTCGAGATTAACGCAGTCATTCAAAAGGCGATCGGTAATCTGCTTGGCGGTATTGTGACGGCCCCATTTAAATTTATTGGTTCTCTTTTTGGCATGTCTGGCGACGAGCTTAAATTTATTCAGTTTGTTCCTGGTAAAACAGAGATCGCGCCTCCCGAAGCGGAGAAATTATCGACTATCTCCAAGGTATTACTGGATCGCCCGGCTTTATTACTAATTGTTTCCGGTGTCTATGATAAGACGCGTGACAGTAAGGCCTTGGCTAAAAAATCGTTGATTGAAATTATTAGTAAGATCACTGAAAAAGAACAAATTCCGCTAAATTATTCCGATCCTGAGGTGCAGGAAACAATAGCTGATCTGGCAGATGAGCGCCTTGATGAAGCAATACGGATTAAATTGCAAGAATCGGTTATAGGTGACAAGACAGAAGATGATGCAGCAGCAAAAAAGATTTATTACAGCAGTTTGTTTCAACGACTAACGGAAATTGCAGCGAAAGATATCAGCCAGTCTGTGCTTGATTCACTGGCTGGTGATCGTGCCAGGGCGATTATTGACTACGTAACCGGAACCGAAGCTTCATTAACAGATCGTGTGACATACTCGGATGAACTTGTTAGTGATAATGCTGATACAGAGGTAGTGAATGTTACGCTCAAACTGGACACCCGACGTTAGAAATTCTGTACGCGTGTGTCAGTTGTCGATATAGTGTTGCCAATTAAATTCTGTATCTGCAATTACTAGAAATTCCGGGTTAAGTATTGATGGCTTGGCATTGTATTCGAGTCGATTGAAGTTCATATCTACAACGACGCCACCTGCTTCTTCAACAATTGCTTGTGCCGCACCGGTATCCCATTCTGATGTTGGTCCAAAGCGTGGATAGATATCCGCCTTGCCTTCCGCTACCAGACAAAATTTTAATGAACTACCGATAGCAAGAATCTCGGGGTTATTCAGTTTTTCAATAAAGACACTTTGTTTTTTACTACCATGCGATCGGCTTCCCGCGATAGTAATCTTATCGGCGTTAGTTTTCTTTACATATATCCTGGTTTTGCTTCCATTTTTTCATGTTTATAAGCGCCGTGATTCAGGCAAGCCGTGTAAGCAATTCCGGACACCGGGATATAGATCGCGCCAAGTATGGATTTTTGACCTTCAATCAAGGCAATATTGACCGAGAATTCGCCATTGCGTTTAACAAACTCGCGCGTTCCATCGAGTGGGTCTACCAGCCAATACTGATTCCAGTGTCGTCTTTCATCAAAACTTATATGAGACGATTCTTCGGATAGTATGGGTATGTCAGGGGTTACCGATGATAAGTGTTCACAAATTATATTATGTGCCGCCATGTCGGCTAATGTGAGTGGTGAATTATCATCTTTATTTTCCACAGTAAAATCAGTTTCATAAACTTCCAGTATCTTTTTACCGGCAACATGACAAATATCTGTGATATCTGATAAAAGGCCTGACAAATCTTGATGTTTAATTTCGTACATGGGGGTTGCTTTGTTATCCTTAGTCATTGACTAAACTATTCTACCTATCTTGAAATTACATGAAACCCGATATTAACTGGAATTCAATTAAAACTGTCTTGTTGGATATGGACGGTACCTTGCTCGATTTATATTTTGATAATTTTTTCTGGCAGGAATATTTACCCAAACAATGGGCTAAATTAAATAACATGGATGCAATTGTTGCTAAAGCGCAGTTACATGACTGGTATACGAAAGAAGCAGGAACGCTTTCCTGGTACTGTCTGGATTTTTGGACAGAACGATTAAAATTTGATGTTTTAAAATTGAAAGAAGATGTTGAACATTTAATAAAATATCGCCCGCATGCAGAATCGTTTCTTGAACGTTTGGAGGATTCAAATTATTCAGTGATTATGGTGACTAATGCGCACCAGAACCTAATCAAGATGAAAGCGGATAAAACAAAAATAGATAATTTTTTTGATCGAATTATTAGTTCTCATGCCATAGGCCATGCAAAGGAAGATCAAATGTTTTGGAAAAAACTTCAAATTGAGGTTCCTTTCAATTGCGATGAAACTATATTGATTGACGATAACTTGACTGTCTTAAGGGCTGCAAGAGAGTTTGGAATTAAAAACCTGCTGACAATAGCAAAACCCGATAGCCAAAACCCTGAACAGGAAACGGAAGAATTTGCCGCGATTCATTCATTTCAGGATCTTGTGTTCTAGGTATTCCTGGAAAAGCCGTAACAAAATTCCCAGACGTTATGTTGTAACCGTAAGCCACGAGACTCGTAACGAGTATTGATGCGCCACTCTGGTCTGGGGCAAGAAATGCCATCATTTCCTGCAAGGCTTATTAATTGGGGATCTGCGTCACACAATTTCTGTATATGTTTGGCATAGGCTTGCCAATCCGTTGCAATGTGCAATCGTCCATGCGCTCTAATTTTTTTCTTTATTAAATCAATTAATGGTTTATTTATGAGTCGACGTTTATGATGCCGTTTTTTTGGCCAGGGATCCGGAAAAAAAATAAATACCTGCGTTATAGAATCATCCGGTATCTGCTCCTGCAATACATCGAGGACATCATCGTTACTTATCTTGATATTAGTTAAATTATTTGACTCTATTTTGTTGAGTAATTGTCCTACGCCTGGTCGATGAACTTCTATTGCCAGATAGTTATTTTCCGGATGGGCCAAGGCATGGGTATGAGTAGTATCGCCAGTGCCAACCCCGATATCCAGAACCAGAGGTGCACGTCGTTTGTATAATTCTTCCAGATTAATCACGACATGACTGAAATCTATACCGTGTTTGTCCCAATAGGTATCCAGAGCAACTTCTTGAGAAGCCGTTAGCCTACCTTCGCGTTTAACATAACTACGAATGGTATTATTTTTTGTTGGATTTACTTTCAAGAAAGATAATTGATAATACGGAGATTAAGTACTATAAAAAGTTTAGAAAAAATGACCATCAATGGGGGAAGATGCACTTGCGTATGCACGTCGCGGCATTCTTCCTGCCAGATACGCTTCTCGACCGGCTTCGATTGCTTTTTTCATGGCACTTGCCATCAAAACTGGATTTCTGGCTTCAGCTATGGCGGTATTCATTAAAACACCGTCACAACCTAATTCCATCGCGATAGCTGCATCTGATGCAGTGCCTACACCAGCATCAACCAGGATAGGAACAGAGGCATTTTCGACAATTGTGCGAATATTATAGGGGTTCCGAATCCCGAGTCCTGATCCGATTGGAGCCGCTAGCGGCATCACTGCAACGCAACCGATATCTTCAAACCGTTTAGCCATAATTGGATCGTCAGACGTATACACCATAACCTTGAAGCCATCCTTTACTAGTTGTATTGCGGCATCAAGCGTTTGCGGTATATCTGGAAACAGTGTCTTTTCATCACCGAGAACTTCAAGTTTAACCAAATCATGCCCGTCCATTAATTCACGGGCTAAACGACATGTCCTGATAGCCGATTCAGCATCATAACAACCAGCCGTATTGGGTAAAATTGTATATTTGTCGGGTGAGATAACATCTAACAAATTAGGCTCGTCCTTATTTTGACCAATATTAGATCGACGAATTGCTACGGTAACGATTTGTGCACCGCTGGCTTCAATAGCGTTTTTCGTTTCTTCCAGGTCTTTATATTTGCCTGTTCCTACCAAAAGTCTGGAAGAGTAAGCAATACCTGCTATGGAGATGGTGTCTGTTTTTGTATTAGCCATGTTTAAATTTAGATATTTTTATCCACCGCCGATGGCCTGGACTATCTCAATCTGGTCCCCTGCATGCAATGTTGTAGTTGTATATTCACTTCGGGGGATGATAGTTTGATTTAATTCAATTGCAAATTTGCCATCCAGCTCAAGACTTATGACTAAGTCTGCGATGGTTTTAGTTTGACCTAAAGAGAAAGGTTCACCATTAAGCAGAAGATCCATAGTATGTAACAATGAAGCTATTCAGAAGAGCACGTTGCTATAATTAATCGAGATCGATTTCCAAACCTTCACGCGCTATATGACATTTTAATGATGCTCCGCGCTCTTTAATAATAACTTTGCATTTTTCGTGTATCTTGTCGATTGCATCATCATCGTTATAAGGGTCATGGTGATATAGATATAAATCTTTAACTTTCGCGTCAATTGCGTAATTAACTACGTCGACATAGCATGAATGGCCCCAACCACGCTTGGCTTCATAATCTTCAGGAGTGTATTGTGCGTCATGAATAAGAATATCAGCACCTTGAATATTGGTTAATTCATATTCATATTCTTCCCGATTCATTGCTTCAAACATTTCCTGTTCTTCTACACTGAATTCAGTCATCTTTTGCTTGATTGATTTGTCAAGAAACTGACATTCATTATCAGAGACATAGATAATGGTTTTATTGCCAGCCTTGATTTTGTACCCGTAGGTAACACCCGGGTGATGCACGCTGTAGTAGCTGACCTCAATTGGGCCATTGGCCAGCTTGGTTTCTCTGGGATTAACATAATTGATTTTAGCCATCCAGGTCTCTGTTCCTACCGGGAAATAAGGCGCCTGCATTTGAGAATCAAGCTTTTGTTTCATTTCCTGTACGGATTCGCCCGGGCCAAAGAAATTAATTTTCCAGTCAGGGATAAATGCGGGGACGAAGAAAGGCAGGCCGCAGATATGATCCCAGTGATAGTGAGTCAGTATAATTAGTAAATCCTTGCTTTTACCCTCTCTGGCAAGTTTATCTCCGAGTGGAATAATGCCTGTACCTGCATCGCAGATGAGCACATGATCATCGACATTTACCTCAACACAGGAGGTATTGCCGCCAACCTTTAGATGTGTTGGAAATGGTGCAGCATACGATCCACGTACGCCCCAAAAACGGAGATAGGACTTTGCCATGCGTTATTATGTACTAATTGTAAGGATTTTCTTTGTTAATATAATTTGTGATTATATCTGTAATTGCACGCATTGGCATCGGTTTGGTAATAAATTCCAATGCCCCTAGCTCGTTGGCAACGGTTCGATCCTGCGCATAATCTTTTGAAGTAATCATAATCACAGAGGTATCGCGATGTAGAGGTAGCTTTCTTAACTCAGACAAGAAAGTTAAGCCATCCTTATCAGGCATAATAATATCGAGGAATAAGAGGTTTGGTTTATTCTCTGTGAGATATTCCATCGCAGCGTCAGCTGAACCAAAACTGAATAAATCGAGCGACAGATCTTCCGTGCTACGCTCGAACAGCGCTCGAACAGTAGCATTATCGTCTACTACAACTACTGTTTGTTTTTCGTCGCTCATTTTGAGGTTCTATCCTTTTCCCTTTTTATATTAGAAGTAAGCTTATAAAGCCTAAGTAACCCTTTGATTTTTATTATTTACAACTGGGATATAGTTGTTGTGGGTAATTAAACTAAAAACCTTATTTTCAGACTTATCATTAGCTTAGCCCACATTCTCTGTGTAAATAGTACACTAAAATCGTATATAAGTGACACTTTAAATTACGCTCTAAACGTGTGGATTATTTTAATAATGAGTCTAAATTTCAACTTCTTATTTAATTGCAATAAATAAGCGTTTATTAGTGTCCTTCATGGTTTTAAATGGGGCAATTTGCGGGCGTAGTTCAATGGCAGAACATCAGCTTCCCAAGCTGAGAATGTGGGTGTTCGCACTGGCAATTGCATCCATCCATGGCGGTCATTCCCATCACCCGCTCCAGTAGAGATGTGAGTACGTGATATAAGTTACTTATATATCTTCCATCTTTAATTTTAGTAGCATGAAATCCAGATCATTAGCTAATAATGTGTCGCGATCATGTTTTAATTTCTCACTATTTTTGTAGGGTCCAATTCTGACGCGATGACGGACATCCTGGCCATTTATGACTACGCGTTGGATATCAGCAGTGACGCCCATCATGGCAAGTTTGGCTTTTATTTCATCAGCAGCGCTAAATTCCTTAAATGAGCCAACCTGTAGCACAAACATTACGGGCTTATCTTCTTCTTCCTGTTTAACAACAGGGGTGTCTTCTTCGATTGATTCCCATTCGGAAATATTGATTTCTTTGCTGGGTAATATTTTATAGAAGTCAAATTGTGGTTCGGGAAGGTGAGCTTTATTTTCACTGTCTGCAATAATTTCATTGTCATGTACTGGCTCATTTACGAGCAACGGATTATTTTTTTCTATTGTCGCGCTGTGTTCATGAAAATAGACAATGACTGCGAAAAATAATCCCAGTGCTAATCCTGTTATAAAGGAAAGCGCACCACTGAAGCGCTGTACAAGCGGTTCAGGTTTTTTAGGTTTAATGTTTTTATAATCACGCGGCACTACATTACCTCTGGAGAACTTACGCCCAATAGAGAGAGCCCGTTTTGTAATACTTGTTTGGTCGCCGCTATTAAGGCCAGACGCGCATTTCTAATTACGTCATCTTCAACTAAAAATTGGTTTGCGTTGTAATAGGTATGAAAATCATTTGCGAGATCCTTTAGATAGTAGGCCAGCTGATGAGGTTCATACGTAGTGGCGGCATTCTCTATTACATCAGTATATCTGGCAAGCATCGCCAGTAGTTTGATTTCATGAGGTTCAATAAGGGTGGATAAGTCTTTCAGGGAATCTGCTTCATTATAAGCATAGCCTTTATCCGGCATTTGTCTAAACACACTGCAGATTCTGGCATGTGCGTATTGTATGTAGTATACCGGGTTATCGCTTGATTCTGATTTAGCCAATTCCAGATCAAAGTCCAGATGTTGTTCACTTTTTCGCATGATGTAAAAAAAGCGGGCAGCATCTTTACCTACTTCATCCTGAAGTTCTTTCAAGGTGATAAATTCACCTGAGCGAGTAGACATTTGTAGCTTTTCTTTGCCACGGTAAAGTGTTGCGAACTGAACCAGAAGAACTTCAAGTTTTTCCGGTGATTGATCGAGTGCCTGTAGGGATGCTTTTACTCTGGCAATGTATCCATGATGGTCAGCGCCCCATATGTCTATAATCTTTTCATAACCGCGTTCTATCTTTGACAGGTGGTATGCAATATCAGATGCAAAATAGGTTGCCTGACCATTTTCCCTTATTAATACCCTATCTTTTTCATCGCCTAGTTCACTGGAACGAAACCATTGTGCCCCGTCTTTTTCATATATCCACGACTGCTCGGTTAGTTTCTCTATGCACTGGTCGACTGTGTTATTACTTACCAGGGAACGTTCTGAAAACCAGTTATCAAATTCGACACCAAATCCTAGCAGATCATCTTTTATCGTAGCCAATATTGAATAGAGCCCCGCATCGAATACAATTCTGTACGTTTCATCTCCGAGTTGGGTAATACAATATTTGATCAAACCGTCAATTCTTAGCTCGGCATCTTCTTCTTTAAACAGTGCCGACAGATTGTCAGAATTAACAATGAACTTTTCTGCATGATCGTTGTGTAATTTGATAGCGATATCATTTATATAATCACCCTGATAGGCATTGTCAGGGAAGGGAATGTCTGTGCCGCAATGTTGCAGGTAACGTAACCAGACGCTGACTGCGAGGATGTCCATTTGTCGTCCTGCGTCATTTATATAATATTCGCAACTGACATCAAATCCGGTTTTCTTCAATAAACTGGAAACAGCAGCTCCATATGCTGCACCACGACCATGTCCAATATGCAGAGGCCCGGTTGGGTTTGCCGAAACAAACTCTACCAGTGTTGGAATGTTAGCGCCGATATCAGAATCGCCATATCGATCGCCTTTATCCAGAATTTCAGCAACGATAGCCTGATGAGCGGTTTCTTTCAGGAAAAAGTTGATGAATCCTGGGCCGGCAATTTCAACGTGATCTAATAGGTCAGACTCAGGCAAGTGCGCAATTATATTTTGCGCTAACTCTCGCGGGTTGGATCTTGCAGGTTTTGCCAGCATCAATGCAATATTAGATGCAAAATCACCATGTTCTGAACCACGTGAATTGTCTATCTTAATTTCAACGTGATCACTGATCGGTAAAATTTGTTTTGCCTGTAATGCCGTTAAAGATTGAAGTAGTAAGGCTTGAATTTGCTTTTTCAATTTGGACCGTCTCAAAAAAAGTCACACATTCTAGTGTTTTTAACTGACAAGGAGAAGGTATAACGGTGTTTATTTAATAACAGTTAAGCCAAGGCTTTCCCAGTCTTGCATACCCCCACGGTACCATTTAATTTTTTCAGCAGGATATCCGAATCTTAGCAGGGTTTTAATATTCGAAGGTGATTGCCCACACCATAGGCCATTGCAGAAAAGAATGAGAGTTTTGGCATTGGAAAAATCCCATAAGCCCTCAAGACTTATAGCACCGAATTTATTTTCCAGTATATCCGCAATTTTAAATGGATCAGCGCCTGCTTCTGGCTTCAACCGGGGCCATGGGATGTTTATTGATCCTGGTATAGTGCCTTTTTTTACCCAGTCTTCGGTACGCGAGTCAATAACCAGGACGGAATTGTCGCCATTAGCAATGCGCTTTAAGTAACCAAGTACTTCAAGTTCTGCGATTGTTTCGACGCCTTCTGCGAGTTTGCCTGGTTGTATACAAAATGGAGGGCATTTCCTGGAGGTTTTCGCGTAGTCCGGGTTGATGGTGTTAATTATCGACTGCGCCCGCTGGATTCTGACTACCTTGCCATTATGTTTGACGTCGATGAAGTCAATCTCGCTACTAATCTTTACATCCAGACCTGTCGATGCAAGTGACACACTCCATATTAATGAAGCCATCAGGATAAAAACTATTCGTTGTGGCACTTTCATGAAATTGCTCATAACTTAAGCCATGTCTTGAGGGTCAACATCTAATGACCATCGTACTTTTTTTGAGCCTCTAATATGGTCGAGTTTTTCCAGCCAACTATCTAGATGCGTATGTAACGCTTTTCTATTAGATGATTGAATAATTAATTGATAACGATAACGCCCACTTCGTTTTTCAATCAACGCAGGGATTGGTCCGAATAACAGTAATGCATTATTTGTTATTTGTTTTAATTGCATAGCGGCGTTATTTATAAATTGTTTAACATCATTAACATTGTTTGCCTCGGCCCTTAAAAACACCATGTAGGAATATGGTGGTAAAGATGAATGGTTCCTTTCCTGTAAAAGAGAATTACAAAAATTATTATATCCATCTTTAATCAGTTGTTGAAACAGCGGATATTCCGGGTTGTAGGTTTGCACAATGACAGTACCTTCCTTAACCCCTCTGCCAGTTCGACCACTGACCTGCATAAAAAGTTGCGCCAGTCTCTCGCTGGCGCGAAAGTCAGTTGAAAATAGTCCTCGATCTGCATCGACAATGCCAGTAAGTGTTACATTTGGGAAGTGGTGTCCTTTAGCCAACATTTGTGTACCAATCATTATATCGGTTTTTCCGGATTGTATTTCCTCCAGATAGTCACGCATTGCATTTTTTTTGCGTGTTGTGTCGCGATCAATTCTGGAAATGGTTGCTTTGGGAAAGAGTGTAGCGAGGACTTCTTCTATGCGTTCAGTCCCATGTCCCATTAACAATAATGGTTCACTACAATCAGGGCAGTTTTTGACATACGGTTTAATAACATCGCAATGGTGACATACCAGTCGATTCATAGCTTTATGATAGGTATAAGGAAGTTCACAACGGCCGCATTCAGCTTTCCATCCACAGCAATGACAATATAAATGTACTGCGTATCCCCGCCGATTCAAAAATAATAAGACCTGATTTTTATTAGCCAGATGCATTGTGATTTCATCCACCAGCATTTGTGATAAAGGACCGTGCATTTTTTTCCCGCGTATATCTAACAGACGGAATTTTGGCGGTTTTGCATTTGCAGCTCTGGTGGACAATATCAGATGTTTGTAACGATTTTTTTCTACGTTATAAAGTGTTTCCAATGAAGGTGTCGCCGAACCCAGAATCGCTGGAACCCTGTCTCTGGTTGCTCTGGTAATCAACATGTCTTTGGCTGAATAGCGAAACCCATCCTGCTGTTTATAGGACAGGTCATGTTCCTCATCAATAATATACAGGCCCGGGTTAGCTAATGGTGTCCAGATAGCGGAACGTGTTCCAATTACAATCTTTGCTTTTCCAGATCTGGCATTGAGCCAATATTGGGTGCGTTCAGCATCCGACAACCCCGAATGTTGTATCGCAATGTTGACTTCAAAACGATCTCTAAAACGTTGTATCTGTTGAGGTGTCAGGCCAATTTCGGGTAACAAAATCAGGCACTGTTTCCCGGCTTTTATGACTGATTCCATTAATGTCATATAAACTTCTGTTTTGCCGCTACCAGTTAACCCGTCCAGTAAAAATACCGAATCACTTTCAAGTCTGTTTAGTATTTGATTGCTTGCATATTCCTGATCTTTATTTAATTTGAATAGACTTTTATTTATTTTAATAACGCTATCGGTAATATTTTCAGTGCCACTTTGGATCAGGTCTTTAGATTTAAGCGCGAGCAGGGATTGCTTTGATCTGTCGTAAATGGTCTTAATCTCAGACTCACTAACGGGTGTTTTTCTTTGTTGTAGATAATTTAATATTTGTGCCTGTTTAGGCGCTTTCTTGATGAGGTTGGGATCTGTTGCAATGCCTTTTTCTGTTAAGTACCAGACTTGTTCATTGAACTCATTAATAGTGTTATTTTTTCTTAATGAAGATGGCAACCCAGTAAAAATTACCTCTCCGATTGGGTAGTGGTAGTAATTGCTTGCCCATATGAGTAAATCAAGGTGTCTATTGTTGAATATGGGTTCATCATCAATAATATTATTAATTTTTTTTAATTTGTGTTGCGGATGTTCGCTCTTATTGCCGATCGATACCACGACACCAACTATATCTTTACGTCGGCCAAATGGGACCACTACTCGAATGCCTGGTTGTAAATTTTTTACTTCAGTTGTATCTGCTGGCAGATAGTCAAATAGACGTCTTAATGGTGTTGCTATAGCAACACGTAAGATCAATGGTTGTGCAATCATCTTTTTGAAATGGGCTTATTGATCATCAAGAAGCTTTTTCAGGTCACGTAAGGACGCACGTTTCATAGGTCGTTGTGTTATTGGATCAAATGGCGCATTTTTTAGAAACACTGGTGGCAAGATTATGAGAGCGATGTTTATATTTCCAGCAATAAACTTGAAAGCAGTAAAGTAAGTATGATTTTTCTTTTCTACTTTCAAGCGTCGTTCGCAAATTGTTACAGGTATGCCGTTATTTTCAAGAAAAAGAGAAACAAACTCAGGCGTTTCAGAAAAAACATGAATTATTAATTCAGAATTTTCATTTGCGGTACCTGTCAATACGGAGCCAACCAATCGAGGATTGAATTCTTCCAGTAATAACATTGTCTTGCAGGCTATTTTTCTGAATTCATAAATTGTTTGCTGCTGTTTGTCATTATGGAAAAGTGATTGATATTCAATTAAAGCAATTTCAATTTCACTGTTGCTGGGCAGCAAACGTTTGTTAGTAATGTTTAATTGTTGAGCAGCCTTTTTTTTTGCCAGTAAAAAATCCTCAAATCCCTCCAAAGCAACCAGTTTGGCAGCTTCATGAGCGATGTTTTTTCTTATACGGTCATCGGCAGTAAGACGCATTGAAATAATATGCTAATTAAAATAATTGTTCAGGGATGGTTATGGTTTCATCGCTTTGTGTGAAAATGTCGGGTTGTTTTGTTTCCATTACGCTTTTTGGTGTATTTTCACTTCTGAATACTTCGAATATTGCATCAGGATTATTAGCGTTGGCAAGTTGCCCGGTTTCAGGATCAATACGAACATTCACCAGTCCCTCTGGTCTTTCCATTATTGCTTCCGGCATGCCCTCAAGCGCAACCTTCATGTAATCAATCCACATAGGTAATGCCGCACTTGCTCCTGTTTCCCTACTGCCGAGCGGCTGGAATTTGTCAAAGCCAACCCAACATATAGTGACAATGTCTGAATTAAATCCGGAAAACCATGCATCATGTTGATCATTGGTTGTTCCTGTCTTGCCGGAAAGGTCATTGCGTTTTAATTGTAATGCGCGTCTTCCTGTACCGTGTTTTATGACATCTCTTGTTATTGAATTCATTATCCAGATGTTTTGTGCATCAACGACACGAGGCGCATATAAATTTTCTATGTTTTCCATTTCTTCTTCTAACGAAAGCGTTTCTGTTTCACTTTGAATAGAATCTATTTCTTTATCTATAACTGAAGGCAGGTTTATACCCTCATCCACTATAGAAGTGGATAAATCATCTTCTTCATTAATCTCCGTAGATGTAGGTGGTTCATCATCTTTACAATCACTGCATACAACCGGAGGTTTCGCCTGAAAAGTTATTTCATCATTGTAGGTTTTAATCTGGTTTATATAATAAGGATCAATAAGGAATCCGCCGTTAGCAAATACGCTATATCCCCGAGCAAGCTCCAAAGGCGTAATTTCAGCACTGCCGAGCGACAATGATAGATTGTGTGGTAATTGGTTTACATCAAAACCAAAATTTTGGATATGTTCGAGTGCAAAAGGAACCCCGATTGCGTGTAGTAAACGGATAGATACAAGATTGCGCGAATGCGTCAATGCAACTCTCAACCGTGTAGGTCCATAACTTTTGCGACTGTAGTTTTCAGGTCGCCAGTCGTCTTCAATACCAGGATCATCAAAGACTATAGGAGCATCATTAATAATAGTTGCAGCAGTTTTACCTGCTTCTAATGCCGACGAATAAATAAATGGTTTAAACCCTGAGCCCGGCTGACGTCTTGCCTGTGTAACTCGGTTGAATTTATTTTTATAGAAATCGAATCCACCAACCAGAGCAAGTATTGAACCATCATGAGGAGATAAAGAAACTAATCCACCTTCCACATCAGGAATTTGTGAAAGTGCCCAATCACCCGTTTCGGTTTCGAGTAAGCGTATGACATCTCCGGAGGATAATATTTCTCCAGCGGTTTTGAGTTCGCCGCCTCTACGATTTTCCGAGATGTATTTTCGCGCCCATTTTAATCCTTCCCAATTGATTTCAACTTGTCCGATACCGCTAATGTAGGCACTGACGGATTGTTCATTCACGCTGGTTACTATACCCGGGTACAAATTACCGAGTGTTGGAAAGCTCTCAAGTAGAGCTTCAATTTCTTCTTCAGTTTTTGTCTGTATTTCTTCTATGTGATGTTCGGGTCCACGATAGCCGTATCGTATATCATAAGCGAGCAACGTATTTCTTAGTGCCTGATTAGCAGCATTCTGGTTTTTGTCACGAATGGTTGTAGTTACTCGTAACCCACTACTATAGGCTGCATCACCTTGTTCTTTGGTTAAATCACTACGAACCATTTCTGCAACGTAGGGCGCTTCAAGTTCAATCGTTGCGTTGTGCAATGATGAACTGGTCGGAGCGCTAGTAGCTACTTTGTATTCATCTTCAGTTATATATGAGAGCGATAACATTCTTTGTAATACATAGTTCCTCCTCGCTAGCGCTCGTTCTGGATTAGTTATTGGGTTGGTTGTAGAAGGTGCCTTGGGTAATCCGGCAATCATTGCTATTTGAGGTAAGCTTAATGAGTTGATATCTACGCCATAATAAACTTGAGCTGCAGCAGCGACGCCATAAGCCCTTTGCCCTAAATATATTTTATTAAGATAAAGCTCCAGAATGGCATCCTTGCTCAGTTCATGTTCAATTTTAAATGAGAGAAATATTTCATTTAATTTTCTGAGGTAAGTTTTTTCTCGGCTAAGGAAAAAGTTTCGAGCAACTTGCATTGTTATAGTGCTGCCGCCTTGTTTCTTTGAACCTGTTTTAATTAAGGCGTAAACAGCTCTGACAATTCCTTGCCAGTCAACTCCGGGATGCACATAAAACCGATCATCTTCCGCGGCAAGAAAAGCATGAATTAATTGTGGTTGGACGTTTTCTATATTTATAGGAGTACGACGCTTTTCTCCAAATTCTGCAATTAGTGATAAATCTGCGCTGTAAACCCGTAAGGGAACTTGCAGTTTCACATCTTTCAATGAATCGATTTCAGGCAGGTTAGGCAGCACATACCAGGACACAATTACGACCGTAACTATGCCTAAAATCATTATTGATAGAAGAAAATTAAAAAGAAAACGCAACATCTTGTGTGAATAATATCCCAATTACCCTATATGTTCTGTTTTTTTAACGAAAATGTAAATTTGAATGTTTTACGTTAAAAAACCCTAAAAACTGATTGTTTTTTAAATTTCTCTTGGCTATAGCTATAGTAGCCAAAGTAAGTTAATGTTGTGTTAAACATATGGCATATAACTAATTACTTCAAAAGGAAAAAATAGTGTTTTCGTTTAATAAAAAGTCAGTTCCAATATTAGGCGTCGACATAAGCGCTACTGCAATAAAGTTGCTTGAACTAAGCCGCAGTGGCAACAAATACCGTGTGGAAAGTTATGCAGTAGAGGCTCTCCCACCTAATTCAGTCTCCGACAAGACTATAAACGATATTGAGCAAGTCGGCGAGGCTGTTGCGCGTGCTGTGAAAAAGTCAGGCACACGTACTAAAAATGCCGCAGTCTGCGTCGCAGGATCCTCTGTTATTACAAAGATCATCAGTATGCCATCGGGTCTTTCAGACGACGAGATGGAAAGTCAAATTCAAATAGAGGCAGACCAATATATTCCATTCCCACTTGATGAAGTCGCTATGGATTTTGAGGTGATTGGTGAAGCTGAGGAAGGTGCAGATAGAGTCGATGTCTTACTTGCTGCTTCGCGTACAGAAGTAGTTGATAATGTTGTTGCTTCAATAGAGTTAGGTGGATTGACAGCAAAGATTGTCGATATCGAATCATTTGCAATTGAAAATACGATTGCATTAATGAGTAATGATTTTCCCGCGGGCATTTCTGCTGAAGCAATTGCAGTAGCTGATGTTGGTTCTGCAGTTACCACATTCAGCGTCATGGAAAACATGAAAATTGTTTATTCACGTGAAGAGTCATTTGGTGGCGCGCAGTTAACTGAAGACATTCAACGTAGATATGGGTTGTCTTATGAGGAAGCAGGATTGGCCAAGAGACAGGGCGGTCTTCCTGATAATTATGAGCCTGAAGTATTAGAACCATTCAAAGAAAATATGGCTTCCCAGATTGGGCGAGCCTTACAGTTTTTTTATGCATCGAGTCAAATTAGTGATGTTGATGTGCTTATTCTCGCAGGTGGATGTGCATCAATACCTGGTATAGCTGAATTAGTTGAATCAAAGCTGGGTGTGAAGACAATGATTGCCAATCCTTTTGCAAATATGGCCGTAGCATCAAAAATTAAGACGGATAGTCTTACTAATGATGCCCCGGCCATGTTGATTGCATGTGGTTTGGCGCTGAGCGGGGATGGCTAATGTCAACAATCAATTTACTCCCCTGGCGTGAGACTAGACGCAAGGAATTACAAACTCAGTTTTTAATTATGCTCATGATTGTCGCGGCCTTGGCTGTCGTGGTTTGGGGAGCAGGGCATTTTTACCATGTCCAATTAATAGAAGTACAAAATACACGAATCGCGCATGTAGAGAAGAATATTGCAGCAGTTGACAAAAAGATTGCAGAGATTAAACAACTTGAAAAAGAGAAAGAAAGATTGCTGTCACGCATGCGAGCGATTGAACAATTACAGGGTAACCGCCCTCTGATTGTCAGGCTTTTTGACGAAATTATTAACAGTCTTCCTGAGGGAGTGACCGTATCAAGCATCTCTCAGAAAGGCACAACAATAACAATAGATGGCTTGGCGCAGTCTAATGCACGTGTTTCATCATTCATGAGGCAGCTGGAAAGTTCTCAATGGTTAGCAAATCCAAATCTGAAAGTTATCAAGGAGTCAAACGCTGCGGGTGATAAGCCGGTCAATAGTTTTACTCTTACCTTTTCACAGGTAATACCTAAGGCGGAGGCTGGAGACGCATGAGCTTTATTGATGATCTGAATAATCTAGATCCTAATAATCCGGGTGTTTGGCCAATGCCTGTTAAGGCGGTGTTATTTGCCATCGTATTTGCTGCGATAGTTTACGCGGGTTGGCACTTTGATATAACAACACAGCGCGAGCAATTGGCTGCTTTGGAAAAAAAGGAGAAAGACCAATTAGGCGTTCTTGATGTTAGGCAAAAGAAAGCAGCTAATCTGGAAGCACTGAAAGAACAGATGAAAGAAATGGAGCAAAACTTTGGTGACATGGTGCGTCAATTACCTAACAAAACTGAAGTTGCAGGCTTACTAATAGATATCTCTCAAACAGGTTTAGGTGCCGGGCTTGAATTTAAATTGTTTCAGCCTGGCGGCGAAGCACCAAGAGAATTTTATGCTGAATTACCAATCAAAATTTCTGTTGTAGGTGATTATCACCAATTTGGTGAATTCGTTAGTGGTATAGCTGCATTGCCTAGAATTGTAACTACGCATGATATCGCTATTACAGCCATCAAAGGTGATAAAGGCAGTAGTGTTCCGAAACTTCAGATGAATGCAATTGCAAAAACGTATCGTGCACTTGAAGAAGAGAATTAACATTATGTCTCAATTAAAAATAAATAGACATGTTAGAACAGTTTTTTGCCTATCTCTTATTACCGGGCTTACGGCTTGTGTCTCAAAAGATATTAGTGATATTGAGAATAATGTTGCTGAGATAATGGCAAGACCTGGCGGACGTATAGAGCCATTACCAGAAATAAAGCCTTATGAAGCTTATGCTTACCAGTCGGGTCAAGCTAACGCACGAAATCCATTTAAATTATTTTATGTGCTCGAAAAGCCGGAAATTGAAGAAGGCTCTGTTGATGATGGTCTAACAGAAGAGATGGAGCGTGAAATTCGAAATCGTAATCGAGAAGAACTTGAGCAATTCGAATTAGACAGTTTACGTATGGTCGGAACACTAGACAATGAAAACAATAACTGGGGGATTGTGTTAGATCCTGACGGCGTGGTTCACCGCGTAAGTGTAGGTAACTATCTCGGGGTAAACATAGGCAAGATTATAAATATTTACGAAGACCGAATTGAGCTCAGAGAGATTGTTCAGGATAGCAATGGTCGTTGGGAAGAACGGGAGGCAGCACTTGCTCTTGTAGAAGAGTAATCTGATTGCGAGGTATTAAAAATGGTTACCAATAATAGAATTACATTTAATTTCAAGGGTTACAAAACCATGATAACTAAATTAGAAAAGCTAACACGTGTATCGCTAATAGCAGTTCTGGGGTTAATAAGTTCATCTGCATATGCAATTTCATTGGATGATGTCAGTTTTGCTTCATTACCGGGAGAACGTGTACAAATTAAACTGATGTTGTCAGATGCATTGCCCGCGGATCCTCTGAATTTTACGATTGATAACCCGGCCAGGATTGCGATTGATTTTCCAAATACATCGTTAAACTTGGCAAACAAGTCACAGACTATCGGTATAGGAATGGCAAATAGTTTAAGTGCTGTCGAAGCTGCAGGAAGAACGCGAGTCGTTATCAATTTAACTCGTTCAGTTTCATATGATATGCGTGTCGAGGGGAATTCGGTCGTTTTGAATCTTGATAGCGGCGTAAGCTCTATGGATTCAACAAATACTGGTAGCTCGGGGACATCATCAATGTTATCGACGGCGAGTATAGAAGATATAGATTTTCGTAGAGGTGAAAACGGTGAAGGCAGGGTTATTGTCAAGCTATCTAACCCATCTGTTCCCATAGATATGGGTGTCGAAGCAGGTAAGGTGGTTATCAATTTTCTTGATGCTCAGTTACCAGCTAATCTAGATAGAAAGCTGGATGTCATTGATTTTGCAACGCCAGTAAAAGAGATAGATACCGTTGCCAATGGCAATAACGTGAAGATGACTATCAGTGCTGTTACAGAAGACTATGATCATTTGGCATATCAATCTGAAGACCAATATACAATTGAATTCAAACCATTAACCAAAGATGAAAAAGACGAGCAAAAGAAAGATAAGTTTGGATATACCGGTGAACGTTTATCTTTAAATTTCCAAAGTATTAAAGTAAGAGCGGTATTACAGTTGATCGCTGATTTTACCGGCCTGAACATGGTTACCAGTGATGCTGTTTCAGGTAATGTAACATTAAGATTGAAAAATGTACCATGGGATCAGGCGTTGGATATTATTCTGAAATCTCGTGGATTAGGTATGCGAACTACAGGCAACGTTATTATGGTCGCTCCTTCAGAAGAACTTGCCGCACGTGAGCGATTGGAGCTTGAAACCAGTCGACAAGTCGAAGAATTAGCGCCATTAAGGACCGAGTTCGTGCAGATAAACTATGCAGATGCTGCTGATTTGATGGGTTTGATACAAGCAGATGAAAACAATCTTCTGTCTGAACGCGGTAATGTTTCAATTGATGCAAGAACAAACACACTTATTATTCAGGATGTTTCTAGTAGTCTTGAAGCAGTGAGAGGTCTAATATCAGAACTTGATGTGCCTATACGTCAGGTCTTGATCGAGTCGCGCATTGTTAATGCCGATGAAACATTTGCTAAAGATATTGGTGTACGTTTTGGTTACAGTAAACACAGTAAAAAAGGCACCTTTGATAGACCTACAATAGGTGAGAATGGCGCTGCTGATCCTTTCGTTGCGATTGGTGGTGGTAATTCCGGAAGTGTAAATTATGGCGGTACAACATCGTTTAATGACGGGACAAATGAGAATTATATTGTAGATTTGCCCGCTTTACCGAGTGATGCTGCCTCATTAGCATTAGCAGTCGGTAAAGTAGGATCATACTTGTTGCAGCTTGAATTGTCGGCATTGATAGCAGAAGGTCGCGGTGAAGACATAGCGAGCCCACGTGTAATTACATCTAATCAGAATGAAGCTCTAATCGAGTCAGGTGTGCAAATTCCATATCAAGAAGCATCGTCAAGTGGTGCCACCAGTACCTCTTTCCAGGATGCGACTTTGAGTTTACGGGTAACCCCGCAGATTACACCTGATGACCGTATCATCATGGATTTAGAAGTGAATCAGGACACGGTTAGCGCAACAGTCGTAAATGGCGTGCCTGCAATTAATACACGCAGTGTTACAACACAGGTTCTGGTGCAAAATGGTGAAACAGTTGTTCTCGGTGGTGTCTATACATCATCAGATAGAAAATCTGTAGACAGAACACCTTTCTTTGGCGACCTTCCCTATGTTGGTTTTCTATTCAAGAGAACAGCGACAGATACTTCTAAAAGTGAGTTGTTGATTTTCATTACGCCGAAAATCCTGAAAGACAGCCTGACAATTTAATAACAATAATAACTGTTACATCATTAAAGGGATGTACCCATTTTGGGTATCATCCCTTTTTGTTTTTCTATAATCTGCAATACTAGAAATGTTTAACGCAGAAAGTTCGATTGTCACAGAGTGAGCAAACTTAATAACATAATCCTGATAGGCCCAATGGGTGCTGGAAAAACCACTATTGGACGTCAATTGGCAAAAAAGACATCTCATAAGTTTTATGATTCTGATCATGAAATTGAGCAACGTACAGGCGTAAATATATCTTTAATTTTCGAAATTGAAGGTGAAGAAGGATTTAGAAAACGTGAATCCCAGATAATAGAAGAGCTGGTCTTACTGGATAATATAGTTTTGTCGACAGGTGGCGGAGCTGTGACGCAGCCTGAAAACAGACAGGTACTAAAGAAGAATGGTTATATTATTTATCTCAAATCCAGGCCTGAGATGCTACATAAAAGAACTGCAGGCGATAAAAGGAGGCCATTGTTACAAGGTCAGAATCGTCTGGAACAAATTAAAAAAATATTAAGTGAGAGAGAACCTATATACATTTCAATGGCTGATGAAATTATAGATACTGATAAAATGAGTATTAAGCAAATAATACAGAAAATAATAAATCTGATTGAAACTAATGAAAGTTATAGAAGTTGACCTTGGTAAACGTAGTTATCCAATTTATATTGGAGACTCTATCCTTGCTGATAAAGAATTAATTGATAAACAGATTACCAGTCATCAAGTACTGGTAGTGACTAATGAAACTATTGCACCCCTGTATCTCAAATCAATAGTAAATAATCTTGCCGGCCTGGATTATGACGTTTTAGTATTGCCCGATGGCGAAAGCTACAAGTCACTTGATTGTTTTAATCAGATAATCAGTCGTTTGATGGAGAAAAAGTTTAATCGTACCTGCATGTTGATAGCTTTAGGCGGCGGTGTAATAGGCGATCTTACAGGGTTCGTTGCTGCATGTTATCAACGAGGAGTAAAGTTCATACAAATACCTACGACATTGCTTGCCCAGGTAGATTCATCAGTAGGTGGAAAGACAGCGGTAAATCATCCGTTGGGTAAAAATATGATTGGGGCATTTTACCAGCCATCTGCTGTTTTAGCAGATACCTCGGTGCTATCGTCTTTGCCGGATAGAGAGTTTTCTGCCGGTCTCGCCGAGGTTATCAAATATGGTTTGATAAGAGATAGAGAATTTTATGAATGGCTTGAGAACAATATCGACCTACTGATACAACGTGATAATAAAGCTCTAATTTATACCATTGAAAGATCCTGTATAAATAAAGCTGAAGTAGTCGCGCAAGATGAAAGAGAGTCTGGTGTGCGAGCCACATTGAACCTCGGACATACATTCGGGCATGCGATTGAAACTGGTCTCTCCTATAAACACTGGCTACATGGTGAAGCCGTCGGTTGCGGCATGCTCATGGCAGCAGATTTATCAATGCGTCTGGGTTTATTAGAACAGGAGCAGGTAGACAGGATTAAGCGGTTGTTAGTTCGGGCAAAATTACCAATTAAAATTCATAAAGATATTAAGCTTAAGCAAATGCTGGAAAATATGAAGGTAGATAAAAAATCCCGCGATGGAATTTTATACTTGATTTTATTGAGTGATATTGGACAAGCGACTATTACGGCAGACTATACTGAGCAGGCATTAACGGAAACAATTAACCATTTTCTTGAATGAGGAGTTAAGTGTGGTAAATGAGCTTGCGGTCTATGCTGCAAATTCCAATAACACTAAAGGTAGAGTTCATCAGGATGATGGAGCTGCCTATCGTAACCAGTATCAGCGTGATCGTGATCGTATAATTCATTCATCCGCATTCCGACGTCTTGAATATAAAACCCAGGTTTTTGTAAATCATGAAGGCGATATGTTTCGTACTCGTCTGACTCATTCAATTGAAGTGGCTCAAATAGGCAGAACAATTGCACGAGCATTGAATGTAAATGAAGATTTGACAGAAGCAATCTGTTTAGCCCACGACCTAGGTCATACACCATTTGGCCATGCAGGCCAGGATGCATTAAATGCCTGTATGCGTGATTATGGTGGTTTCGAACATAATCTCCAGTCAATCAGAATAGTTGATCAACTTGAGAAACGTTACGCAAGTTTTCCCGGACTAAATCTAACATTTGAAACACGAGAAGGAATTCTAAAACACTGCTCAAGAATTAATGCACAAACATTAGGCGAGTTAGGGGCCAGGTTTATCAATAATGAAAGACCAGGTGTAGAAGCCCAGATTGCAAACATTGCTGATGAAATTGCATACAATAATCATGATATAGATGATGGTCTCAGAGCAGGGTTGCTGGAAATTGATGATCTAAGGAGTTGTGAAATATTTAGTAGTCACTATGACAGTGTAATTAAAAAGTGGCCTGATTTATCAGATAGTCGCTTACGCCACGAGATAATTAGAAGGATGATAAATTTTCTTGTGAGCGATCTTATAACGACCAGTGAAGAAATGATTAACTCGGTTCGGCCTATAGATATTGATGAGGTAAGAAAATGTGGCGTGACATTGATTAAAATGAGCGATGCAACCGATGTGATGCATAAAGAATTAAAAAAATATTTACGAATAAATTTATATCAACACGAACGTGTTCAAACGATGGCTAATAGAGCAAAAGAAACAGTCGGTTTATTATTTGATGCTTATATGAACAACCCGAGCTTACTCACAAACGAGACACAACATAACATAAGCAGAAATAAAGATTCTGATGATAAAAATGCGGTCACAAGAATTATCGCTGATTATATTGCAGGAATGACGGATCGTTTTGCTTTTTCGGAAGCTGAGAGGATTTCAGGTGCTGTTTAGAAATATATCTTTACTTAAAAAAGCTGTTTATATGTAAAAGTTTTTCAACAATATGACACAACAAGACCAACAGAATAGTTTCAATTTTTTAACGCCAGAGTTGATGCATCGTGTTGAGTTAATATCGCATCTGTTAGAGCACAGCAATCATCTAATCATTGTTAAAGGCGTTCATGAGTCTGGCAAATCTACCCTGCATGAAGAATTATCGCGCCAGCAAAATAAAAACCTGTTGATTAAAAAACTGGTCGTTAATTCCAGGACAGGTAAAAATGATATTTTCAAGGCGGTAATTGGTGATATTAAAGATGAATCAAAAAATTCGTCGTATAGTCAAAGTGATTTAAATGAACTATTAGAGCGATGTGAAAAAAATCAACAAATCCCTGTGTTGCTAATTGATGATGTAGATGTTTTTAACGATGAATTGGTTAGTGTTTTATTTGAAATATTAACAGAGTCAAATTCTGTCGCTGTGCTTAATTTCTGTCTGTTTTGTGATCCTCTATTTCTGGACCGGCTTAAACAGCTTGGTATTGTTGATGATGCTCTTGATATGCATATTATTGATATGCCAAGTTTGAGTGAAAGACAAACCGAACAATATATACATAATCGATATCCTGAAGACGGGGCATCAGAAACAAAAGTGTTTGATGAAAAAACTATCCAGCAAATACACAGGATTTCACATGGAATGCCAGGAAGAATTAATACGCTATGTGCGCAATACCTGGATGATCCGGCAAAAAATAATTCAGCAGGCGAGTCAAAAACTTTACTGAATACAGCATCATCATTATTAAAAACTAAATTGATAATAGTTACAGCTCTGTGTTTATTATTTTTATCTGTTGGCGTCACATTTTTGTTGCTCGAACCTTCTAAAGACGAGGCTAAGAAGCAAACAATCAAATTAAGCTTGCCCGAAATAAAAAAGAATAATAATCAGAAAATAAGTGATGTTGATATGCATGTGATGCCAGAATCAGTCACGACAGAAGCAGTATCCGCATCGGAAGTTCCAGAAATAGAAACAGATAATAACAACACTAATATAGTTGCCGTTAATAATGAGCAATTACAAAGTGTCGTAGCGGAATCAGATTCTCAACTTGCCAGGACTGTAGAAGACAGTAGCAGTGTTGAATCAGATACCCCGGTTCATGATATTGAGTGGTTAAGCAAGCAGGACCCGGAGAAATATGTATTACAGTTAATTGGCGCCTATGAAAAAGACACTATCAAGCTCTACCTTAAATCGTTCGATCGCAATGAAGAACAGATAATAGCTTTCACTACATCAAATAAAGGCAAGGATTGGCATGTGTTAGTATATGGGCTTTACAATGATCGGGATAAAGCACTTGCCGCAATAGACACCCTCCCAAGCAGGGCAAAATTGATGGCACCATGGCCTAGAACAGTTGGAAGCATTAAAGACCTTCTAAAATAGAAATATTAATCTTAAAGAAGTCTCGTGAAAATGCACCTAATATGCGCATATAATCGCTAAATAACCGTTATATGCATATAAATAACGCTAAAATACGCTAAAATCTGTTTAAAAGAGTGCCTATGACAATCTTATGTTGCACCGTGACATAAACAGGGCGCTTTATTATAATCCTTTCCCCTCGTGAATTATTGGGGGGTAAGTGTGCGTGTAAAAAAATTATAAGAAAATTAAGGATTTCAAGGGTTTTCTTGGAAGTGACTCCCTGGCTATCTCCGCGAATCAGTTTCATGCTTATGTGCAAGCACAAAGCTAGTAAACCTAACATTATAGAAGAGTGAATTCAGTATGAAGCAAGCACCAGAGCAACAGGGTTTGTATGACCCTTCCACTGAACACGATGCCTGTGGCGTCGGCTTTGTGGTTAACATCAAAGGTCAAAAATCACGCGCGATTGTCGAAAATGCATTAACAATTTTAAAGAATTTATTACATCGTGGCGCCTGTGGCTGTGAGGAAAATACCGGCGATGGTGTTGGCATATTGATTCAAAAACCACATAAATTTTTCCTGCGAGTGTGTAAGGAAATTGGTTTTGATCTTCCCGATTATGAAAGCTATGGCGCAGGATTGGTTTTTCTTCCTGTCGATGTGGCTCAGTCAAAACGTTGTCAGGAAATATTTGAAAAAGTAGTCGAAGAAGAAGGACAGCACTTATTAGGCTGGCGCGATGTGCCAATAGATGACTCAACACTAGGCCCCACTGCAAAAGATGGTGAGCCAACATTCAAACAAATCTTTATAGGAAAAAATGACAGTCTCAATTCCGAGGCATTTGATCGCAAGCTATATGTTATCCGTAAGCGCGTGGAAAATGCGATCTGGGGTTCGGATATGTCAGAACAGAAACTGTTCTATGTCCCCTCATTATCCTATGGCACCTTTGTCTATAAAGGCATGTTAACCGGTGAACAGATCGAGCCGATGTTTCCCGATATTAACGACCCTGATGTCGAGTCAGCAATGGCATTAGTACACCAACGATTTTCAACCAATACTTTCCCCGCCTGGCGTTTAGCACACCCGTTCCGTTATGTTGCACATAACGGCGAGATCAATACCTCACGCGGTAACGCAAACTGGATGCGCGCACGTGAATCTTTGTGCGAATCAGATTTGTTTGGCGATGATCTGAAAAAATTATTCCCGGTTGTTATAGAAGGCGGCAGTGATTCAGCGACATTTGATAACGTCATGGAATTTTTACACATGGCGGGTCGTCCGTTACCGCACGCAGTACTTATGATGATTCCTGAAGCATGGTCTGGTCATGAAACGATGGATGAGGATCGTAAGGCTTTTTACGAGTACCACGCCTCGTTAATGGAGCCCTGGGATGGCCCGGCATCAATCGCATTTACTGATGGTGAAGTGATTGGAGCGGTACTGGATCGTAATGGTTTAAGGCCATCACGTTATTACGTCACTAAAGACGACATGGTTATCATGGCGTCGGAAGTAGGTGTCCTGGAAGTTGCTCCTGAAAACGTAAAGATAAAAGAACGGCTGCATCCTGGCCGTATTTTTATGGTCGATACCAAGCAAGGGCGCATCATTGGTGATGAAGAATTAAAAGATCAGTTTGCAAAAGAGCACCCTTATGGCGAATGGTTAAAACAGAACCTGATGCCGATTGAAAAAATACCTGATCCAAAACAGATTCATGGTTCAGATCCGGACACCTTATTACAACGTCAACAAGCCTTTGGTTATACACATGAAGATTTAAGAATCTTGATGGCACCGATGGCAGCAAAAGGGCTAGAGCCGACTGGCTCTATGGGTACAGATGCAGCGTTGGCTGTATTATCGGATCGTTCACGTCTGTTATACGATTATTTCAAACAGTTGTTTGCCCAGGTTACCAACCCGCCTTTGGATGGCATACGTGAAGAACTCGTAACTCAGGTAGCTATCACGATCGGCCCTGAAGGTAATTTATTAAAACCTTCACCTGAAAGTTGTCGACGCATAAAACTCAGCACACCTATCATTACAAATGAAGAGCTGGCCAAGATACGGGATGTAAACTTACCCGGTTTTAAAACCAGGACAGTCTCTATCTTATATCCCGTCGCGGAAGATGGCGCAGGATTGGCTAAGGCATTAGAAGACGTCTATTTAGAAGTCGATAAGGCTATTGATGATGGCTTTACTAATGTCATCTTGTCGGATCGTGGAATAGACCAGCATAAAACGGCGATTCCTGCCTTATTAGCAACGGCCGGTGTGCATCATCATTTAATCCGCAACGGTAAACGTACCCGCATAGGTTTAATCCTTGAGTCAGGTGAACCCAGAGAAGTGCATCACTTCGCAGTACTAATTGGTTATGGTATAGGCGCAGTGAACCCTTACCTCGCGTTTGAATCCTTGGGTGATTTAATCGGTAAAGGCCACCTTCCAGAGATGGAACACAAGAAAGCGGTAAAGAATTTTATCAAGGCTGTAAGCAAAGGCCTGACCAAAACAATGGCCAAGATGGGTATCTCAACGGTGCAATCGTATTGTGGTGCACAGGTGTTTGAAGCAATTGGTCTGAATAAAGAATTTGTCGAAGAATATTTTACTGGAACTGCATCGCGTATCGGCGGTATTGGTATTGATGTCGTTGCAAAAGAAATGAGCAAACGTCATCACAATGCCTTTCCTGATCGCCCGGTCAAAAGACCTGATCTGGAATGGGGTGGTGAGTATCAGTGGCGGCGTGATGGTGAATATCATCTGTTCAATCCTAATACCGTTTTTAAGCTTCAGCATGCTACCCGTTCAGGGCAATACAAAATCTTCAAGGAATATACTTCATTAGTTGATGATCAAAATGAACATCTTGCTACCTTGAGAGGTTTGTTTGCATTCAAGCAAGATAAAACATCTATTCCGTTAGATGAAGTTGAACCGATTGAAAGCATCATGAAACGCTTTTCAACCGGTGCGATGTCTTACGGTTCTATTAGTAAAGAAGCACACGAAACATTAGCCATTGCGATGAACCGCATTGGTGGTAAATCGAATACCGGTGAAGGTGGTGAAGACCCTGATCGTTTTACACCGGATGCCAATGGTGATTTACGCCGCAGCTCGATTAAACAGGTTGCTTCTGGTCGTTTTGGTGTTACCAGTGAATATCTGGCGAATGCCGATGATATACAAATCAAAATGGCGCAAGGTGCGAAGCCTGGTGAAGGTGGACAATTACCGGGCACCAAAGTCTATCCGTGGATTGCCAAGGTGCGTCATTCGACTGCGGGTGTTGGGCTTATTTCACCACCACCACATCATGATATCTACTCGATCGAAGATCTGGCGCAATTGATCCATGACTTAAAGAATTCAAATCCGGAAGCACGTATTCATGTGAAACTTGTTGCTGAGGTTGGTGTAGGAACTGTTGCAGCGGGTGTGGCTAAAGCACATTCCGATGTAGTACTGATATCAGGCTACGATGGTGGTACCGGCGCTTCTCCAATCAGCTCACTAAAACATGCTGGTTTGCCATGGGAACTGGGTCTGGCTGAAACACAACAAGTGTTAGTCATGAATGGATTACGTGATCGTATCGTCGTCCAAACTGATGGTCAGTTAAAGACCGGACGTGATGTCGTGATAGCCGCACTTCTCGGCGCAGAAGAATTTGGTTTCTCTACGGCACCTCTGGTCGTCATGGGTTGCATCATGATGCGAGTCTGTCATTTAAATACCTGTCCTGTTGGTGTTGCCACACAGAACCCTGAACTCAGAAAGAAATTTGGCGGCAGCCCGGAATTTGTTGAAAACTTCTTTAAGTATATTGCTGAAGAAGTCAGGGAATATATGGCTGAGCTAGGTTTCAGAACCATTGATGAAATGGTAGGGCAAGTCGATAGACTAGAAACAAAGAAAGCCGTAAATCATTGGAAAGCGGCTGGATTGGATTTCTCAAATATCCTTTTGAAACCGGTTCCTCGTCCAGGCGATGCATTTCATTGTGTTAAAAAACAGGACCATGGATTGGAACAGTCATTGGATATAACAACAATTTTGCCATTATGTAAGGAAGCGTTGGAAAGCAAAAAGCCTGTTGATATTATCCTGCCGGTTCTGAATACCAATCGAACCGTAGGCACGATACTCGGTTATAACATTACCAAGCGCTACGGCGCGGAAGGTTTGCCTGAAGATACTATCAACATTCATTTCAATGGATCGGCCGGTATGAGTTTTGGTGCATTTATCCCTAAGGGTGTGACCTTAACCCTGGAAGGTGATGCCAATGACTATCTTGGCAAAGGTTTATCCGGCGGTAAGATTATTGTTTATCCGCCACGTCATTCCAGCTTTGTTGCCGAAGAAAATATATTGGTAGGTAATGTACTACTCTATGGTGCGACTCAGGGCGAAGCTTATATTCGTGGTATCGCCGGCGAACGTTTCTGTGTTCGTAATAGTGGTGTCAATACAGTGGTCGAAGGTATCGGTGATCATGGTTGTGAATATATGACCGGTGGACGCGTTGTTATCATTGGCAAAACAGGTCGAAACTTTGCTGCCGGTATGTCTGGTGGCATAGCGTATGTTCTGGATGAAGCGGGTGATTTTGAAGTCCATTGCAATCAAGGTATGGTCGATCTGGATTCATTGGATGAAGATGAAGATTTGGTCACAGTAAAAACATTACTAACCAAACATGCAGATTACACACAAAGCGCAGTTGCGAAGAATATCCTCAACAACTGGAGCAAATATCAATCAAAATTTATAAAAGTTATGCCGAAGGATTACAAGCGTGTGCTAGCAGCGATCAAGAAGGCAAAAGCAGAAGGCACATCCGTGGATGATGCCGTGATGGAGGCAGCACATGGGTAAACCAACCGGATTTATAGAACACGCCAGAGCCAAGCAACCTTACCGACCGGTAGCGGAACGTAAGAAAGACTGGAAACAGGTCATGCAGCCTTGGCCGGTTGCTCCGTTAAAGGAACAAGCCTCGCGTTGTATGGATTGTGGTATCCCGTTTTGTCATCAAGGATGTCCATTAGGCAACTTGATTCCGGACTGGAACGATCTGGTCTATCGCGATCAATGGCAAGATGCGATCAAACGCTTGCATGCCACGAACAATTTCCCTGAATTTACCGGCACTTTATGTCCGGCGCCGTGCGAAGGCGCTTGCGTGCTTGGTATCAACGATGATCCGGTAACGATTAAAGCCGTCGAACTGTCCATTATTGATAAGGCCTGGGAAAACGGTTGGATTAAACCTGAAATCCCGGAAAAGAAAACCGGCAAAAAAGTCGGTGTGATTGGTTCAGGTCCGGCAGGTATGGCTGCTGCGCAACAACTCGCGCGCGCAGGACATGATGTGACCTTGTTTGAACGAGATGATCGTATCGGTGGTTTAATGCGTTATGGCATACCTGAATTCAAGATGGAAAAGAGTCGTCTTGATCGTCGTATGGATCAAATGGCAGCAGAAGGCGTAACCTTTAAACCGGGTACGCATATTGGTGTCGACATCGATGCGAATGAATTAAAGAAACAATTTGATGCATTAGTCTTATGTGGTGGTGCCAGCGCACGACGCGACTTGCCGATTCCTGGTCGTAAGTTAAAAGGTATCTATCAGGCAATGGAATTCCTGCCGCAAGCAAATCGTTTGTGCATGGGCGATACTATTCCTGAAGAAGAATTGATCAATGTAAAAGGTAAACACGTGATCATTATCGGCGGTGGTGATACCGGTGCCGACTGTATCGGAACCTCGCACAGACAAGGTGCTGCTTCAGTAACTTCATTAGAGATCATGCCGCAACCTCCCGAAAAACGCGCACATGATAATCCATGGCCACAATGGCCGTTTATCTTTCGTACAGCCTCGGCGCACGAAGAAGGTGGCGAACGCGTTTATTCAGTACAAACGAAAAAATTCCATGGCGATGCAGACGGTAATTTAACCGAACTCGAATTAACCAAGGTAGAGATACAACGCGAAGCTGGACGTATGCAGTTCAACGACGTACCAAACAGCAAACAAATGTTAAAAGCGGATTTTGTTTTTCTGGCAATGGGTTTTACGGGTGCAGAAAAAGAAGGTCTGGTTGAACAACTCGGTGTCGATCTAAACGACCGCACCAACGTCTGGCAGGAAAACTGGCAGACAAATGTAGAAGGGGTGTTTGTCGCTGGCGATATGCAACATGGCCAGAGTTTGATTGTATGGGCAATTGCAGAAGGAAGAAGTGCGGCAGCAGCGGTTGATAAATACCTAATGGGTGATACAGATCTACCATCACCTGTATAGGTGATTCATATTTGACGATGTGCATGGATGCACAAGTGTCGCGATGATATGGATATCAGAGAGCGACCTTGCCAGCCCGGTGTAACGCCATACCGTCATATCGGACTTGATCCGGTATCCAGTAATAAAGTAAAACTCCCGCTATATGCGGGAGTTTTGTTTTATGAGGTGTTTTTATGAATGTACATGAAAAAATAAATTACGTTGAATATCCGGCAAAGGATCTTGAAGCGACGAAGGCGTTTTTTAGCAAGGTATTCGGCTGGTCTTTTGTGGATTACGGTCCGGATTACACGGCGTTTTCGGATGAAGGCATTGATGGTGGTTTTTTTCGCGCGAATTTATCGGCGTCGGCGAAGCATGGCAGTGCGTTGATTGTGTTTTACAGTAATGATTTAAGCCAGACGCTAGCCAAAGTCGAAGAGGCGGGCGCCACGATTCTGCAACCGATATTCTCCTTTCCCGGTGGCCGCCGGTTTCACTTTGCTGAACCGAGCGGCAATGAATTTGCTGTTTGGTCTGATATCGAATAACAATTCAATTAGTTTGACGCTATGAACTTCACCGAGAAAGAAGATTGCCCTGTAGCTCAGGGTTCGTTTGCCTGTACGTCGGCATGAAATTCGGTGTAGATATAAATTGGAATTTCGAGTGAGCCCAGACGTTCTTCGATTAATGGCAATACATCATCCCATTTAAGACCGCCGACGCCTGTCGCAAGGCGGGGGATTGCCAGCGAGGTGATGTTTTCTTTTTCGATTATTTTGACCAAGGCGCGCAAGGCATGATTAACATTACTAATCGTAGCATTGCCGGGTTTTGAGCCGTGTTCATAATTACCCTCTTGTGTAAGGAGGTTGATGATACGGACGGAATTGGCGCCTCCCCATATCCAGGCATCACCCGGTTTTGGGTGGTTTTGATGGCACCAATGATGAAAGTCCTTATGCATAGAGGGGTAATTTTCATGTAATGATAGTGCCAGACCCTGATTCATCGGGTCATTCGCTGCAATACCGTGAGCTATCGCTTGTGCTTTTGTTTTTAAGATATCGCCACTAACTTGATATAGCATAATTATTCCTTGTTTGAGGTTATTAATTCTTATGCCCATATATTATGAATTTCGAAAAAGCATTACGTTGATCAAAATCAATAAGATCAAAATAATACGGGCGATAACCTCATTGTGGTCAGTTTGGTCTTAAATCGGCAGTAATGGTATTTATAGAGAAAGTGGCTGTTTGTGCTACAGTTAAAACTCGTTTTAAGATAAAGATACGATATTGACGCGTGTCATAAAAACCATCAATAAAAAAGAGATTCTCCGGTGAAAGTATTGTCTGTTGTGCTATTGGTATTAAGCCTCTTTTCAAGCCCGGTAATGGCTGATGAGTATGTGATAGATAAAAAAGGTATGCATGCGTCTATACAGTTCAGGATTATGCATCTTGGCTATAGCTGGTTATGGGGCCGATTTAATGATTTCGATGGTGAATTTACTTATGACAAAAATAATATAAGCGCATCTAAAATAAACGTTACGATTAATACCAGTAGTGTTGATACCAATCATGCCAAAAGAGACGAACATCTACGAAGTGATGAATTTCTTGATGTTGAGCAATTTCCACAATCCAGCTTCGTCAGCACTTCCTTTGCTATGAATGAAAACGGGTCGGGTGAGTTAAAAGGTGATTTCACCTTACGTGGAGTCACCAGACCGATTACTTTTATATGACTTATTTAGGTGAGGGTAATGACCCCTGGGGTGGTTATCGTGCAGGCTTTGAAGGTACAACAGAAATTGCCTTGGTTGATTATGGGATTCTTAAAGATCTTGGCCCGGCATCCCAAAAGCTGGATTTGTTTTTCTCGATTGAAGGTATAAAGAAATAATTTAAGCATTATTTTATTAACGGGAGTCGGTATGAAAGATCTGAAAACAGCGTATGGAGAGTGGGCATTAGTCACGGGAGCCTCTTCCGGAATTGGTGAGGTTTTTAGTCGACGATTAGCGGCCGCTGGAATGAATGTTGTCTTAGTCGCCAGACGTAAGGAACGGTTGGAAGCATTAGCGAATGAACTGTCCACAAGTTTTAATATTGAAACGCGTGTAGTTTGTGCAGACTTGTCTGATGAAGATGAGACAAAAGGTGTGGTTACAGCTGTAGAAGATTTAGCGATAGGAATGTTAGTGAATAATGCAGGAATATTAAATACCGGCAATTTTCTTGATAATGATCTGGAAGATGAGATCAGGTTGTTAAACACAAACTGTAAATCGTTTCTTATTTTGACTCATGGATTGGGTAATAAAATGAAAGAACGAAATAAAGGCGCATTGATATTCTTGTCCTCATTGACATCAGTCGCTGCAATTTCACGTTGGAGCAACTACTCTGCTTCAAAAGGCTATGATCTGATGTTCTCCGAGGCTTTAAATACTGAGTTAAAGGATTACAATATCGATGTGATGGCTCTGTGTCCTGGACTAACACGTACCGAATTAGCAGAATTTTCAAGTATTACAAAACTGATAACTATGGATGTCGATGTGGTTGTTGATATTGCATTAAGTAAACTGGGTAAGACCAATATTGTGGTGCCCGGTATTATGAATAAGATTAATTTTTTTCTAACACGATTAAATCCAAGAAATTTGAATACCAGATTATTTTCTATGGTTGTTAAACCAACCCAGGATCTCAATCTACGTCACTAATATTTTTTACACACATAAGAATTTTATGTGAAAAAGTCGTCATCACCGTAACCTCTCTAGCTCAACTTGCCGCGTGGCATTGCGCGTTCAGCTCATCGACTGGTTTTAGTGTCTATTTTTTTCTACAAGAAGTGCTCTAACAGTTAATCCTGCACTAATTAAATGCTGCGCGAACCAATATTAGTGCAAGATTTTAAATGTAATATTTTTGTAATAAATTAAAACTTAATAAGTTATTGATTTTACATTTTATTTTAATGTGAATTAATTTGTTGGATTTGGCATCTGTTTTGCAATTGTATAAACAAGAATTTAAACAATGATTTCAGGAATCCTTAAGAGAGTTAACTAGAGATAATTTTAAAGGAGGTGATACCAGTAATCTCAACAGTTTTAAGTTGTTAATCAATTTTTTTCCTCAACCTTGAACGGAGGACCCTCTCCTCCGTTCTTTTTTAAATTTAAATAAATTATTAATATGTTAGGCTCGGTATAATCATTAGCCGTTTTAATATTTTATGTTCTTAAGAAAAACACAAATTATAGTTTTTATTTTTATCCTTTTCATTTCCCATGCTTCGACAGCAGAGCCACTCGATACAATACTTCAGGGTGTGGACGGAAAACGCTATGCCTTGAGTGATTATATTGGGAAGGGAAAATGGCTTGTACTGAATGTCTGGGGTACAGCTTGTCCTTATTGCCGTGCTGAGCTGGACGCATTAATAGATTTTCATGAGCTGCATCATCAAAAAGACGCGATGGTCATGGGGCTTACGCTTGATTGGCCTACGTTTGAATATCCTGATAAAGAACAGTTGAGCGAATTCATTCTGGATTATTTTATTGAGTACCCGGTTTTGATGGTCGATGCAAAACTTGCTGGTGAAGTGATTGGCAAGAAAGTGGATATGATCCCAATTACTTTTTTTTATAATCCTGCAGGGGAACTGGTTTTACGCCTGAATGGTGTAGTGACAATCACGCAATTGGAAAAGATTATTAAAGATGACCGCTCTGGTTATCAGATTGAATGGACTGATGTTGTGCCGCCTGAATTTAAACAGGATAAGAATTAATCGCTTATTTATCTGTTTTAGGCTTTGCGGTTGGAACAGCACTTTTTGTAGCGCCACTTCGAGTAGAAAAACGCGTGCTATGACGTGTACTCATCAGTGTTCTTTGTTCTTCCGTTTTCTTCTCTCGTTTTAGTTTTTCAAGTTGTATGCCCATCAGTGTAATCGATTTATTAGTCGCTCTTCCCAAGGCATTAACTAGAAATAGCCCTACAAGACAGGCAATGATCATAATTTCCTTGTTTTCTGCATAAAAAGCAGCATAAACACCAAGGCCTACAACGATAAGTAGCAAAGTGGTGTCCAGAGCACGGAGTAGGTATATTTTGGTTTTTAACTGATTTTCATTCATGGTTTAAGACCTTTTAGAGGCATCCAACTGTCATTTAGAGAACCTAATATAGCGTATTTTTTAACATACTTAAGTAATTATTTAGGGAAATGTAGAGTCTGTCATGCTTAAGTAGATGACTGATGAAATCGAAGCCGGATCAATACCGTCCGAGATATGTTAGATGTAAAATATTCGGGTCAGGATGGGATTTATAAAGCGTCCGTTTTTCTCTCAAATACAGGTTTAACCCAAATTAGGAAACAGGCAGCGGAAATGCCGGATGAGCCGAGTATCATACACATGACCATAATCTGATAGCGAATGGCTATCAGGGGCGAGACTCCCGATAGAATCTGGCCGGTCATCATACCTGGTAATGAAACCAATCCTACGGCAAACAAGGAGTTGATTATCGGGATTAGTGAAGCCTGGAGTGCAATAGTACGTGCTTGTTCGTATGGGACGTCTCTTACCAGTTCAGCATTTAGTCGCTCAATAGAGAGGCTTATGCTATTCATTGAGTTCGCAAAAATCATCCCTGCTAATGGGATCATGAATTGAGGCTGATACCATGGATCCAGCATAAGGACGAATTGCGATACGAGCAGTAAATTTATCCCACCGCCTAATGCGATAGAGCCCAGAGCGTGTTTATATAACAATCGACGTTTATCTTTAATTGTTCCCAGTGCTATCCAGCTTGAGGCGAAAACCATTACGGTCAGGACCAGAATGATTACCCCGGCGTGTTTAGATTCAAAAATATAAACTAAAAAATAGCCGATTATCAGTAACTGCGCCAACATCCGGGCAATGGCATAAAATGCATTACTGGCATTGAGTGACCATTTGAAAAGAATATAGATAACGATAAACGCGGGGATAAAACTAAGCGCAAGATTGGCTAATGGTATAGTTTGTATCGTGCTAGCCATGGAATAATAGGCATCTTGATTTATAACACCTGATCGCAGTTTTCATACTGGATTATTCGTTAATATCATTTTTCATCCTTATCCACTACTTCACCTTCTATCAAATTACCTTCCTTTTCCTGTTTACGTTCATCTTTCCAATTGGCAAGAATGATGGCAAGTAACGCCAGTATGATCTCATCTATCAAGGGGATAAAATCGGGGATAATGAGATCGACCACAAATAAAGTAATTACAATTAAAAACAGGTTTTTAAATTTAAGTTGGTTGGCATGTGCCAAAAACAAAGTGATGAGTTTGCGTGGGTCCATTGCTGTATTATAACAGCAAGAATCGGGTGGGTTGTATTTACGTGACATGTTAGATTTATGTGATGAATTTAAATTCAAATGATTATAATCAAATGGCAGATGTCATTGATTACATTAATAAACATATCCTCGAGCAACCTTCGCTGGAAACTCTTGCTAGCATCGTAGGATTAAGTCCACATCATTTTCATCATAAGTTCACAACCTGGGTCGGTGTTACACCAAAATCATTTCTACAATATCTGACATTTGATAATGCTAAAGATATGTTGAGTAAAGGGAAGAGTGTATTAGAAGTCACACATGATGTGGGTTTGTCGAGTCCATCAAGACTGCATGATTTATGTATAACCATAGAAGCAGCATCGCCCGGTGAAATAAAAGCAGCCGGCGATGGTCTTACTATTGACTATGGTTTCAGTTTCACGCCATTTGGGAAATGCCTTGTTGCAAGCTCAGCCCGTGGGATAGTTCGTCTTGTATTTGTGGATCCTGGCCAGGAAACTAATGCCATTATTGATATGAAGTTGGAGTGGCCAAATGCAAAATTTATAAACAATGAAGCGCTGGCAGATGATCTTGTTAGTCAATTATTTAATTATGACAATAGCCGAGCGATTTCATTACGTGCTTTTGTGAAAGGCACAAAATTTCAAATACGTGTCTGGAATGCACTTTTAAATATAGCACCTGGTAGATTGCTCAGTTATGGTCAGCTCGCTGAAAGTATAGGCCAACCGACAGCTTCAAGAGCCGTCGGATCGGCAATTGCAAAAAACCAACTGGCATATTTGATTCCTTGCCATCGTGTTATACGAGCAACCGGACACTTCGGTGATTATCGATGGGGTTCAGGCCGAAAACGGTTGATGATTGCTTATGAATCAGTTCAGTAATAAGTCCTGCTAGTTTTTATAGCATGTTTTTGTATAAGTTTATTTGTATTTTTTGGCAAGCCAGTTTTCGTCGCCACGCTTAATATTTCCCGGAACATCCTTTAACCAGGTTTTTCTAACCCCTAGACTGTAATTCAGATATAACTTGTCATCTACCAGACTGAAGGCTGCTGGATCAGAGGAGACAACAAAGCCTTTGGACAGCCCGTAGGCGCAATAGCCGCCATATTGAGGGGAATATTGTTCAGGGTTATTGTCAAATAGTGCTTTGTTTTCCTGCGAGGAAAAGTGCCAGTCTGCGCCGTTATAGTGAGATATGAATTTTGATGAACCTTTAACTGGACGCTCTTCAGTAAAATAGGCGACAGGATCATAACCCCGTATGGCCCCTGTACGTCGTCAAAACCTTTTGGACAAAGAGCGGCATAAACTAAGAGACAGATCGGTTCATCGGGTTAGTTAATGTGTTTTTTATCGTAATGCATCTGTTTACGTAGTGCCAAGGTATTTTGTTTAATCAATGCACGTTGACTGAGTATTTCTTCACCTCGCCCATAAAACACATCTGCCGGCGTCAGGTTATCAAGTGATTCATGATAACGCTCATGGT
>JAURNW010000030.1 GCA_030829985.1 Gammaproteobacteria bacterium | reverse complement strand
TGGCGGAGAGGGTGGGATTCGAACCCACGGGACCGATAAAGGACCGCTGGTTTTCAAGACCAGTGCATTCGACCACTCTGCCACCTCTCCAGTGTCGCGTGATCAAGCAGCGAGAGGATACATGATCATTCGTCATCGGAAAAGCCGTATAATATAATTGAATTTAAAGAAAATTTAATGAAACAAAGCTTGATATTTTGCTGTCAAACCATTACATAATAGATATTGTTTTAATAACGAGGTGAAATAAATGAGTCAAACTCCGTATGCAGTCGCACAACCATCGCAATCAGCACTCGCGACTAACAAATTAATACGTAATACCTATACCCTATTATCGATGACACTGCTGTTCAGCGCGTTCACAGCCGGATTGTCCATGGTATACAATATGCCACATCCTGGCATGATCATCACATTGGTAGGCTATTTTGGTTTGCTGTTTCTGACTTCTCATTTGAGAAACAGTGCATGGGGTATAGCTTCTATTTTTGCCCTAACCGGTTTTATGGGTTTGACCCTTGGTCCCATCATCAGCGCCTACATCACGATGTTTTCTAATGGAACACAATTGGTGATGACAGCTATGGGTGGCACTGGTGCTATCTTTTTGGGTCTTTCCGGTTATGCATTAACGACTCGTAAAGATTTTAGCTTTATGGGTGGATTTATCATGGTTGGTGTTCTGGTTGCCTTTTTAGCCGGGATTGGCGCTATGATTTTTAGCATCCCTGCCCTGTCATTAGCGGTATCCGCTATGTTTGTATTGTTGATGTCAGGTTTTATCCTGTATCAAACCAGCGAAATGATTCATGGTGGCGAGACTAATTACATCATGGCAACCGTGGGACTCTATGTCACAATCTACAACCTGTTTACCAGTCTGTTACACCTTTTAGGGGCATTTGCAGGCGAAGATTGATAGATTTTCAGTTTAAAAATCTAAAAAACCCGGTTTTTACCGGGTTTTTTTATTTCCATGAATGGATCCGGGGCCAGGAACAAAATAATAAAATCTTCCCTCCTGTCCCCTAATCGCCAAAGAATCGCACCGAAGCTGTGATACGGAAGGTTCTGCTATGACTTGGAAGGCTAATCATGCTAGCATCAGTCGCGTTTTTAATAAGAATAAATCATTTTTAATCTAAAAATAATTAAACTATAGGGGTGGTAAAACGATGAAGATCGGGGTGCCTAAAGAAATATATACGGGTGAAAAGCGTGTTGCTACGACACCCGAAGTTATCGGTTGGTTACAAAAACTGGGTTATACCGTCACCGTTGAATCCGGTGCAGGTGCAGAAGCTAATTTCTCAGACGATGCTTATCGTGAAGCTGGTGCTGAAATAAGTAATGACACCAAAGCCTTATGGGATTCTGCTGACATCATATTTAAAGTCCGTGCTCCAGATGATAGTGAAGTTGAGCTATTACATGACGGACAAACATTAATCAGTTTTATCTGGCCAGCTCAAAATGAAGCGTTAATGCAGAAGCTCTCTGCTAAAAACGTTAATATTCTGGCGATGGATAGCGTGCCACGCATCTCTCGCGCACAAAAAATGGATGCACTTAGCTCAATGGCGAATATCGCCGGTTATCGAGCTATTGTTGAAGCCTCACATAATTTTGGACGCTTTTTTACCGGACAGATTACTGCCGCCGGTAAAGTCCCTCCCGCTAAAGTACTGGTTATTGGTGCTGGTGTAGCAGGCTTAGCCGCCATTGGTGCCGCAAATAGTCTGGGCGCTATAGTCCGTTCTTTCGATACCCGTCCAGAAGTAAAGGAACAGGTCGAAAGTATGGGGGCTGATTTCCTTTTATTGGAATTTGAAGAAGATGGTAGTGGCGAAGGCGGTTATGCCAAGACCATGAGTGATGAATTTATCGCAGCAGAAATGGCTCTTTTTGCTGAACAGGCAAAAGATGTTGATATCATCGTCACGACAGCACTTATTCCAGGCAAACCAGCGCCTAAGTTAATTACCACAGAAATGGTTAAATCGATGAAGAATGGTAGTGTTATTGTCGATTTAGCTGCTGAACAAGGCGGCAACTGTGAATTAACTGTACCGCATGAATTATCTGTGACCGATAACGGTGTCACGATTATTGGCTACAGTGATTTACCGAGTCGTTTACCGACACAATCAAGTCAACTCTACGCAACGAACCTTCGCCATTTATTAACCGACATGACGCCTGAAAAGGATGGTCAGATGGTTATCAATATGGAAGATGAGGCAGTTCGTGGCGCTACCGTCATTAAAGCTGGCGAAATTACCTGGCCACCACCGGCACCGAAGCTTTCAGCAGCGCCAGTAAAAGCTGTTGCAGCAACTGTGGTTGAAAAGCCGGCACCCAAAAAAGCAGGTCCGATCAAGCAAATGTTACCGATAATTATTGGGGCACTTGTTCTCTATGGACTTGGAGCCGTTGCTCCTGCTTCTTTTATGGCGCATTTTACTGTTTTCGTATTAGCTTGTTTTGTTGGCTATATGGTGATCTGGAATGTCTCAGCATCATTACATACACCACTGATGAGTGTGACTAATGCGGTCAGTAGTATTATTGTTATCGGCGCACTAATACAAGTCTCCTCTTCCGGATTCTTGTTAGTTGCATTAGCAGCCTTTGGCATCCTTATAACCAGCATCAACATCGTGGGCGGCTTTGCCGTAACCCATCGCATGTTACAGATGTTCAGAAAATAAGGAGATTGTCATGTCAGAAGGATTAGTAACAGTATCTTATATAGGGGCGACCATCTTATTCATCCTTACTCTAGGTGGATTAAGTAATCAGGAAACAGCACGACGCGGTAATATCTACGGTATTACCGGTATGACCATCGCAATAGTAGCGACTGTTTTTGGACCTGAAGTCAGTGGCACATTAAGCTATATACTCATTGTTGTAATGATGGTTATTGGCGGCACCGTCGGTCTCACACTTGCGAGAAAGGTCGAGATGACACAAATGCCTGAATTGGTGGCCATTTTGCACAGTCTCGTAGGTCTGGCGGCCGTGTTGGTCGGCTATGTCAACTTTATGGATGAAACCATTTCCTTTGCAACGCATGCAGAAAAGGTTATCCATGAAGTCGAAATTTATATCGGTATCCTGATTGGTGCCATCACCTTCTCTGGTTCTATCATTGCCTTTGGCAAACTGAGCGGCAAGATCGGTGGTAACCCATTATTATTACCCGCACGTCATTTTTTAAATCTTGGATTGTTATTACTAACAATCTGGTTAGGTACTATCTTTATTCATCAGGCTGAAACCGGTGGTGGAACATTTCCATTATTAGTCATGACCTTGCTGGCGCTAGCATTTGGTGTGCATATGGTTATGGCTATCGGTGGTGCTGATATGCCAGTAGTCGTTTCCATGCTGAATAGTTATTCAGGCTGGGCCGCATCAGCTACCGGATTTATGTTATCTAACGATTTATTAATTGTTGTTGGTGCATTAGTCGGTAGTAGTGGTGCTATTTTAAGTTACATCATGTGCCGAGCTATGAATCGAAACTTTGTTTCCGTCATCGCGGGAGGTTTTGGTACGACTTCAGGTTCATCCTCAGGTGCCGCTGATGAAGAACAGGGAGAAGTTATTGCCATTGAGACACAAGAAGTCGCAGATTTATTAACCAGTGCCAAAGAAGTGATGATCATTCCCGGTTATGGTATGGCAGTCGCTCAGGCACAGCATACGGTAAATGAAATCACCAAAGTGTTACGTGACAAGAAGATTAATGTTCGCTTTGGCATTCATCCCGTTGCTGGACGTATGCCAGGTCATATGAATGTATTGCTTGCAGAAGCAAAAGTACCCTATGACATCGTTTTTGAAATGGACGAAATCAATGATGATTTTCCTGATATTGATGTTTCTATCATTATCGGGGCGAACGATATCGTTAACCCTTCTGCACTGGATGATCCTAACAGTCCAATTGCCGGAATGCCGGTTCTTGAGTGTTGGAAAGGTGACACAACGATAGTATTAAAACGCGGTATGGCTACAGGTTATGCCGGTGTTCAGAACCCACTTTTCTTCAAAGAAAATACACGTATGTATTTCGGCGATGCAAAAGAAAGTCTGGATGCAGTTCTAAAAGCAATACAATCAGAATGATTGTTAAATTGACTTAACTAAAAAGCGCCTTTCAGGGCGCTTTTTAGTTAGTAATTATTTATATCAATATGAGAAGGAGTTGATCATGGCAGAAGCAAAAGGCTTGAGTAAGCCGGTAAAATTGAAAAGTGATTTAGCTGGTTTATTAGGCGCCACAGAATTACCTAGAACGGAAATCACTAAAAAACTGTGGGATTATATTAAAGCAAATAAACTTCAGACAAAATCTGTAAATGGTGCTCCTGAAAATGCAGGCAAATTTATAGTGGCGGATGCGAAATTGTTACCTATATTCAAAAACACAAAGTCTACAAGCAAGTCGGGTAAACTTACTGACCTTACCCAAATGAAAGAAGGTGAAACAATCGATATGATGCAGATGGCTGCAATTGTCGGTGCAAATATAGAATAAGCTTTTAAATTAGTCAGTCATATTTAAAAACGCCCTGCTGGGCGTTTTTTTATGTCTATGATCCTTTAAAATAGTCATGGCTTAGCAGTCCGCCTTATCGAGTAATTACTGTCTGGTTATTCATGTACGGTCTTAATGGTTCAGGAATCGTGATGTTTCCGTCTTTGTCCTGATGGTTTTCCATTACTGCTATCAAAGTTCGACCTACAGCCAGGCCTGAGCCATTGAGAGTATGTAGTAATTCCGGTTTATTCGTTTCCGGATTACGCCAGCGTGCTTTCATACGTCTTGCCTGAAATGATTCAAAATTACTGCAAGAAGAAACCTCCCGGTACTTATTTTGCCCCGGCAACCAAACTTCAATATCGTAAGTCTTTGCTGCTGAGAAACCTAAATCGCCACCGCACAGTGCGACAACGCGGTAGGGTAAATCGAGTTTTTTCAGAATATTTTCTGCATGACCGGTTAACTCCTCCAATGCAGTATAGGATGTTTCAGGTTTAACCAGTTGCACCATTTCTACTTTTTCAAACTGATGTTGACGAATCATGCCTCGTGTATCTTTCCCATAAGAACCCGCTTCACTTCTGAAACAAGGTGAATGACAAACATATTTCTTCGGCAATTCTTCGCTATCGAGGATCTCGTCGCGTGCCGTATTCGTTACCGGTACTTCCGCAGTTGGAATTAAATATAAACCATGTTCTTTTATATGAAATAAATCTTCTTCAAATTTCGGTAATTGTCCGGTACCAAAACAACTTTCTGCATTGACCAGGTAAGGCACATTGACTTCAGAATAACCATGCTCATTGCCATGCATGTCGAGCATAAACTGAATTAAGGCCCGGTGTAGTTTTGCTATGCCACCATGCATCACAACAAACCGTGAACTGGTTATTTTAGATGCTGTTTCAAAATCGATTAATCCTAACGCTTCGCCTAAATCAACATGATCCTTTGCTTCAAAATCAAACTGCTTTGGTTCTCCCCAACGTCGGACTTCTTCATTATCATCTTCTGTAGAACCATTAGGTACTGATGTATGCGGTATATTTGGGATGCCGCTTACGATTTCGTTAAGGCTATGTTGTATTTCATCGAGTTCTTTTGCACTCTCGTCAAGCTGGCTTTTAATAGCCGCGACCTCATCCATTACGGATTGTGCATCCTCACCTTTTGATTTTATTTGTCCTATCTCTTTTGATTTTGAATTACGTAACGCTTGTAGTTCTTCGGTTTTAACCTGAATTGCTTTACGTTTATCTTCGAGTTGTTGAATAGTTGCAACATCAAGCGTCATATTGCGTTTCGTAAGTGCAGTAGCAACTTGTTTTAAATCGCTACGTAATAACTGAGGATCTAACATTAAAATCTATTCCTTTTACATATTTATTGTTGCCGACCAATAGACTATATGGCCAGGCTTTATTCTTTTGTTTAATTCTTTAATAATTGTTTTTGCTTTATCTACTTCATCAAAGAATTCAATCACTATTGGCAAGTCCAGTGACATATCTATCAGTTTTGACGAATGATATTCTCCAGACATACCAAAACCGGTTATCCCACGAAATACGGTAACACCGCGTACTTTTTCATCATCATGCAGATAGGCTAATAAATCATTCATTTGCGATTTGGCTTCATGCAGGTAGATGCGCACAATTAATACATCTGATGCACTCATAATTGCCTCCCAATAATCATGCCTAACCAGCAACCAGAAATACACAACGACACACTTAACAAAATATTCAGCCCTGCTTTTAATGATTCGCCAGCCTCAAGTAAATTTAAGGTTTCAATGGAAAAGGTTGAGAACGTTGTAAACGCGCCCAATAATCCTATAGTAATCCCCGCGCGCCATTCAGGGCTTACATCCATGCGTTCAAGCATCATAACGTATGCCGCCCCCATAATAATTGAACCGAGTAAATTTACAGATAATGTGCCATAAGGAAATCCGCGGCCAAGCATAGCGTAGATTCCGTTCGACATACCATAGCGACACAAAGCGCCCACAGCACCGCCGATAGCGATTGATATTAACTGCATCATGATTTTGCTTTTCTGGCTATTTTATCTTGTTCTCTTAACATCGCGAGTTTCTCAGCAATCTTGATTTCCAGACCACGATTGACCGGATGATAATACGCTTTTTGTTCCATATCCTCTGGAAAATAATTTTCCCCTGCCGCATAAGCATCCGATTCATTATGCGCATAACGATAATCTTTACCATAATCGAGTGATTTCATTAATTTGGTTGGTGCATTACGTAAATGCAAAGGCACTTCTTTTGAGCCTGATTGTTTAGCGTCCTGCATCGCTGTGTTATATGCGCTATAGACAGCATTACTTTTGGCAGCGCAAGCAAGATAAATAATAGCCTGTGCTATTGCTAGTTCACCTTCCGGCGATCCCAGACGTTCCTGTGTCTCCCACGCATCCAGAGCCAGTCGCAACCCCCTCGGATCAGCATTGCCAATATCTTCCGATGCTATACGCACTACACGTCGCGCAATATAAAATGGATCACAACCACCATCAATCATGCGCACAAACCAATACAGTGCTGCATCTGGATTAGAACCTCGAACGGATTTATGTAAGGCAGAGATTTGATCATAAAAGGCTTCGCCACCTTTATCAAAACGCCGCATTGAACCATCAACCAGGACTTCATTTAATAAGCTTTCAGTAATAACGCCCTCTTCGGCTAAATCGGATGCTATCTCAAGTAAATTAAGTGCACGCCGTGCATCGCCATCGGCCACATTTGCCAATTTCAGCAGGGCAGCATCATCCAGACTTAAATTTAATTCACCAAGACCGATTTCTTTATCTTTAAGCGCCTGCTTAAGGATTTTTTTTATACTTTCAGTTTCGAGTGCTTTCAAAACATAAACACGTACTCTGGATAACAAAGCGTTATTCAATTCAAATGAAGGGTTTTCAGTTGTTGCACCAATAAAGGTTACTGTGCCATCCTCAACATAGGGTAAAAAGGCATCTTGTTGTGATTTATTAAATCGATGGACTTCATCTACAAATAGCACTGTGTCTTTGCCATAGACTTCTCTGTATTGTTTGGCTTGTTCTATTGCTGTACGAATATCTTTTACACCACTTAACACTGCTGACACTGACAGAAATTGAGCGTCACAGGATTTGGTAATTAATCTGGCAAGTGTTGTTTTACCTGTGCCGGGTGGTCCCCAAAAGACCATGGAATGTAAACGCCCTTGCACGATTGCCAGCCTTAAGGGTTTACTGTCTCCCAGGATATGTTCCTGACCAATATAAGTATCGATCGATGCAGGGCGCATACGATCAGCAAGTGGGCGATAGTCTGTATCGTTTGTCATAAACAAATTGTAATTAATAAATAAATTTTTGTTGGCTTATATTTGGTTGGCAAGAAGCCGATGTATGTTCTTAAGGCATGAGATGCGATTTTGGATTTTTTTCCAGCGTTTCAGTTATTCTAAACATATTTTTACCATCGGCCTTTGCCTCATATAAGGCTTTGTCACTGCTATAAACAAAATCCATGTAATCGTCATTTTTGTCAGGAACTACAGATACAATACCAATACTGATGGTAAGATACTTACTAAGTTTTGAACCCGGATTAGATATTTTCAAATCTCTAATGCCCGGCAGGAGTCTCTCAGCCAGATTAATTGCTCCATTCGAGTTTGTATCAGGCATAATAATACAAAACTCTTCTCCTCCATATCGAGCTATAAAATCTGTTGGACGGTTTAAATTGTCTTTCATGAAATTAGTAATATAGGCTAAACACTCGTCTCCCTTAATATGGCCAAATTCATCATTATATTGTTTAAAATCATCTATATCGATCATGAACATTGATATTGGTGTTCTCAATCGTTTCGCACGTGACCACTCTTTTTTAAGGGTTTCATTCATCCCTCTGCGATTTGAAATTTGCGTTAATTCATCAACGACTGATAATTCAGTCAATCTTTCATTTGCAAGCTGTAACGATTCCAATAGCTCTTGATTTTCTAATTTAAGTCTTATCGTATTAGTTAAAGTTTCGTTGTTCCATATAAAAGATTTTTTTATAACCAACAAATAAAGAACCGCACAAATACCCAAATAAATGTATTCGTCCTGTTCTTGAAAAAACAACCACATAATTGGCGGAATGACTAATGGATAGACAAACATGTTGAATGAAAATCTGTCAGAAACAAAAGAGACAAAACCGGAAGGCATTATTACTGATATCAACATTAATAAATAAACTTGCTTCAAAATCGGCAAATAGGAAAGAAAATTAACGATACCAATACCGTATATAGCGCCTAACAGGCCTGCACAAATAGCAAAGCGTTTTTGAATGACTCTAAAATCAGTTATTTCGTTTATTATTTTTTGGGTTTTATTAATGTCGACAATCCTATACACATTTAAACCAAACAATAATGACGCCCAGACATAAATATGTATAACATCAACATGATCATGTATTAATGAAATGGCTATTATTAATGAGATAATATGAAGTAAGGGGCGTGCAACAGATTTTGTATATAATAGACTGGCTTGCTCAGAAAATACACGCTGGTCAATTTTGGTAAAATATTCCATGTTTGAAGCTGCCATGAGCTAGCTCAATATTTTCTACTCTGCATATAAAATCCTCTGTCATTAATTAAATGACTATTTCATAAATATTACTCTGGTTCTGTTATTGATGCTTGCCTTTCGTCGATAACATCAACTCCTTCAGGGATATTAAACTCAAATAATTCTGGCGACAGTATTGTATTCTTATTGACCTCAGTAAAATCTATACGTGTAGTTTGGCCAAGATTATCAGCGATAATCATCATTCCTAAACGTCTGCGGTCAAAGCCAATACGTATGTTTTTATACTGTGCTTCCAGATCACGTGGCGTTAATTCTATCCAGTCATAACCATCAATATTACCCAAATCAACTTGCTCAAAATGAATTTCCAGTCTTGAATCTCCCAGAATTATTGCTGCGGGTGTTTTTTCAATAGTATTCCTATCTATCTCTCTTATTGTTAGTTGCTCAAGATCCTCATCATAAATCCACAGGATTTCACCATTTGAAATTATTTCCTGTACATAAGGTGCTTTATATTGCCAATGAAACTTGCCAGGTTGTTGTAAATATAATGTACCTGATGTTTTTTCCAGTTGTTCTCCATTTTCATTTAAAAGTGTTTGGTTAAAGTTTGCTTGCATTGAATTAAATTCACTCAGGAACACTTTCAATGGGTCAACACGCTCAACCGCAGTAACATTAAATGTTGATATCGAAGCTAAAATCGCTAAGCTCAGATTGGCTATTAACTTTTTACAAATTTGTTGTTTCACAGTTCACCTTTTGATTTAGTCTATTGGCGGTGGTGGCGCAGCCAGTACTTCACGACTGCCATTTGATTCAAGAGGTCCAACCAGGCCACTATTTTCCATTTCTTCAACAATCCTCGCTGCACGGTTATAACCAACTTTTAATCTTCGCTGGATGTAGGATATGGAAGCCTTACGTGTTTCAGTAACTATCCGTACAGCTTCGTCATAAAGAGGATCCATGTCGTCTCGTGGTGCATCAAGCCCGGGTATCGCATCAGCGCCACCCTCAGTCGGTCCACGCAATATATCGTCAATATATTCAGGCTCACCTCTTGATTTCAGATCATCAACCACTTTATGCACTTCTTCATCTGAGACAAAGGCACCATGAACTCGTTCAGGCAAACTTGTTCCAGGCGGTAAATACAACATATCGCCATGGCCTAATAATTGTTCCGCGCCCATTTGATCCAGAATGGTCCTGGAATCAATCTTTGACGAGACTTGAAAGGCGATACGTGTGGGTACATTGGCTTTAATCAAACCGGTAATGACATCGACGGATGGTCGTTGGGTCGCCAGAATTAGATGCACACCTGCTGCCCTTGCTTTTTGTGCGAGACGTGCAATTAACTCTTCCACTTTCTTGCCGACTGTCATCATCATGTCGGCTAATTCATCGATGATGACTATAATAAAAGGTAATTTTTCTAAATAACGTATTTCATCTTCAGCACTAATCGGTTTATACGTCGGATCAGGTATTGGTTTGCCACTGGCAATGGCATCACTTACTTTTTTGTTATAACCCGTTATGTTTCTAACACCCAATGCAGACATTAATTTATAACGTCGTTCCATCTCAGCAACACACCAACGCAAGGCATTGGCAGCTTCTTTCATGTCTGTTACGACTGGTGCAAGTAGATTCGGTATACCGTCATATACCGATAATTCAAGCATCTTGGGGTCAATCATAATCATGCGGACTTCTAAAGCAGTCGCTTTATACAAGAGACTCAATATCATGGCATTCAAGGCAACTGATTTACCCGAACCGGTCGTGCCCGCGACTAATAGATGTGGCATCTTGCCCAGGTCAGTCACAATAGGTTTTCCGCCTATGTCTTTCCCTAGCGCCAGGACCATAGGTGACTTCATCGCTTCATATTCTTTTGTATTTAGAATTTCCCCAAGCGTGACCAATTCACGATTTTCATTTGGAATTTCAAGCCCTATATAAGGCTTTCCTGGAATGACATCGACCACTCTGACGCTGATTACTGCTAATGAACGGGCTAGATCTTTTGATAGATTGATTATCTGACTTCCTTTCACGCCGGGCGCTGGATCAAGTTCAAAGCGTGTGATAACCGGACCAGGATGAACCGCAACTACTTCAACAGTGACGCCAAAATCTTTTAGTTTTAATTCAACCTGTCGGGATATCGCTTCGAGTGCTTCTTTTGAATATTGTGCTTTTGCCGGAGCGGGATCATCAAGTAAGCTTAAGGGAGGCAATGCTGTTTCTGCCGGAGGATCAAACAAGTTTTCCTGTTTTTCCTTTACGGCGCGAATACTTGGTTTGATCCCTGTTATTACGGGCTCAATTTTTGGTGGTATGCGCTGTTCTTCAATCTCCTGTTCCTTTTTAAAGAGAAATTCGCGGTCTTTTCGTACACGTCTGCCTTCAGCCTTATCCTTAAATGATGCAATCCGGTTTCTAATGACTGTTACGCTATTTAAAGTGAAACGTCCTGTTTTATCCAACACCAAAACCCAGGAAAAGCCTGTATACAGTGTTAAACCTATCATCAACATGGCTAGCATCAGAAGTGTACTGCCTATGTCTCCGGTAGTATTTAATAGTACTGAACCGATCGCATCACCCAGAATACCTCCTGCACCACCTCCGCCAGCACCTCTTACTTCATAAGGAAGGGCTTCGCCCGCATAAAAATGCATCCAGGCAATTCCGCAGCCACCCATTAACCCAAGAACAATACCAATGCCGTGAATCGTAAACAAAAGTTGATTGAAGGGTTCTTTTTTACGCCGCAATTGAAACAATCGCCAACCACTGGTGAGAAACATAATCGGAATCAATAGCCAAAATAACCAAACACATAAAGCATGATGTCTGCTATCCATGCCCCTACTGTTCCCGCATTATTATGGATATCGGTTACTGTGACTGAATGCGACCAGCCCGGATCATCAGGGTGATATGTAATTAATGCCAAAAACAAAAATACTGCGATTATCAAAGAGGCAAAAACCAGCATCTCGCGCACGTTAGTGATGACATGATCCGAGATGGGTTTACTTGCATTTTGTTTACGTGATGCTTGAGACACATTAATCCTTTTTACTAAAATTTAACTGTAATTATATGTTTATAAAGGAAGTATTTAAACTAAAAACTCAAGATAATTATGCTTTTTTGAGATTTGATTAATTTTGCCGATCATACTGCTTTAACGTACCATAACGCACATTTTAATTGGGCAGCGAAAGCTGAATGGAGCGGTAAAATTATGAGTAATGTACGTCATTCAAAGTTATTAATCTTGGGTTCAGGACCCGCCGGATACACTGCTGCATTATACGCAGCACGCGCGAATCTTTCTCCTGTATTGATAACTGGTCTGGAACAAGGTGGTCAATTAACTACCACCACGGATGTGGACAACTGGCCAGGAGATGTAGAGGGATTACAAGGCCCTGATTTAATGGCTCGTATGCTCAAACATGTTGAACGTTTTGAAGCGGAGATTGTTTTTGATCATATACACACAGCCGAGTTAAAGGAACGGCCGTTAAAACTGATTGGTGACAGTGGTACTTATACCTGTGATGCGCTGATTATTGCCACTGGTGCATCTGCACAATACCTCGGCTTACCCTCTGAAGAAGCATTTCAGGGGCGCGGTGTATCTGCCTGTGCCACTTGTGATGGCTTTTTTTACCGTGGTGCTGACGTTGCGGTTATTGGTGGTGGTAATACGGCTGTTGAAGAGGCCCTATACCTGTCAAATATTGCTAATCACGTTACTGTTGTCCATAGACGCGATCAATTTCGTTCAGAAAAGATATTAGCCGATAGACTCTTCGCTAAAGAGAAAGACGGAAACGTGACGATCGAATGGGACCACACACTGGATGAGGTGCTTGGTGATGCGCAAGGTGTGACCGGAATGAGAATAAAGAGCACCAAGAGTAATGAGACCAAGGATATTGATCTTAAAGGTGTGTTTATTGCAATTGGACATAAACCGAATACGCAAATATTCGATGGGCAATTGGATATGAATAATGGTTATATCAAGGTTAAAAGTGGACTTGATGGTCAGGCAACATCGACCAGTATTCCCGGTGTTTTTGCTGCAGGGGATGTTGCCGATCACGTCTATCGACAAGCCATTACCTCCGCCGGTAGTGGTTGTATGGCTGCGCTGGACGCTGAAGCCTATCTGGATGAAGTATAATAGTTTATTGTTTACACTAACTTTAGTGCTTTAGGTTTTTAATGGGTATTATTCATGATAACAACTGATTCATAGCGCATTGGATTAAATCATGATTAATACCCTGGCTAAACTTGTTTTTGTTTTCACGCTGACGTTTTCAACGCTACTTTTTGCAGATCAAACTGATCCAGACCTGGACAAATTATTTAGCGAATTAAAATATGCACAGGATGCCTACGTCGCTCAGCCAATAGCTGATCAAATATGGACAATCTGGCTGGAATCAAATGATGAAGCGATTAATAAACTAATGGCCGAAGGAATCAAACAGGTTGGAAGTGGTAGCCTTGAGAGTGGTCGTGTTATTTTCACTGAAGTCACAAAGCTTTTTCCAAACTATGCCGAAGGTTGGAATAAATTAGCGACAGTTGATTATATGATGGGCGATATCGATGCCTCATTAAAAGGTATAGAAGAAACACTAAAACGCGAGCCACGCCACTTTGGCGCTATTTCAGGCAGAGGCTTATGTTATTTAAAATTAAACCGTTGGCAATCAGCCTTAATCGAATTTAAGGCAGCATTGGAAATTCACCCATGGCTGCATGATGCCAAACGTAATTTACAACTTCTCGAGGAAAATCTGGAAAACCATTTCATTTAGTTCATACAGGGTCATCATGGAAATTGATTATGACTATACATAACAAATCATAGATTAACGTGAAGGCCATAATTAAGCGTGTGCTTCAATCAATTTTGTTCATCGTTATTACCTCCTGGGTACTATTAGCTGTACTCCTCTATTTCTACCAACCCAAATTAGTATTCCACCCTCATAGTGAGATTGAAGCCACACCAGCATTGATTTCACTTGATTATGAAGAACTGACGCTTACGACAAGTGATGGAATAGCAGTAAATGCATGGTGGGTTCCACACCCGGCGGCAAGAGCAAGCGTACTTTTTCTACATGGTAATGCAGGAAACATTTCACATCGGCTCGATAGCATCCAGATTTTCCATGACCTTGGATTGTCAGTTTTAATTTTTGATTATCGTGGATATGGCAAAAGCACTGGCACACCTTCAGAGCAAGGCACTTATATTGATGCAGAGACAGCGTGGGATTATTTGATTGAGAAGAAAAAGATAGAACAAGAACAGATTATTATCTTTGGTCGTTCATTAGGTGGCGCTGTTGCTAGCTGGCTTGCAGAAAGACATCTACCGGCTGGCTTCATTATGGAGTCAAGTTTTAGCTCGATTGCAGATATTGGCAAACATTATTATCCTTATCTTCCAACCAGTTTACTGGCTAGAATTAAGTATCCATCGATAGATCGAATATCTAACATAAGATCACCCATATTAATAATCCATAGCAAAGATGATGAAATTATTCCATACAGTCATTCTGAACGGTTATTTACAGAAGCAATAAAAGAAAAGACAGCACAAAAAACATTACTGGAGATTAATGGTGGACATAATGAAGGTTTTATACTCAGCGGCAAGAAATACAGTGACGGATTAGATAAATTTATCAGTGATATTGTGAAACCATGAAGCTTTTGAGGCTTATCGAAAATACAGGTAATAAACTACCGGATCCAGCAACCTTATTTGTTGCCGGCACCATCGTAGTATTTGTGCTTTCAGCAATTATTGCTTCCCTAAACTGGAGTGTAATTGACCCGCAAGGAAATACTATCGTTGCCTTTAACTTAATCTCCAGTGATGGAAGTTGGTGGCTGTTATCAACAATGGTTGATAATTTCATCCGCTTTCCTCCTTTAGGTATCGTACTTGTGGGAATGCTAGGGATAGGTCTGGCCGAAAAAACCGGTTTTCTTCCTGCCTTACTACATTTCTCTATTACACATGTCCATCATCGGTTATTAAGCCCTGCTACAATGTTTTTAGGCATCATCTCATCAATAGCACTGGATGCTGGTTATGTTGTGCTTATTCCAATTGCAGCAGCACTTTACATAGCTGCTGGACGTTCCCCTCTTACAGGAATTGCGGTCTCATTTGCAGGCGTATCAGCGGGTTTCAGTGCCAACCTGTTTATCACTGCACTCGATCCGTTATTGGCCGGTTTTACTCAGTCCGGCGCTCAAATTATTGACCCTGAATATCAGGTTGCCGTTACTGGTAATTGGTGGTTTATGATTGTGTCGACAATACTATTAACACTGGTTGGCTGGTTTGTGACTGAACGTTTTGTTGAGCCTTCTATTGAAGGTGTTGCTAATCAAAACCCGGATAATAATTATACCGAACTAAATACTTCAGAAAAACGGGCACTGATTTATTCATGCCTATCCGTTGTTATCCTGTTAATTATTTTTTATTTTGCTACCAGCCTAAGTGGAGGCCCCTTATCTGGTATGGGTAAACGCTTTGATCGCTGGATTGAAGTAACAGTACCTTTGTTATTCATCCTCTTTTTTGTTCCAGGTCTGGTTTATGGTTTTGTGTCTGGTACGGTAAAAAGTGATCGAGATGTTGCCATAATTCTTGGTGAAGTTATGGCAAGGTTGGGACCCTATGTTGTTTTGGCGTTTTTCGCTGCTCAATTTATCGCCGCTTTTAATCAATCAGGGTTAGGACAAATGCTGGCTATTGCCGGCGGTCAATTTCTTCAACAATTGATGGTGCAAGATGCCTTTTTATTAAGCTGTTTTGTTTTAATGGTTGTTGTGATTAATCTTTTAATTGGTTCTTCATCAGCAAAGTACGCATTTTTTGCGCCGGTATTTGTGCCGATGTTAATGCAAATTGGAATCAGTCCTGAACTGACTCAGGCAGCATACCGGGTCGGCGATTCTGTGAGTAATGTCATAACACCTATGAATCCGTATATGATTATTATCCTAATGGAAGTTAAAAAATACGTACGGGGTTCAGGTCTCGGCACAGTAGTAGCAATGATGTTGCCTTACACCATTGCCTTTCTAATCGTCTGGCTATTGTTGTTAATAATATGGATTAAGACGGGTTTGCCGCTCGGACCGGGAGGTGAGTTGATATATCATCCATAGTGATTAAACCGAATTATGCTATCATGCCGCGCTTTTCAACCCACGTAACATTTAACAGGTGTAAACTAAAATAATGTCAAAAGAGAATATTTATAAAGTCATTTTTCATAATCAAGGCAAGATCTATGAGGTCTACGCTAAAAGTGTGCATCACGATGCCATGTTTGGATTTATTGAAATTGAGGATATTATTTTTGGTGAGAGAAGTACTGTTGTTGTTGATCCGACTGAAGAAAGTCTAAAAACAGAATTCGAGGGAGTTGAAAGAAGTTTCGTTCCTATGCACTCAATCATCCGCATTGATGAAGTTAAAAAAGAAGGCACCGCAAAAATCACAGAAGGTGTCGCGAAAGATGGAAACGTTATGCCCTTTCCTGTTTATACCAAAACGGATGGGGATTTGAAGTAATCCTGTCTATTTGAAGAACAAATTGTTATTTAATCATGACGGTGGATGTTCAGAGCTTACTCCACAGGTATTGATGCCCAGCAGTGCATAAGGAGGACAATAACCGAATGTTGCTGTTCCAATAGGTAACAAACCAATTAAGCCCCACCAGCTTTGAAAATAATAACCAGCTCCCAACATACCAAGCCCCGCGATAATTCTGATTGTTCGGTCAATCTTACCCACATTTTTATTCATATAATTTCTCCTCTAGCTTTAATTTATTCTACTCCTATAACTTATCCTTTGGTCCTTTATCTGTAAAAATATAATTTTAGATCTTCTCTAGCAGGGTTGATACATGCGTAACCACTGCTTCAGAAATTCCTTGCAAATTATAGCCTCCTTCCAATACAGAAATTAATCGTCCGTTAGAATATTTCTCTGCTATCTGCATCACTGTTTTGGTCATTGCCTTGTATGCGACATCTGTAATCTCAAAACAACCCAGAAGATCATGTTCACGGCTGTCGAAACCTGCTGAAATCAAGACAAGATCCGGTTTAAATTTATCAGCGGCGGGCACTAAAATATTTTGAAAGACATTGATAATCATTTCGTCGTTTGTGCCGCACGGCAAAGCAACGTTAATGTTGTAGCCTAAGCCCGGACCACTGCCCTTTTTTGCCGGGTCGCCAGTACCTGGATAGGCATACAGATCATGTGTTGAGAAATACAAAACACTTGGGTCATCATAAAACATGGCTTCAGTCGCATTACCGTGGTGATAATCCCAATCGACGATCAATATTTTTTTCAGGTCGTACTGCTCCTGTGCATAACGCGCAGCAATGGCCACATGGTTGTAATAACAAAACCCCTCTTCTTTGCCCGTATTCAATGCGTGATGCCCCGGTGGTCGAGTCGCACAAAATACATTGTTCAATTTATTAGTAGCGACTTTATCAACAGCAGCGAGACATGCCCTGACACAGGCTTCAGCAACACGATGGGCGGCTGGGTAATTTTTCATGATTGAGGCGATATGCGCATCCGTATGCAGCGTTTTTATCCAGTCACCGACATCGGGTTTTAGACTCACGGGTATGATTTGTTCAAGCAAACCGGAGTCTTGTATGGCTTTTTGTATGAATTTCAGTCTTTCCGGTCTTTCCGGGTGGTCAGGCATAATATGGTGCTCTAAGAACAATGGTTCACTGATATAACCGGTTTTATTAAATCGGGTTAATTCTTTAACAGCGAGCAGCCTTGTCTGATAAGACAACAAAATTGTTGATAAAACACTCGAAATAAAAGTTCTTCGGTTCATTTTTCCTAGAAATATTGTTAATTTAGGGCATAGTCTATATCTAACGGGTTAATTTTAACTATTTTCTGATATGTAATGAACATCAATTTAATTGAAAGTGTCTCAACAACCAAAATCAAGATTGCTTGTTTAGCGCTGACTATATTATTGACACCCCTTGCAGTTTTAGCTGAGTGGGAAGTGATCACGCATACCGATACAAATAATAATTCTGAAACTCAAGTTGCATATTCACAAAATGAGGAAGGCTATAGCCTGGAAATTTACAAAGACAGTGTCGGTGCAATCCGCTCTCGTTTCAGTTTGAATAGCTCACTGGATGCTTTTGCAAAACGAACCTGCCCAACCTATCAAATAGACACGAGAATGCTGGATAATCGTTCGATCAATGATGCACCATGTTTGACTCAACTTGCCTGGAGTGAATTTGTTCTTGGTTATGTTTCGAGTCAAATTGTCAACTCAGAACGCCTCAATGCTCTTATGAATGGCAGTAAAGTTACTTTTCGTTTTATGCTTGATAATGGTAGTTACAACGAAACGCAATTTTCACTAGCTGGCTCAAAAAGAGCTACGTTAAGCGTGCTGGGTAACAATATCACTATCTCTCCATAAACAGCTGTTAAGTGATGCCGGATTGGCGTGTCGTTAACGACCTAGCAACCATTTCTCCTGAAAAATGGCAAGCGCTGGAGTTTCATAATAATCCTTTCCTTTCGTATCCTTTTTTATCCGGGCTTGAAAAGTTTAATTGTCTGGCGAATCAAAACTGGGAATCATCTCATGTCGTTATTGAAGATAAGGATGAACTGCTTGGGGTACTTCCTTTATATATAAAACGGGACTCCTATGGCGAGTTTGTGTTTGATTGGAGCTGGGCAGAAGCTTATCAACAGGCTGGAAGAAACTATTATCCAAAACTTGTTTCTGCGATACCGTTTACGCCGGTAGCCGGCACAAGGTTATTAATAAATAAAGCGCATGCAAGTGACGTAATAAATAAAACCTTATTGGAAGCAGCATTGACATTAATGGAAGAAAATCATTATTCATCAACACACTTTCTTTTTCCTGATGAGGATAACATCAAAATATTGATGAACAATGGCGGCTTGAAACGTCTCACTTGTCAGTTTCATTGGTTTAATGAAAATTATCGTGATTTTCAGGATTTCACAGATTCTTTAACATCAAAAAAACGTAAACAAATCCTGAAGGAACGGCGAGATGTAAAAAAATCAGGGATTGAAATTGAACGTTTAAATGGCAATGACATTAGTAGCGCCCAGTGGAAGATGTTTTACCAGTTTTATTGTCGAACATTTTACAGTAAATGGGGCGAACCACGGTTAACGCTGGATTTTTTTGAAGCACTTGGCAAGGCATTGCCCGAGCAAACCTTACTGATACTCGCTAAAATGAATAAGCAATATATTGCCGGGGCATTTGCTATGTCCGATACAAACACATTGTACGGACGCCATTGGGGTTGCAGTGTTTACATACCCTGCTTGCACTTTGAATTATGCTACTATCAAACCATAGAGCATGCGATTGAAAAGCAATTAAAACGGCTTGATGCAGGAGTTCAAGGAGAACATAAGTTAGCCCGAGGTTTTCGTCCTGTAGCTATGCCGTCGGCTCATTGGATACGAGAGGATGATTTTAGAAACGCCATTACCAACTATCTAGAAAAAGAAACTAGCATGATGCAAAATCATATATCGATGTTGGAAACACACTTGCCATTTAAGAGTGAACTTCTATGACGTCATCAAATTTTCAGGAAGAATCTAATAAACTCTATTGGGTAAAACAAAATCTGTTAGCCAGCGATTTTCCTGATGTTGAACAAGCCTTGCGTGATCCTGATGGATTACTGGCTATTGGCGGTGATTTGTCAGAAGAAAGATTGTTGGATGCTTATCAACACGGGATATTCCCCTGGTATAATGAGGGCCAGCCTATCTTGTGGTGGTCACCTGATCCACGATGCGTTCTGGAGCCAAAAGAAGTTAAAGTATCACGCAGTCTTTCTAAATGTTTACGCAGAAATCAATTTAACGTCACATTTAATTCTGCATTTTGTGATGTCCTTAATGCTTGTGCCGCAGCTCGCAAAGGAATCAGAGACACCTGGATAACTAAAGATATCAAGCTTGCCTATTTAAACCTGTTCAAGAAGGGCTATGCTCACTCGGTAGAATGTTGGCAAGGAGAAGAACTCGTAGGTGGTCTATATGGCATTGCCATAGGCAAGGTCTTCTTTGGAGAATCTATGTTTAGTCGAGTATCTAATGCCTCCAAGGTTGCACTGGTACAATTGGCAAAATCTCTTGAAAGTATGGATTTTAGAATTATCGACTGTCAGGTTCACTCCAGTCATTTACAGTCGCTTGGCGCTAAACCCATGCAAAGAGAACTGTTCATCAAGATTCTTGACAATTATTCTCACCATGAAAAAATAGAATTTTGGCCAATAGATTATTATTCCCGTGGATGATCAATCGCATAAACTCAGGTTTTTTATAACCTCACCTCACCCTTGTAATTATCTGGATGATCGTGAAGCAACGAGTGTATTTGCTGACCCCTATTTCCCAAAAGACAAACAACTCTATTCAAGGCTTGTTTCAAATGGTTTTAGGCGTAGTGGCGAACACCTCTATAAACCGCATTGTATGGGGTGTTCTGAATGTGTCCCTGTGCGTATCCCGGTTAATGAATTCAAAATGCGACGTAATCAGAAAAGAACCTGGAAACAAAATCAGGATTTAACTATTGAGAAGTCCAAGGCCATATTTAAAGAAGATCACTATCAGCTTTATATGAAATATCAAACCGAACGACACCCAAAAGGTGGCATGGATAATTCAGATAGAGATGATTATATAGAGTTTTTATTAGCCCGCTGGTCAGACAGTTATCTATTTGAATTTCGACTGGAAGGCAAATTACTTGCTGTTTCGGTGGTAGATGCCCTGGACAGTGCCTACTCAGCCATCTATACCTTTTTTGATACTGATTATAAAGATCGCAGTCTGGGTAAATTTTCAATTTTGAAACTCATTGAAGAAACAAAGCTGGAGGGATATACCTGGCTGTATCTGGGCTATTGGATTTCTTCCTGTAATAAGATGAAATACAAGATTGAATACCAGCCTATTGAATGCCTTATTGACGAAGAATGGAAGAAATTCAACACTTTATCGTTTAATGACTTTGCAGTAGCAAAAAATTAGTGCAGAATTCGCCCTTTTTAAGAAACGAGGGCCATATGGCAAAAGAAGACCAGATTGAAATGGAAGGCACTGTTGTTGAAACACTTCCAAATACTATGTTCCGAGTTGAATTGGAAAATGGACACGTAATAACTGCACATATCTCAGGAAAAATGCGTAAACATTACATTAGAATACTTACCGGAGATAAGGTTACCGTCGAAATGACGCCTTATGATTTGAGCAAAGGTCGTATTACCTATCGGGCCAGATAGCCCTATTCTGATTTTCCTGTTCTGGCTGTTTCCAGATCTTTAGCAGAATCAATACCAATCCCCGTTTTATCTACTGCAGTCTCTATATGGATTTTTCCACCATTATATAAAACACGCAGTTGTTCCAATGCTTCAGTTTGTTCTAGTTCACATACTGGTAATTGGGTAAATTCCTGAAGATATCCTGCCCGGTAAGCATAAAGCCCAATATGTCGATGTGCAGATTCAGGCAATCCACCTGATCGTTTCATCGGGATAGGTGAACGACTGAAATAAATTGCTGTATTCATTTTATCAAAAATGACCTTCACATTATTCGGATCGAGATAATCATCCATGCTGGTTATGGCTTCACATAATGTTGCTACTTGTTTTTCCGGGTTTTCATATAAACATGTGGCTACTTGCTCAATTAATGCAGCAGGCAAACCATATTCATCACCTTGCAGATTCACAATGATTTCATCATCACCCATCTGGAGGTGCCGCGCCGCTTCTGCGATCCTGTCAGTGCCGGAGTCATGTTTAGTTGAAGTCATAATAACTTCAGCACCAAATGATTCCGCACAGTTTTTTATCCGTTCATCATCAGTAGCCACCGTTATGCTTTTTGCATGTGTTTGGCTCGCTGTTTCAAATACATGTTGTAATAACGGTTTACCCTTTATATCCAGCAAAGGTTTTCCCGGCAAACGGGTTGATGCATAACGTGCAGGTATAATAATACTGAAGGGCACAATCATTGACATGGGCGCTATTTCAACTTTTCCGCTTCTTCATCACTGATTGGTCTAGCTTCGTCTTCCAACATAACTGGAATCCCCTCACGTATAGGGTACGCAAGACGGGCCGAGCGCGATATTAGTTCCTGATTTTCCTTATCATAATGTAATGGGCCTTTTGTGACCGGGCAAACCAGGATCTCAAGTAATTTTTTGTCCATCAATAATATCCTTCATTAAAGCTTCAAGCCGATATGTAAATGACTCTGGTAGTGTTGCAGTGATTGGTAAATACCAATGATTATCTGTTGCATATTCAATGCATTTTACTGCATCTTTCTCAGTCATAACCACCTGAAAACCATCATTAAAATTTATATCTTCTTTAGTGAACGGGTGATGATCGGGAAATTCATGACTGATAAGACGTAATTTATTATTGCGTAAATATGAATGATATCGACCTGGATTACCAATACCGGAAATCGCATGTACACTTTGTCCACTCAAGTCTATTAGAGGCATGGTACGAGCAGGATCTTTCAGCGAGACTAGATCACCATAGGAATATTCCATTTTATATTCATGTCGTTCAGCACGGTATTTACTGACAACAAAATCAACGGTCTTTAAACGGCTTTTAGGCTCACGCAATGGCCCAGCGGGTAAACAATATTCATTACCAAACCGTCGTTGACCATCTATAACCGCTATTTCCAGATCGCGTCCCAAAGAATAGTGTTGCATACCATCATCACAGATAATCAGATTGCATTGGCAATGTTCAATTAATTCTTCTGCAGCTCTTCTTCTTTGCACCGCAACAGCAACCGGGCACCCTGTCCTTCTGGAGATCAAGATAGGTTCATCTCCAACAAGTTCTGGATTACTATCTGGCCTTACTTGCTGACTCTTGCCGGACAATTTTCCACCGTAACCGCGACTAATTATTCCAGGTTTAAAACCTTTGTTTTTAAAATATTCTGCAAGCCAGATAACGAGCGGTGTTTTGCCAGTACCTCCAACGGCAATATTACCAACAATGATAACCGGCGCATCAATTTGATTGATTGCGATTAGCCCTGATTGATAACACAATCGGCGCAGATAGATTACTAATCTATAAAGCCAACTAAGAGGTAATAGTGCTATGCCAAGCGGGTGTTTGGAATACCAGATATTTTCAATAAATTGTTTTGACAAGATCATTCTACGAGCACCACGAAATCAGTACTTTTATCATTCATCCTTTAGTTCTTGAGTGGCAAACGTAATTTTAACCAGACCTAGCTGGCGTGCAGCATCCATTACTCTAACAACTGATTGGTGTGTCGCATTAGCATCAGCACTGATTATTATTGGCGGTTCATCTAATCCCACTAGTGCTTCAGATAAAGCTATCTTGATCGTTTCAAGTTGAGCATTTACCAGCGATTTATCATTGATATAGACATTGCCTTGTGCATCCAGACCTACATTCACAGCATCAGGCTTGGCATCTTTAATTTCTTTTGAGGAAGCAGGTAACGTAATATTGATCTCGGAGTTGTGTTCAAATGTGGTGGAGACCATAAAGAATATTAATAATAGAAACACCACATCAATCAATGGTGTTATATCCAGATTAACTTCATCACGCCTGTCAGAACGAAAATTCATTATTTAGGACCTGTCTCATTCTCGTTTTCACGAATTCCATGCATGACCTCAACCATTTTCAGCGCTTCTTGTTCCATAATAATGATCAAACTATCTATTTTCCCGCGAAAGTATCGATGAAACATTAAGCTTGGTATTGCTACAGAAAGTCCGGCCGCGGTAGTTAGTAATGCTTCCGAAATACCTTCAGACAAGATACTTGGATCACCTACTCCTTGAGCAGTTATGACGGTAAATACCTTAATCATGCCGATAACTGTTCCTAAAAGACCTAATAATGGGCTTATTGAAGCAATCGTGCCTAACGTATTCAGAAACCGTTCTAAGTCATGAGCCACATGACGGCCGGTCTCTTCGATGCTCTCCTTCATTATTTCTCGTGAGTGATTACGATTTACCAGACCCGCAGCGAGCACCATGCCTAAAGGTGAACTATTATGTAAATTCTGGATGCGCTTACCATCAAGATGACCTACTTTTTGCCACTGCCAGACCTTTGCTACCAGATTTTTTGGTACGATTTTCCTTTCCCTAAGCGACCAGAATCGTTCTGCTACAATGGCCATTGCGATAATAGAACACAATATAATCGGCCACATTAATAAACCACCAGTCTTGATTAATTCAAGCACGTTATCTCACTCCAAATTTTTTATTATATTAGTTGCGATTTCATATCTACGATATCAACTTAATGATGCCAGAAACGCCGGATTTTTGATCGAAATTGTTCAATTATTAATCCCGTTTCACTAAATTTTGCTGATAATTCCCCCGTCTTGTAGCTTACCAAGGTTTTAACACCATGAGATTCATAGCGAGACATTATATCCTGTTTCGGGAATCCAAATCGATTTCTGTAACCGGCCGAAATTAAGCCATATTCAGGAGCCACACTCTCAATAAATTCTGCAGCAGATGAAGTCTTACTGCCGTGATGAGGCACCAACATGATATCAGCCTTGATTTTATCACGCATATTTTTCACCAGGTTGGTCTCAGCTTGTTTTTCAATATCGCCGGTAAGGAGTACTGAACCATATTGTGAAGAAACCTTTAGAACACAAGAAGCATTGTTTCCTGTAAAAGTACTACCCAATTGTGGATGTAACACTTCAAACTTTACCGAATCCCATATCCATTTTTGACCTGTATAACACATCGATGTTGATGTATGTGACAATTTATCAGGGACACTAGTTAGTACGCGGTCGATTTCAAAGTTTTCAAGTAGTGCGTTTGCGCCCCCAATATGATCATTATCACCATGACTAATCATTAACATTGATAATTGTTGAATACCTTGGCTGCGAAGAAACGGGATCAAGACAGCATCACCAATATTAAACCGTTCTGAAAAACGAGCACCTGTATCATAGACCAGCACATGTTCTTTTGTTTTTACAACAGCAGACAAGCCCTGCCCTACGTCTAATAGGCTCAGATTAAACTCACCAGCCCTTAAATCATCCAACAATGGAAACATAAGGGGGAAAAAACAAAATAAGCCGATCCATCTACCCGGCAAACCTCTGGGCATTAATATTATAAATGTACCCACCATAGTCATTAATAAAATACTAAGGCTAGAAGCAAAAATCGGCACAATTGCATAATCAAGCTTTGATAAAAAATTTAAATATGACCAAAGCGTATCATTTATTTTATCAGTCAAAAAATACAGGAAAGCAGATAGCGAAGGTAAAGCAAATATAAATATCATCGCCAGCAATATCAAAGGCACCATAATGAAACCGATTACAGGTATTGCAATAATGTTCGCCAGCACACTGTAGAAAGGAATTTGTTTAAACCAGAATATAAGTACTGGAAACAGCGCTAAACTAAGTAAGCATTGTAAATGCAACCAACGTTGCAAATGATTTCTTTTATTAATTCGATAGCGTGTTATGTAGAGGATTAAGATAACTGCCGTAAAGGAAAGCCAAAAATCTGCTGCAATAATAGCTAATGGATCCATGATTAATATCAATACAATGGCAATGCATACCGCATTCAAGGTCAGTATTCGTTTCGCTGAAAACAAACTAAACAGGAATACCCCGATCATGATTAATGCACGTTGTGTCGGGAGTGAAAATCCGGCTAATGCCGCGTAAAAGAAAGCACCCATAAATGACATAACGGCAGCAATTATCGGCGCGGGGATCAGTTGTGTTGCAAAATAAAAACGACGCCAACATGATTGTGTAAGAAAATAAATGAAACCGGCGATTAAACCTAAATGTAACCCTGATATAGCAATCAAATGATTAGTGCCGGTATGAGTCAATACCTGCCACTGATCTATTTCAAGTTGACTTCGATCACCCAGACTTAATGCCATCACTAAGCCAAGTAAAGGCTTATCTAAAACGGCCTTTATTTTTTCTGCCAACGTATGACGTAAACGCAAGATATAATGTGTGTTACTAACACGCAGTCTTTTATTAAACTGGTTTTTATTAACATAGCCTGTAGCTTTAACACCTTGTCTTAGCATCCACGTTTCGTAATCAAACCCTCCATGATTCATAAAGCTGTATGGGCGTTTTAACTTAACCTTCAATTGCCATATCTCACCTGGAGCCGGAGTTATTTGGGTTTTATACCAATTCAACCTTACTGTTCCTGGTGATTCATAATGCTTATCTTTACTATCAACTAGAGTTTCAACATCAAACATAAACTGAATATGTCCAGCGTAGGTTTCTGGTAATGAGCTCACGACACCGGTCAATTCAACGGCTGCTCCCTCTATATATGTATGGAAGTCATCATTAATGGCATTGCTGATTAGTAATAAAGACCAATAAAATCCGAGTAAAAATATTAATAAATATCTAACTACAGGCGCCCATCTGCCCAGTATAAATAACACGGGCAAGCAGATTGTTGGTCCAAAGGAAGGTAGAAAGGAAACTTGCAAGGAGCAGAATATGCCAGTTGCAAATGCCAGCGTCCCTGCAAGCATGAATATAGTTAACTCCTTGTAATAATTATTAGGCTATAATAGCGCGCTTTTTTTAGCTATAAAATATTTATGAGTTTACGTAATTTTATTAAACGATATCTGCCTCAAAGGGAACATTTCCACAAGCAAGGCGGAATGCATTTATTATCAGATTATCTCCATGATCCTAATATTTGGCATATTCACCGTCGTTCATCGGCTGGTGGTGCTGCCGTTGGCATGTTTTGTTCGTTTATTCCTCTGCCAATACACACAATATCCTCAGCTGCTCTGGCAATTTTATTCAGGGTAAACCTGCCCATTGCAGTCGTATTTTCTTTTTTTAGCAATCCGATCACTATTCCGCCACTTTTTTATTTTGCATATGAAATTGGTGCAAGCCTGTTAGGCGTAAAAGAAAAATCAGTGCATTTTGCTTTCTCATGGGATTGGATAAGTACTACGCTGGTTCATATACGGGAACCCTTATTGCTGGGTTGTTTTATACTTGGGACGGTCAGTTCTATTCTGACTTATTTTATTGTTCGATTGCTGTGGCGGATCAGTGCAATTAATAAATGGGAAAAAAGACGTCGCACAAAGTAACAAACATGCCGCCGTTGCTGGTCGTTAGCTAGCAGGTTTCAAAAATCCTTCTTTTAACTCTAATACACGATCTACTCGCCTGGAAAGTGCCATATTATGAGTCACCATAATTAAACTGGTTCCCAAGCTTTGGTTTAATTCAAGAATTAAATCAAACACCTGATCTGCTGTCTTTTCATCCAGATTACCCGTAGGTTCATCAGCGAGTATAAAAGCGGGTTCTGTTACCAGTGCTCTGGCAATCGCAGCTCGTTGACGTTCACCACCGGATAATTCTCCAGGTTTATGTTTAATTCGCTCGGCTAAACCAACCTTCTCTAACAGAATGGCTGCTTTATCAAGCGATTCTTTTTTATTATCACGCCTGATTAGTAGCGGCATAGCCACATTTTCCAACGCGCTAAATTCGGCTAGAAGATGATGAAACTGATAAATAAAACCAAGATGTTTATTGCGTAGATTACCGCGTTCTTCATCATTTAAAGAGGCCATGTCTTTATTATTGATAAGTACCTGGCCCTTGTCAGGCAAATCAAGCCCACCTAACAAATGCAATAAGGTGCTTTTGCCTGAGCCTGATGTACCTATAATGGCAACACTTTCATTTGACTTGATACTAAAGTCTACACCTTTTAAAACTTCGACGCGTAGTTCACCATCATCAAAACATTTTGTCAGTTCTCGCGTTTCCAGCAATGCATCACTCATATCGCAATGCCTCTGCGGGTTGTGTTTTTGCTGCACGTAATGCCGGGTAGATTGTTGCAAGGAGACATAAGACAAAAGCCACAATGCTAATCGTAATGACATCATTCCAGTGCATATCAGAAGGCAGATCACTAATATAGTAAACATCAGCGGAAAGGAATTTACGTCCCAACAATGATTCGATTGCCGGTACGATGGTTTCAATGTTTGAAGCCAACCAGACACCTCCAATAACACCTATCGCAACCCCAACAAAGCCAATAAGCGTCCCTTGTATCATAAATATCTTTAATATACTTCCCGGGCTGGCGCCGAGCGTACGTAATACAGCGATATCGGCTTGCTTATCCGATACCATCATGACTAAAGTTGAAATAATATTAAACGCGGCAACAGCAACTATTAGTAGCAATATAACAAACATCACTGTCTTTTCTGTTTTTAAAGCGCGAAAAAAATTAGCATGCTGTTGTGTCCAGTCAACTACCCAGTAATGTCCCGGCAGTTGAGCGACAATTTCACGACTTATTACAGGGGCTTTAAGAATATTGTTTGTTTTTAATCGTATACCGCTAGGCCCGGTTTTTCTGAACAAACGCAGGGCATCATCCATATGAATTAATGCCAGTGCGCTATCAAATTCATGCATGCCGACTTCAAATATACCAACCAAAGTAAACCGTTTAAGTCTGGGTAGAATTCCAGCCGGAGTAACATTTGCCTGAGGTGCAATAAGCGTTACTTTATCGCCTATTATTAAACCAAGTGTTCTTGAAAGTTCCTTTCCAAGAACAATATTGAATTCCCCTGCTTTTAGATCGTTGATATTCCCTTGTATCATGCTGTCAGTTACAGTTGATACTTTAGGTTCTTCAGCAGGCAAGATTCCACGGATTATCGTGCCGTTAACACGTTTATTATGAACCAACATCCCTTCAGCATGAAAATACGGTGCAACACCAACAATATCCGGGTGATGCATGATCTCCTTTGCTATAGGTTGCCAGTCATCCAACACATCACCATCTGCCATAACAGTTGCATGAGAAGCCATACCCAGTATTCGTTCTTTTAATTCTTTTTCAAATCCATTCATGACGGATAGCACCGTTATTAACGCCATCACGCCAAGTCCGACACCAAGCATTGAGGTTAATGAGATAAAAGATATGAAATGATTGCGACGTCGAGCTCTGACGTAGCGTAGACCAATCATCGTTTCAAAAGAATTAAACATGCTGCGCATTATAGAGTGCTTGGGCCAAGCTTGAAACAAACTATGACTGTATTATTTATATATAAGTTTTGTTACTCAAGTCACATAATGATTTATTTTTGTACTTTAAATCGAAAAAAATATTGTTATGGTTAAATAATTACCTTGTAATACGTACATGAAGATATTAGCCATTGAAACAGCAACGGAAGCCTGTTCTGCTGCACTTGATATAGACGATTCTTGTATACATCATTTTGAAGTTGCACCAAGACGACATACTGAGATGTTGTTGCCAATGATCGATGACCTGTTACATCAAGCCGATATACAAACCAGTGATCTTGACGCGATAGCCTTTGGCCAAGGTCCTGGTGCATTTACCGGGGTTCGGATTGCTATAGGCGTTATACAAGGCCTTGCCTTTGCGCATAACACCCCTGTTATCCCAGTTTCGACATTGAATGCACTGGCGCAGCGTTATGCTGATGAATACACTCACGTTGCAACTGCTATTGATGCCCGCATGCAGGAAATATACTGGGGGCTTTACATGAAAAATGAGCTGGGCTTAATGCAGCAAATGTCCGATGAAAAGGTATGTTCCGTGCTAGATGCGACTATGCCAACTCAGGGTGATTGGTTCGGTGCTGGAACGGGTTGGAAAACCTATGAAAAAGAACTGCAACTCAAATTTAAGGAGAATTTAATTGGTTTTAATGGTGAAGTATTTCCATCGGCAGTGGATGTTATTGCCCTGGCAAAGCCAATCTATCTCGAAGGTAAGGCAATTCCAGTTGAACAAGCCATACCCGTTTATTTAAGAAATAAAGTTATTAATAATTAGTTATATTACAATGTGTTACTAGCTATTATTAATATTAATTATAGGTATTATTTTTTTAAATAAACCACTTTTGATGATAATTTACCATCATTTTTAAGCTTCAATCTTCTATAAGCCGGTTTTTTCTTATCGATCTCAAAGTCATTACTGCCTGGCTTGAATTGTAAACAAGTCGATGGTGTTCCGAATAGACTGACACCTTCTCTTTCTGATTCAAATTCTTGATGGATGTGCCCCCAGATTATCGCGCGAACTTGATTAAACTCATCAATTACATCAAAAAACGATTCTGCATTCTTTAAAGACATTGCATCCATCCAGCTACTATTTATTGATACCGGGTGGTGATGTAATGCAATTAGACAATGCTTGTCAGTATTACTTTGTAGCGTACTTTTCAGAAACTCAAGTTCTGCAACTGATAACTCGCCGCTATGTTCACCTTTAATACAGGTATTCAAAAGAATGACTAGCCAGTTATCGAACTTAATCAGATTGCCCATATCATGGCCATTAGCGCCCATAACATAGTGCATTCTCTCAGGGATATCATGATTACCAGGCAGAGCAAGTATAGGGATAGTGGTTGTTGCCAGATGGTCGACCAATTTTTGATAAGCTGTTTCAGTAGCTTCGTGAACCAAATCACCCGTCAACAGGATTAAATCTGCATCAGCCTCATTTTTTCTTATGGCTTCCAGAACCCGCTTCAAACTCTCAGATGTATCGAAATCATTAAAAGATGGCGCATTGTCATCAAGGATATGAGTGTCTGTTATCTGGATTATTTTGATAATGCCGGAGTCTTTTATCTTTTCTTTGCTTATCGTTTCAATTGACTTAATCATGATATTCTCTAGCTAACTTCATAAAATCAACACCCTGTTATGACAAGACAAAGTCTACAACTTGATGATGCAGTCTATAATTATCTGTTGTCAGTTTCATTACGAGAATCACAAATATTAAAAGAATGTCGTACTGAAACCGCAAAATTGCCCCTGGCCAGAATGCAAATTGCACCGGAACAAGGCCAATTCATCTCATTCTTAATTACATTATTAAATGTTAACAAAGCTTTAGAAATAGGCGTATATACTGGATACAGCAGCCTTTGTATCGCTACAGCATTACCCGACAACGGACATCTTGATGCCTGTGACATCGATTCTGAGATAACCGCCATTGCAAAATCATACTGGCTTAAAGCCGGGCTTGCTGAAAAAATCAGTTTACACATTGGTCCGGCTATATCAACGTTGGATAAGCTAATAGAAAGTAATCAGTCAGACACCTATGATTTTGCCTTTATTGACGCGCATAAACCTGAATACATTGATTATTATGAACGGGCTTTACAACTCATCAGGAAAGGTGGCGTTATCCTTATAGACAATGTGTTGTGGTCAGGATACCCGGTTAACCTTGAAATACAAGATGAGGATACTATTGCTATACGTCAGTTTAATGAACATCTGCATTCAGATGAACGAGTGATGATAAGCATGTTGCCAGTAGCAGATGGTATTACGCTAGTATTAAAACGCTAATTAAAAAATCGTTGCACATCTTCAAGATCATGCGATATCGGCATTGGTGGCAAAGCTTTAATAATTTGCTTTCCGTAACCCTTACTCACAATACGTTTATCACAAATGACACAAACACCGCGGTCTGTAATATCACGAATTAATCGCCCTACACCTTGTTTTAAGCTTATCGCAGCCTGTGGTACCTGATGGTCCATAAAAGGGTTTCCACCTTGTTTGCTGAAGTGATTTAAACGCGCCTGTAATACAGGATCATCCGGGCTGGCAAACGGTAGTTTATCGATAATTACCAAAGATAGGGCCTCCCCTTTAACATCAACGCCTTCCCAAAAACTACTGGTACCTAGTAATACAGCATGTTTGGTGTTTCTAAACTGATTTAATAATTCTGAACGTGGTGCATGTCCCTGGATGAAAATAGGGTATTTAATTGCCTTCGATAATATTTCAGCTGCTTTGGCTAATGCCTGGTGACTGGTAAATAACACAAAGGCATGACCTTCGCTATACGATAGTAATTTAATTGTTCTTTCAATGAAGGCATCAAAAAAAGCCGGTGAGTTAGGTTCAGGTAGATCGAGTGGCACATACAAACAAGTCTGTGTTGGGTAATCGAAAGGACTATTCCATACTTGTGTACGACACGTTTCAAGACCCAGTTGTCGGCTGTAATAATTAAAATCATCATTTATTGCCAGACTGGCTGAAGTGAATATACAAGTGGCATTGTATTCACTGAGACGTTGCTGAAATGTTTCAGAAATATTAACAGGCGTCTGATTTAAATAAACATGGTGCCCGCGTATCTCAATCCACCGGATCGATTCTTCATTATTTGTCTCAATGTAACTATCAATATAATTATAATGTGCCTTCGCACGTTGCCAGCAATTATCAAGTAATTTGCCACGACCAGATGCCGTTTCAAGGATGTCGATAACCAGTTGATAGGCTGATAACAGTTTTGGTAGTTCAGTAGACAATAAAGATTTTTCCCAAACTTCAAGCCAGTTTAAACGCTGATCTTTGCGACTAAAAACAAGTCGTACATCACGTATTGCTTTTTCGAAGCGAGCCAAGGCACCGGCAAGCTCTTCTAAATCGCCTGCTTCTTCGTGGTCTGCCGTTTTAATATCACTGATCAATTCCAATAACTGACGACTACTCATTGTCTGGCTGAAATATGTTGATGCCAATTCAGGTAACTGGTGCGCTTCATCAAAGATAATAACATCGGCTAAAGGCAATACTTCACCAAACCCCTTCTCTCGTAACCCCATATCTGATAACAATAAGTGATGGTTAGTAATTACCAGATCTGCTTCCAGTGCTGATTTCCTGTTTTTAAAGACAAAACAAGCATCATAATCAGGACACGATTGACCAAGACAGTTCTCTGTCGTTGACGTTATTTTTGAACGTATCACTGAATTCTCTTCGATCATTCCCAGTTCATTAATATCACCGGTTTTGGTTGAAGATGACCATTGCACAACTTCTTGTAAATCGGACATGTTCTGGTAGCTCAGGTCTTTCGTGTCATTAATGGCTATATCCATATGTTGCAAACACAGATAATTTGCACGGCCTTTTAACACCATGGTGGTTGCCGATGACTCCAGAGCATCAAGCACTAATGGTAGATCTTTCTGGTAGAGTTGATCCTGAAGATGGCGTGTGCCAGTAGAAACAATTATTTTCTGTTTAGAGAGTAATGCAGGAACAAGATACGCTACTGTTTTACCGGTACCCGTCCCTGCTTCGCAAACCAGACTCTCGCCTTCAGATATGGCAGACAATATCTTGTTTGCCATATCTTCCTGCTCTGGACGGTGTTGATAATCACTGATCAAGTTGGCTAAAGATCCAGTATCAGAAAATATATCTTTGACAGTTTTCATATAAATACAATAAATACAAATAACATTCGTGTGAGAGTAAAAGCCAAAGAAAATAACGTGTAATTATAAAGAACAATAATCTTTTAGGTTGATTAAATTACCAGAGATCAATTTCTTTCCAGAGAGAACGTGGTAACCTCGTTTATCTTGTCTATTTCAAATAGAACCATCAACAATCGCTCAATACCCATGGCGACACCGGCACATTCAGGCAAACCCGATTTCAGTGCGTCTATAAAGTTTTTATCAACGGGTGGTGTCGTTAGACCTTTCTTTTTACGTGCCCCAAGATCATTTTCAAAACGTTGTAGTTGTTCATCGGCATCAGTTAATTCATTAAAGCCATTAGCGATCTCCATACCATTAATAAACAACTCAAATCTTTCGCTGACGACAGGATTACCGGCCTTCAAAGTTGATAAAGCGGACATACATTCAGGATAATCATAAACAATCAGTGGCGTACTATTATTTTTACGTTGCTTTATGACAATTTCAGAAAATACGAAATCCAGTAAAGCGTGACGATCATCCGTAACTGTATCCCAGCCGGCTTGTTGGCAAAGTGCTTGTAATTGATTTATATCAACCGTATGCGGGTTAAGTTGAACCACTCGTTGAAATAATTCAGCATAGGTCAATTTATCTGCTTTCTTCAAACCGATATGAACCAGAAGTTCGTTAACTTCATTCATCAGTTGATGATAATCAAACTCGGGCCGGTACCACTCGAGCATTGTGAACTCAGTATTATGTTGCCTGCCAGATTCTTCATTCCGAAAAACATGTGCAAATTGGTAGATTGCACCAGAGCCCGCAGCGAGTAACCGTTTCATGCAAAATTCAGGTGATGTATGTAAATAAAGCGTGCTGTTTTTTTCTGCAGCATAAGACGTTGTCAGGCTTTGGATATAGGGGTCACTAATAGCGTAATGACTCAATATGGGGGTGTCTACCTCAATAACACCACGAACATCCATAAAAGCACGAATATCTTGCAGCAGCTTTGCCCTATTTCTTATTATGTTCAGGTGGGCACTAGGTTGCCATGAATTGTCAGATGCCATGCCAAGCGATATTAAGGATTGATGATTAAAACTACTAGCCTAATATTTCTGACCCGGTATTTAAGCTGTTATTTGATCACTCTTTAGCTCGACTGACGTACTCACCAATCCGGGTGTCAATTTTTAGCAGATCTTCATTTTCGACAAATAAAGGTACTTTAACCACAGCACCGGTCTCAAGTGTTGCCGGTTTTGACCCGCCCTGTGCAGTGTCACCTTTTAATCCTGGGTCAGTCTCGGTCACCTGTAACACGACAAAATTTGGTGCTGCTACAGACAAAGGCACGTTATTCCATAAGGTCACAAGACACATTTCTTCACCTTTAATCCACTGTTTAGCATCAGCTACAGCAGTTTCTTCTGCGGCATATTGCTCATAACTGTTTTGATCCATGAAATGCCACATCTCACCATCGTTGTAGAGATATTGCAGCTCCAGGTCGATCACATCAGCACCCTCAATAGACTCGCCCGATTTATAGGTTTTTTCAAGGACCCGTCCAGTTTTGAGATTCCGCATTTTTACACGGTTAAATGCCTGCCCCTTGCCGGGTTTAACAAACTCATTCTCAATGATTGAGCATGGGTCATTTTCAATCATGACTTTAAGTCCTTGTTTGAATTCGTTGGTGCTGTATGTCGCCATTATGTCCTCTTTCCAATATAGTTAAGTCTGTTAAAAATTGAATTCTAAAAAAGCGCAATAATACATGGAACCGAGCAATTTATGCAGTCTTTATCTTGGCAAGAGCAATTAGCACAGGCAATACGCGATCCTAACGAGCTATTGGAATACGTAGGATTAGTGGCAAATTCGATTGGCTATAGCAATACGGCCATGGAGCAATTTCCTATTCGTGTACCTCATGTTTTTGCAAATCGGATACGACACAATGACCCAAATGACCCTATTTTAAGACAGGTTTTCCCTTACATAGACGAGGAAAGTGAAGTAAGTGGCTTCATTAATGATCCATTGGCTGAATCTGATGTTCAGCCCTCGCATGGCTTATTACAAAAATACAAAAGTCGTGTTCTGTCTATTACCACAGCGGCCTGTGCCATACATTGTCGTTATTGTTTCAGAAGACACTTTCCTTATCAGGAATCAACAGCGTCGAGTCAACATTGGAATGCAGCACTTGAATATATAAAAAATGATAACAGCATTAATGAAGTTATCTTAAGTGGGGGTGACCCTTTAACACTCTCAGATCGCCGTTTGACAGAGATATGCACTTCTCTATCACAGATAGATCATATTAAACGTATACGATTTCACACTCGACTACCCGTTGTCTTGCCTGCAAGGATAACCACAACATTACTCCAACAGATCACCAATAATCATAAATCAATATTGTTTGTTATACATACAAATCATGCCAATGAACTTGATGATGACGTGGCTAAAGCTATTAGCCTTTTGCAACGCTTTGGTATATTAGTATTGAATCAATCGGTATTATTAAAAGGTGTTAACGATTCAGTTGAAGCATTAATAATGCTATCAGAACGTTTAGTCGAAAATAATGTTATTCCATACTATTTACATATATTGGATCCCGTTGCTGGCGCAGCACATTACGATGTCACTATAGAAAAGGCTCGGGAACTTGTTAAATTTATGCAAGCCAACTGTTCCGGCTATTTAGTGCCAAAGCTGGTAAAAGAAGAAATTGGCGGCGTAAGTAAGACTCAGATTAATATTTAATTCCAAAATTTAATTGAAATATTGTTCGAAAAGTCCTTGTATAGATAACTACACTAAATGTTTTTTTGATATTACTAAATGGATAATCAACTTATTAATAGGCAAATTCAGACATGCCCATAAAACACGATATTATTTCTCTTGAGGGAGAAACAATCGATCGTTATAAATTTCACGAAAAAATCGGTAGGGGAACATATGGTGATGTTTATAAAGCTTATGATAAAAAGTTATTACGTTATGTCGCAATCAAGGTAACATCAGCAGCCCAATGTTCCGGTCAAATAGAAAATAACAAAGCCATCATTAATGAGGCTCGGATTCAGGCAAGAGCAGAACATTGCAGTATTGTTCCCATATATGATGTGCTTGAACATGATGAGTCCGTATTAATTGTTATGCGGCTGGTGGTTGGTGAAGATCTTGATCATGCGATTAAGAAGTCCTCTCCACCCTTTTCAATTTTTGAAGCAACTAAAATAATGCAGCAAGTGTTATGGGGTATGGATTATGCCCATAGTCAGGGCATTGTCCATCTGGATTTAAAACCGAGCAATATACGCATCAGTCAGGCTGGTGAAATCCTGATCATGGATTTCGGAATTGCCACACTATTGGAAAAACAAGCATTACTAACGGGTACTCCAAATGGAACACCTGCCTATATGTCACCAGAACAAATCAATTGTTCTTATATGGATTCAAGATCGGATATATATTCACTTGGGATCACATTGTATAGGATGATAACCGGCGAGCATCCATTCAAGCAGTATCGTTCAATACCTGAATTATTTAATTGTCACCTGAAAGAATATCCGACTAATCCATCCGAATACTTGCCGGGCTTAAGTAAAAGTTTTGAAAAAGTAATGCTCAAAGCATTGGAAAAGAAACCTCATAAAAGATTTTCATCCTGTAGAGAATTCGCGCTAGCTTTATCATTTGCAATTGGTGGTAACACCGAAAATAACAAAGAATTTGAAGAGTTACGCTGGGATCATAGAGTCGCTGTCCATGTGAATGTGCGAATCAAGTTGAATGACAATGAGAATTTTATCTCTGCTGAAACAATAAATATCTCCGTCAGTGGAGCCAAGTTACGCGCTTCATCAGATATTGGACCAGGCAGAAAACTTTTATTTGAATTCTATATACCAACTGACGATGACTATTTAAAGATAGCAACAAATGCAATTGTGTTATGGCGCGACTACGACTCTTCCAAAGAAAACGTATTAATTGGTATCAGTTTTATCCATATGGATGATAAGTATAGATACTATATTAGTCTATTCATACGCGATCGTTTACTAGAAGGGGATATTGAAGATATGCCAAGTGAAAAAACAACGACGTTTACCAGTGACATGATTGGCTAGTAAAATATATATAACTGAAAATTATAAATACCTCTTAAGACTTATCCTCTGACGGGAGATAATCTTTAAACATCTGATTAAATTCACTATCATCTAGCGATAAGTTTTCATCAATGTTCAATGTTAAACTATGTTCTACTGACTGTCTGACTTTGTCATGTATTTCATTAATAAGTGATATTGGCATAGGGGCTGCTCTTAAATCACAAACGATCAAACCTTCCAAACCACTTTTTATAGTCGCTTTTTTTAACAAAACAATGGGTAAAAAATGATTCTCCATCATTAACTGATAAGCACGATAGACACTTCCAATAAAATCAACAAGCTTGTCCCCATATTGATTTTGAGCAGCTGTACGTCGTCAAAACCTTTTGGACAAAGAGCGGCATAAACTAAGAGACAGATCGGTTCATCGGGTTAGTTAATGTGTTGTTTATCGTAATGCATCTGTTTACGTAGTGCCAAGGTATTTTGTTTAATCAATGCACGTT